>DASZLQ010000117.1:0-18773 GCA_035552295.1 Mycobacterium sp. | reverse complement strand
GCCGTATAGGTATGGCCGTTGCCCACGTCGGTGACCGAGATCGAGGTCGCGCCGTTGATCACGTGGTTGTTGGTCAGGATCTCGCCGCTCGAGGTGAGCACCATCCCGGTCCCCGCGGCCGAGCCGTCCTCGTAGGCGAGGTTGGTCTCGACGATGACGACGCCGGTGCCGACCGCCTGGGTATGGGCGAAGGCGACCTTGGCGAAGACGGCCGCCGCGGCGGCGAGCACGGCGACGAGGACGACGATCTTGATCTGGGTGCGGCGGGGGAATGTCATGTCTCCAAGGTGCCCCGCCAACCTAAGTGCGACTTGAAAACGAGATAGTTCTCAGCGAAGTCTCAGGGCGCGACCCGGTAGGGCACGACCACCGGAACGAGCCGCCCCGGGTAGCCGTCGAGCTCGTACGCGGTCACGAGCCCACGCAGCTCCGGCGTGTCGAACGGCAACGGGTCGACGGTCACCGCGCCCACGCCGTCGAGCACGAGCGAGTAACCGCGCACCTCGCGCTCGCTCGGCTGCTCGAAGCAGAGCTCGAACGAGATCACGTCGCAGACGTTCGTCACGAGATCGGCTGCCTGCGCGTCCTCTCGCGTCACACCGCTCATGGCGCAGAGCTCCTCGACGATCGCCGCCGCGTCGTCGCCGGCCGGCCGGTCGCCGATGAGGCGCCGCACGTGCAGCGCCGCGACAAGATCGACGACGGTGTCCTCACCACGCGGTGTGAAGCTCCGGCGCTGGATGTCGAGCCAGTGCTCCTCGCTCATCGGACCGTCGATCGAGTCGTCGTCGTGCTCGCCGTACCCCCGGTCGTGGTCGGCGACGCCGCGCACGAACGAGTCGAACGGGAGCGGCGGGCGGTCGGCCCAGTGCAGCGCGAGCGCGGCGGCGAAGCGCGCGTGGTCGGCCTGCGGCACGACGATCGCTCGCCGGCGGGAGTGGAAGCTCAGGAGGCTTCGGGCTCCGGCGGCTGCATGGCAGCGCCACCGGGAAGCGGGAACGGCCGGGGCCGGAGCTGAGGCTTGCGCTTCGCCTCGGAGGTCGGCTCCGCGGACGGCTCGTCGTCGGGGACGGGCGGGAAGACCTGCTCGTCGGACTCGCCGGCGAGCAGCCGCTCGAACTGGTCTCGGTCGATCGTCTCGCGCTCGATCAGGATCTGCGCGATGCGGTGGAGGTCGTCGATGTGCTCGAGCAGCAGTGTGCGAGCGATCTCGTGGCCCTCCTCGATGATGCGGCGGATCTCGTCGTCGATCTCGCGCGCGACCTCTTCCGAGTAGTCGGGCTCGTTGCCCATCTCGCGGCCGAGGAACGGCTGGTCGTGGTTGCGGCCGAGGACGCGCGGGCCGAGCTTCTCGCTCATGCCGAAGCGCATGACCATCGACTTCGCCGTCGACGTGACCTTCTCGATGTCGTTGGACGCGCCGGTGGTGATCTCGTTGAACACGATCTCCTCGGCGGCGCGACCGCCCATCGTCATCGCGATCTGCTCGAGCAGCGCTTTGCGCGTCGTCAGGTAGCGATCCTCGGTGGGCAGGGAGATCGTGAGACCGAGCGCCTGGCCGCGCGAGACGATCGTGATCTTGTGCACCGGGTCGGTGTTCTCGAGGAAGTGGCCGACGAGTGCATGGCCCATCTCGTGGTACGCGGTGATGCGCTGCTCCTTCTCGGAGAGCAGGCGGGCCTTCTTCTCCGGCCCGGCGATCACACGCATGATCCCTTCCTCGAGATCGTCCTGCTCGATCGTCTTCTTGCCGTGGCGCGCCGCGAGCAGCGCTGCCTCGTTGACGAGGTTCGCGAGGTCCGCACCGGTGAACCCGGGTGTGCCGGACGCGAGCGTGTCGAGATCGATCGACGGCGCGAGCGGCTTGCCCTTCGAGTGCACCTCGAGGATCTTGCGGCGGCCGTTGCGGTCGGGGCGGTCGACGACGATCTGGCGATCGAAGCGGCCCGGCCGGAGCAGCGCCGGATCGAGGATGTCGGGACGGTTCGTGGCGGCGATCAGGATGATGTTGTCCTTCATCTCGAAGCCGTCCATCTCGACGAGCAGCTGGTTCAGCGTCTGCTCGCGCTCGTCGTGACCGCCGCCGAGGCCCGCACCGCGATGGCGGCCGACGGCGTCGATCTCATCCATGAACACGATGCACGGGGAAGCCTGCTTCGCCTGCTCGAACAGGTCGCGCACACGCGACGCGCCGACGCCGACGAACATCTCGACGAAGTCGGAGCCGGAGATGGTGAAGAACGGCACTCCGGCCTCACCGGCGACCGCGCGAGCCAGCAGCGTCTTGCCGGTTCCCGGCGGCCCGTAGAGCAACACGCCCTTGGGGATCTTGGCGCCCAGCGCCTGATAGCGCGACGGGTTCTGCAGGAAGTCCTTGATCTCGTAAAGCTCCTCAACCGCTTCGTCGACGCCGGCGACGTCGGCGAAAGTGGTCTTGGGCATGTCCTTGGAGAGCTGCTTGGCCCGCGATTTGCCGAATCCGAAGCCCATCCGAGCGCCGCCCTGCATGCGCGAGAACATCACGAACAGACCCACCAGCAACAGCAGCGGCAGCACGTAGACCAGCAGCTCGCCCAGGATGCTGCCTTGGTTGACCACGGTGCTGACCTTGGCGTTCTTGGCGCTGAGCGCGTTGAACAGGTCGACGGCATACCCGCTGGGGTACTTGGTGATGACCTTGTCCGAGTTCTCGGTGTCGTTGTTGCCCTTCTTCAGGGTCAACCGCAGTTGCTGCTCACGGTCATCGATCTGCGCGCTCTTGACGTTGTCGCCATTGATCTGTCCCATCGCCACCGAGGTGTCGACGGGCTTGTACCCGCGGGTGTCATCGCTGAAATAGAAGAACGACCAGCCGAGCAGCACTACGACTGCAATCGCCGTCGCAGTGCGAATCACGTTTTTCCGGTTCATCAATCATCGGGCCTTGGCGGCCAAGTCCTTCCCTATACACGCAGCTGGAAAAGTCCAGGCTACCGCTAGCGGCGATCGCCAGCTCCGGTAGAGCCGGAGCGCAGCGGGTCGCCAGCATCCTGCCCAGACAACGACCGGCGGTTCCCGATTGGTTACTCGTAATAGCGAGCCTCGACCACATTGCCGTCCGGATCACAGAAGTAATAGCCGTGCGGCGCCCATCCGCGGGCTCCGTAGGTGCGAGTGAGCCGCGCGCTGGTATCCACGCCCGCTGCCTGCAAACGCCGGTCCAACGCGTCGTATTCGGACTTCGACAGTGCTAGGCAGACGTGATTGACCGGATGGCCGGCACTGCCCTCGACCTTCGTGAGCGACTCGGTAGCGCCAATGCTGTCCATTGGGGATAGGTCAATGATCGAGTCCTCGCAGACGCGCACACTCGGGAACGGCGCTTCTCCCGCCTCGAACTCGGCAAACCGCACCGGCGCGAGCCCGACCACCCGCGTGTAGAACTCCATCGATGCGTGCGGATCCTTCGTCCACAGGACGATGTGGTCTAACCGCTTCACGCCGAGTCCACCTGCTTTCGTTTAGATGCCAGGCCCTTACCCGCCGATATCTACCACCTTTTCAGGCCTTCTCAGCCCGGAGGCGTTGTGATTTGGTGAGACGATGCCCTTATCAACCGAGCGGTTAGTGGACACCAACGGTGTGCAGTTGCGGGTGGTCGAAGCCGGGGACCGCGGCGCACCCGCGGTGGTCCTGGCGCACGGCTTTCCCGAATTGGCCTACTCGTGGCGGCACCAGATTCCGGCTCTCGCCGAGGCCGGTTACCACGTGCTGGCACCCGATCAGCGTGGTTATGGCGGCTCCTCCCGCCCGGACGCGGTCGAGGCCTACAACATTCACGAGTTGACCGCTGACATCGTCGGCCTGCTCAACGACGTCGGCGCCGAGCGCGCCGTCTGGATCGGCCACGACTGGGGTGCCGCCGTCGTCTGGAACGCTCCATTGCTACACCCCGACAGGGTCGCTGCCGTCGCGGCGCTCAGCGTGCCGGCGCTGCCCCGCTCGCACGTGGCGCCGACGAAAGCATGGCGCAAAACGTTCGGCGACAACTTCTTCTACATCCTGTATTTCCAGGAACCGGGCGTCGCCGACGCCGAACTCAATGGTGATCCGGCCAGGACGATCCGCCGGATGATCGGCGGCTTACGGACATCCGGCGATAAGGCCGCGGCGTTGCGGATGGTGACCCCCGGCCCGGACGGCTTCATCGATCGCCTTCCCGAACCCGACGGGCTACCGGACTGGATACGCCAGGACGAGCTCGACCACTACATCGCCGAGTTTTCCCGCACCGGATTTACCGGCGGCCTGAACTGGTATCGCAACTTCGACCGCAACTGGGAGACCACCCCCGAACTCGCCGACGCGAAAATCTCGGTGCCGTGTCTGTTCATCGGCGGGACGGCCGATCCCGTGCTGTCCTTCACCCGGGCCGACCGCGCTTCGCAGGTGATCGCCGGGCCATACCATCAGGTGATGATCGACAGCGCGGGACACTGGCTGCAACAAGAGCGACCCGACGAGGTCAACGCAACATTGCTGGACTTCCTCAATGGATTGGAGCTGCGATGAACGCCCCACTGCGTTTCGGTGTCTTTATCACCCCGTTTCATCCGATCGGCCAATCCCCAACGGTGGCATTGGAATACGACATGGAGCGTGTCGTTGCGCTAGATCGCCTGGGGTTCGACGAAGCGTGGTTCGGCGAGCACCACTCCGGCGGTTACGAGCTGATCGCCTGCCCGGAGGTGTTCATCGCGGCCGCAGCGGAGCGGACCAAGCACATCCGGCTGGGCACCGGCGTTGTCTCACTGCCATACCACCATCCGCTTATGGTGGCCGACCGCTGGGTGCTGCTGGACCACCTGACCCGCGGACGCGTCATGTTCGGTGCCGGCCCCGGCGCGCTGCCGTCGGACGCCTACATGATGGGGATCGACCCGATCGAGCAGCGCCGGATGATGCAGGAGTCCCTCGAGGCGATCCTTGCGCTGTTTCGCGCCGCGCCCGAGAAGCGAATCGACCGCCATTCCGACTGGTTCACTCTGCGCGACGCTCAGTTGCACATCCGCCCCTACACCTGGCCCTATCCGGAAATCGCCACGGCTGCAATGATTTCACCCTCCGGGCCACGACTGGCCGGCACTCTGGGCACGTCGCTGCTATCACTGTCGATGTCGGTGCCCGGTGGCTATGCTGCCCTGGAAAACACCTGGGAGGTAGTGCGCGAACAGGCCGACAAAGTCGGCCGGGACGAGCCCGACCGAGCCGATTGGCGCGTGCTGAGCATCATGCACATCGCGGACAGCCGAGACCAGGCGATCGACGACTGCACCTACGGGCTGCAGGATTTCGCAAATTATTTCGGCGCGGCAGGGTTCGTTCCACTGGCGAACACCGTCGACGGCGCACAGACACCTCATGAGTTCGTCGAAGACTATGCGGCGAAAGGCAATTGCTGCATCGGCACACCTGACGACGCGATCGCGCACATCGAGGATCTCCTCGAGCGATCGGGTGGCTTCGGGACGCTGCTCATGCTCGGTCATGACTGGGCGTCGCCTGAAGCGACGTATCACTGCTATGACCTGCTGGCCCGCAAGGTGATTCCTTATTTCAAGGGCCAGTTACAAGCCTCGCGGTCGTCTCATGATTGGGCGAGGGGCCACCGCGACCAATTGATTGGCCGCGCCGGTGAAGCCGTGGTGAAAGCCATCACCGAGCACGTGGACGAACACAAGTTAGAAAGCGAGAGGAACTGATGCGCGCCTCAGTGTTGCGAGACGGCCGGATGGTCTACCGCGACGACGTCGCCGACCCGGTGCCCGAATCCGGACGGGTGCTGGTCGCGGTTCGATCGTGTGGAATCTGTGGTTCTGACTTACATTTCGCGGCGCACGGCTCGGAGGTGATGGCGCTGACCGACCAGATGGGCAGTGCCGCCGCGGGTGGGATGAGCCTCGACCTGACCCGCGATATCTTCATGGGTCACGAATTCAGTGCCGAGGTACTCGAAGCCGGACCGGACACCGAAACACATCCACCGGGAACTCTGGTCACGTCGATTCCGGTATTGCTGTCCGCCAAGGGCGTCGAGCCGATCGTCTACAGCAACAGCACGATCGGTGGATACGCCGAACGGATGCTGCTATCGGCCCCGCTGCTGATGCCTATCCCCAACGGCCTCGATCTCAAGCATGCCGCGCTGACCGAACCCATGGCGGTGGGGTTGCACGCGGTCAACAAATCGAACATTGTGGCCGGGGAGACCGCTCTGGTGCTCGGTTGTGGTCCGATCGGCATGGCGATCATCGCGGCACTTCGGGCGCGTGGCGTCGAAACCATTGTGGCATCGGACTTTTCGCCGAAACGCCGAGAACTTGCTACTGAGATGGGCGCACATCAGACGCTGGATGCGGCCCAGGGTTCGCCATTCGACAGCGTAAAACCCGCAGTGGTGTTCGAGGCGGTCGGGGTGCCGGGAATCATCGACGACGTGCTGTTGCGGGCACGTCCGGGTACCCGCTTGGTCGTCGCCGGGGTGTGTATGCAGCCCGACACCGTGCATCCGTTCTTCGCGATCGCAAAAGAGATCAACGTGCAGTTCGTGCTCGCCTACACGCCGGATGAATTCGCCGGCTCGCTGCGTGCACTCGCCGAGGGCAACATCGATGTCACCCCGCTGATCACCGGTGAGGTAAGCCTGGACGGGGTCGGCGCGGCCTTCGATGACCTCGCCGACCCCGAGCGGCACTGCAAGATTCTCGTCACTCCCTAGGCCCAGCTCGATCCGACCGCGCTGTCGGTGTTGGCCATGTTGCTGCTGCTCTTGCTGCTCGTAGTTGCCGGCATCGCGAACCAGCCCATCGCTGACTCCATGCAGCATGTTCACGATGTTGCGGAACGCCTGATTCATCTGGCCGATGGTGCCTTACAACCCTTGCCCGACGAACCGCCCTTCTGAGCATTCCGGATGCCGTCAACCCCCGGCGGTCGGCTGCGGCATGACGGTCGGCTTGAATCCGTATCGGGGAGGCGCAAAGTGGGCCAGACCCCGCCTGCCGCCGGCACCGGCCACCGGCAACCCACCCAACGTGTTTGCGACCGGTTCAGTGGCTGCGGCACCCCCGAGGCCGTTGAGCGTCGCGGTGACAGGGCTTGCCGCCGGGGCCGCACCGGCCCACGATGCCGGAACTGATAATCCCCCGATTGACCCCGCCTTTCCGACTGCTCCCGAAGCACCGCCCGCGGCGCCCGAAACCGCGTGTGGCAACGCCTCAACAGCCTTGGCGGCGCCCTCGGCCGCCTTGGCGGCCGGAGGCATCATCGCCTGGGCGAGGCCTTGGACGTCTTTGAACGAGGTGGTGAAAAGCCGGGTGGGGGAAATGAGTCTGATAAACGCATCGAAGGGCGTGCTGGCATCCAAGGTTGCCGACCCGGTCAAGCCCTCCAGCACATCGCCAAGGACCCCGCCCACGACGATTCCGTCGCCGTTCACGTTCCAGACGTGCCCGGTCAGACCCAGCGCAGCAGCCGGGTTGGTGAGCCATGGCGGTGAGTTCGTCAACCCGGCCAGACCCAGCAGCGCGGTGGGAATCGCCTGCAGTCCCTGCGCGCTTGTGGCTCCACCGGCCGCTTGGGCGACCGCGGCAGCCTGGCCGGCCAGCCCGGCGGGGTTGGTCGTGGGCGCGGCCGGGTTGAACGGCAGCAACGTCGACGCCGCGGCCGACGCACCGGCATAGCCGTACATCGCGGCCGCATCCTGAGCCCACATCTCGGCGTATTGCGCCTCGGTGGCTGCGATCGCCGCGGTGTTCTGGCCCAGGAAGTTCGTCGCCAGCAACGCCATCAACAGCGCCCGATTGGCCGCGATCTCCGGCGGTGGCACCGTTTCGGCAAACGCTGCCTCATAGGCACCCGCTGCTCTAACGGCTTGGGTGGCTGCCTGTTCGGCCTGTCCGGCGGTGTTGTTTAGCCACGCCACCTGGGGCGCAACGGCGGCCACCATGGATGCCGCAGCTGGACCGTGCCATGGTCCGTCGATCAGGCCAGTGATCAGCGACCCGTAGGAGGACGCGGCAGTCTGTAGCTCGGTCGCCAGCCCCTCCCAGACCGCCGCGGCGGCCAGCAGCGGCGCTGAGCCGGGTCCTGAATACATCAGCGCCGAGTTGATCTCCGGCGGTAACTGCGCGAAATCCAGCATGAGTGCCTCTCGCTCAGGCGACCGAAGTGCTGTTGGCGGCCTCAGTGGCCGCATACGAACCGGCGCTGATGCCAAGCGTGGTCGCCAACTGCTCTCGGATAGTCACCGCCTGGGCACTGATCTCCTGATAAAGCCGTGCGTGCGAGGCGAACTGCGCGGCGGTCAGCATCGACACCACATCCGCGGCGGCGGGAGACACCCCGACCGTCGGGGCTGCTGCGGCCGCATTTCCGGCCAGCACCGCCGCATTGATGGTATGCAACTCCGCGGCGGCCGCGGCCAGAATCTCCGGCTGTGCGATCACAAAAGACATGCTTTCTCTCCTCGAAAACAGTTCGGTTCAAAAGCTTTCAGCGAATCATTACGTCACCGAAGCAGATTCCTCGACACGTTAGGCCGGCAGTGTCTGGACATGACAGGTCCAGGGGCGCCTATTCATTGCAGAGTCGATAACTGTTCATTTAGCTGGCCGAATGTGCTGCGACATTTGGTTTTCGCATGAAACACGTTGGAAACAAATATGATTAGAGTTATATATGAAGTTCGGCGCGATTGCCACGGTACACGTTAGACTTTGCCAGAGCACACACAGACTGTCAGCAGTGATATCAAACTGGTTGCTGTACATCGCCATTCGCATCCGTCAACCGGTTGAATTCGGCGGTCACAACCAGGCTATGCAGCATGTACGCGGAGCCTTGATGCGGAGCCGATCACATCAGCGCGCCCGAAACGCTAGGGTGCCAGGCATGTCGATCGCAAGAAGCGCCCCAAGGTTTGTTCGCCGGTCGATTGTCGTGGCTGCCGCCGGGTTGGCCGTTGCCATGCTGCCGGCTTGCGACAAGCACAATCCCGCGCCCGCACCGGGAGCAAATCCACGCCAAGTAACCGTTCTCGGATCAGGGCAAGTTCAAGGCGTCCCGGACACCCTGACCGCCGACGTCGGCATCGAATTCACCGCACCCGACGTCACCGCCGCGATGAACCAGACCAATGACCGTCAGCAAGCGGTCATCAACGCGGTGGTCGGCGCCGGCCTCGACCGCAAGGACATCAGCACCACCGCAGTCACCCTGCAACCGCAGTACAGCAATCTGCAGCCGAGCGGCGCCGCCACCATCACCGGCTACCGCGCCAGCAACGCGATCCAGATCAAGATCCACCCGACCGATGCCGCGTCACGAATGCTGGCTTTGATCGTCAGCACCGGCGGCGACGCCACCAGGATCAGCTCGGTCAGCTATTCCATCGCCGATGACTCGCAGCTGGTAAAGGACGCTCGCGCACGGGCATTCAACGATGCCAAGAATCGCGCCGACCAGTACGCCCAGTTGTCTGGACTTCGGCTGGGCAAGGTGCTTTCCATCTCGGAAGCGACCGGCGGCACACCTGTCGCCGGGGGACCGCCGGCGCCGCCAAGGTCGATGCCCACCGCAGTCCCGCTGGAGCCTGGACAGCAGACAGTCAGCTTCTCGGTGACCGCGGTGTGGGAGCTCGACTAAGGTCCGTCTACTCCTGGTAGACCCTGGGATCCAGGGTCCCGATATACGACAGGTCGCGGTAGCGCTCGTCGTAATCCAGGCCGTAGCCCACCACGAACTCATTGGGAATGTCGAAGCCGACGTAAGCGATATCGACGTTGGCGTGCATCGCGTCGGGCTTGCGCAGCAACGTGCACACCCGAAGCGAGCGCGGATGCCGGGTGGTGAGGTTCCGCGATAGCCACGACAAGGTGAGACCCGAGTCGACGACGTCCTCGACGATCAGCACGTCGCGATCGTTGATATCGCGGTCCAGGTCCTTGAGGATCCGCACGACACCCGACGACGACGTCGAGGACCCGTAGGAGCTGACGGCCATGAATTCGAACTGCGTCGGCACCGGAATCGCGCGCGCCAGATCGGTGACGAAGATCACGGCGCCTTTGAGCACGGTGATCAGCAGCAGATCCTGGCCAGTCTGTGCGGCGACGTCGCGGTAGTCGTTGCCGATTTGCTCGCCGAGTTCGGCGATGCGGGCCTGAATCTGCTCCGCAGTGAGCAGCACAGACTTGATATCCCCCGGGTACAGGTCTACCGGCTGGGCGGGGGTGATCGCAGAGGAGATCTGGGCCACGCCCACAGCGTGCCACGCCAGCGGGCGAACAACCAACGTCAGCCCCTATTTACACAGGCTCGCGTCGCAACGTCAGGACGCCGTCGTGCCGTCCCGCGATCAACCGCTCACCGCGCAACGGGGACCCGACGGCGACCCCGCCCTGCCCTCGCCAGGCAGTGACCAGCGTGTCCACGCCGCGGATCTGCTTGTCCGTCAGCCCGATTGCGCCGCCGGCCAGCAGCCAGCCGCGGATCACCCGACGTCGAACCGGATCCGGCAATACAGCCAGGGCCCGGGCTTGCAGCCCGGGGCCTGCCTTCACGTCGGGCAGCGCCTGCGCGGCGAGCGTGTCGATCAGCTCGGTGTCCGCGCGCAGCGCCGTCGCGGTGCGGGCCAGCGCCTCGGCCACCCCACCGCCCAGCACGTCCTCCAGCAACGGCAGCACCTCCAGGCGCAGCCGGGTTCGGGTGAAGCGGCGGTCGGTGTTGTGCGGGTCCTGCCACACGGTCAGGCCCAGCTCCTCGCACGCGGCGTGCGTCACGGCCCGCCGCACCCCCAACAGCGGCCGGCACCACGGCGGATCGTACGGACGCATACCGGCGATCGAGCGGGGCCCGGAACCGCGGCCCAGGCCCAGCAGCACCGTCTCGGCTTGATCGTCGAGCGTGTGGGCCAACAGCACCGGCCCTTCACGGTAGGCCGCCAGCGCGGCGTAGCGGGCGGCGCGCGCGGCCGCCTCCGGACCGCCGTCATTACCCACGTTCACGCAAAGCACCTGTGCGTCAACGCATCCCAACGCAACTGCCTGCTCCCGGGCGGTTTCGGCGACGGCGGCCGAATCGGGCTGCAGGCCGTGATCCACGATCAGCGCGGTGGTGGGTCGCAGCTGGGCCGCGACAGCGGTCAGCGCCAGCGAGTCCGGCCCGCCGGATAGCGCTGCGCCCCATCGGTCCCCGGTGACCAGATGGGCCTTGGCGAAAGCCTCGACAGCCGCGCGCAGCTGCCCTACAGCACCCTGTCGATCCATCGCTGGGGATCTTCGATTTCGGCGGGCAACGGCAGCGTGTCGGGGCCCGACCAGACGCTGTTGAACCGCTCCATTCCGACCTTGCCCACCACGTGATCGACGAACGCCTTGCCGCGGGTGTATTGGCTGAGTTTGGCGTCGAGGCCCAGCAGGGCGCGCAGCAGCCGCTGAAGTGGCGGTTGCTTGCGATGACGACGCTCGTCGAAGCGACGGCGGATGCTGGCCACCGACGGCACCACCATCGGTCCGACGGCATCCATCACGTGGTCGGCGTGGCCTTCCAGCAGAGTGCCAAGCACCAGCAGCCGATCCAGGGCTTGGCGCTGCGCCTCGGACTGGACGGCGCGCACCAGGCCGAGAATCCCCGACGAGTTGGCGTCGGGCTCCTCGGCGCCGCGGTTGCGGACGAAGTCGGCAAGCCGGTTCACCACCTGCCCGATGTCTTCACCGGCGTCCCGGGTCAACAACCCCAGCGCCTCCGACATGTATTCGGACAGCCACGGGTTGGCGGTGAACTGAACCCGGTGGGTCACTTCGTGCAGGCATACCCACAAACGGAAATCGGAGGGCTCGACCCGCAATTGACGCTCGACGGCGATGACGTTCGGGTACACCAGCAGCAGGCAGCCCTCCTTGGCGGCCGCGAACGGGTCGTACTGACCGAGGATCCCGGACGCCACAAACGCCAGCACGGCGCCCGTCTGCGCCCCCGTGATCCGACCGGTGAGAAACCCCCGTGGCTCTTCACTCCCGTTCGTCATCACCCGCATCGACTCGGCCGCCGCCCGAACCCACTCCGGGCGGTCGACGATCCGCGCCGCAGGCACCACGCCGTTGGTGACCAAGCCGGTGACATCACGCACCGGCGGTTCGGCTTTCGCGGCCGCACTTGTGAGCTCGTCGATCGCCTGGCGGCGGGTGTAGTCGGTGGACGGCGGACCCGGCCGGGCCAGCCGAACGCCGACGGTGGCCGCGAATCGCCAGTCGACAGCGGTACCGAGGGTCAAATCGGACGATGGGGTCATGCGCACCCGCATGTCCACAGCTTGCTGGCCAGGGCGTCCATCACATTGCGGCCGTTGGGCCCGGCGGCGTTGGACAGAAACGCGAATGTGAGCACCCGGCCGCTGCGGTCGGTCAGAACCCCGACCAAGGCGTTGATGGCGGTCAACGAGCCGGTCTTGGCCCGCAACCAGCCGGCCGGGCCTTGGTTGGTGGCCGTGTCGAGAAAGCGGTCGGCCAACGTCCCGCTGCCGCCGGCGATCGGAAGCAGATCCAGCAGCGCCCGCAACGCCGGCTGGTCCGGCCCCGCGGCCGCCTGCACCGTGCCGTCGAGCGTCTTGGCCGTCAGCCGATCGTCGACCGAAAGCCCGCTGGCATCCAGTAGGGCAGCCCCGGTGGTGTCGATGTGCGCGGTGCTCAGCCGGTTGGTGATCGCATCAACCGCGCCGGCAAAGCTTCGCGGCCGGTTGATTGCGGCCGCGACCTCGCGGCCGATGCATTCGGCCAGCACATTGTCGGAGTGGTCCATCATCTCCGATAGCCGCTGGACCAGCGGCGCCGACTGCACCACCGCCAGCTGCCGCGCGCCCGACGGCGCGGAGACGATCGTCACCGCACCGGGATCCAGGCCGAGGGCCTTGGCCAGCTCCCGCCCCGCATCCAGCGCCGGGGTTCGCGACCGCCTGGAATTGACCGTGCTGGGCTGGATGCGTCCGGCGTCGATCATCACCGATTCGATCGGCGCGATGTCACCGTTGTCGACGTCAGCGAGATCCCAGCCCTGCGCCATCGTCGGACCGGTGAACGCCGACGTGTCGACCTGCACGGCCGTCGGTGTCACGCCGCTGCGGCGGACCTGCTCCACGAGATCGCCGATGCGCGGCGAACCCCGATACCAGGTGGGTACGTCTGGCGGCGCCGCCGACAGCGTCGGATCCCCGGCGCCCACCAGTACGATGGGCCCCTGGGCGTTCGGGCTGCCGGAGACCACTCGGGTGCTGATCCGGGCCTGACGATCCAGTGTCAGCAACGCGGCGGCCGCCGTCAGGACCTTGTTGGTCGACGCCGGCACGAACGGCACGTCGTCTGCCACCTGCCAAAGCTCTTTGCCGGTCATCGCGTCGGTGATGCGGCCGCCTAACCTGCCCAGGTTGGGATCGGCCACCACAGGTGCCAGCGCGGCCGCCAGCCCCGGCACACCGGGTGTTTCGGCGGTGTCGCTGACCGGGACCATTCCCGGCTTGACGACCGGCGGCCGCGGGGGCGGTACGGGAACCCGCGCGCCGCTGCCGCCGTGCCCACCCGTGGTGAAGAACGTCGCCGCCGCCACCACGGCGGCAACAAATGCCAGCACGGCCAACCCGACGAACACGGGGGTGGATTTCCGCCGGCGAGTAGGACCCATCACTCTCCTGACTGTCTGCTCCCATTCTGCCGAATCAGCGGTGATCCGCTCGACTAGGGTGGACCCGCAACGCACTGACCTACCCAGATCCACCCAGACCCAAGGAGTCGAGACGGTGCAATTCGACGTGATCATCGAGATCCCGAAAGGCCAACGCAACAAATACGAGGTCGATCACGAGACGGGACGGGTGCGTCTGGACCGCTACCTCTACACTTCGATGGCCTACCCGACCGACTACGGCTTCATCGAGGACACCCTCAGTGAAGATGGCGACCCGCTGGACGCGCTGGTGCTTCTGCCGGAGCCGCTTTTTCCCGGCGTGACGGTGGAGGCACGTCCGGTGGGAATGTTCCAGATGACCGACGAGGCCGGCGGTGACGACAAGGTGCTGTGTGTTCCGGCCGGCGACCTTCGGTGGGATCAGATCCAAGACATCGGGGACGTTCCGTCCTTCGAACTGGATGTGATCAAGCACTTCTTCTCGCAATACAAGGCTCTGGAGCCGGGCAAGTTCGTCAAGACGGCGAACTGGGTCGGGCGGGCCGAGGCTGAAGCGGAGGTGCAGCGCTCGGTGGAGCGGTTCAAGGCCGGCGGGCACTGACGCCGCTGGCGTAACCGCACATCGATTCTCGGTGGCATCCTGGCCATGTGACGCCGGTTCTGCATTTCGCCGCGAATTTCTGGTGGCTGGTCTTTCCACTGGGCGGCGCGATCGGTGGGGGCCTCAGAGCTATCGCGGCCGCCAGCGAGCGCCGGGCTGATCGACGGCTGGAACGGTATCGGCTCAAGCAGCAAGCCAAGATCGCCGCGGCGGAGGCGTCCGGACGGTCGCGGAACAACGAGGACAGCTACCGCCGCGAGCTCGTCAAAGTCATTGCGGCGCACGACCGTACCGATGCCCGGTGGCTGGACTACGAAGTGGACATCGCCAAACTTCTCGACTTCCCGCTGATGACCGACTTGCGAGCTCCGCTAACCATCGCATTCCACAAGGCCAAGCGGCACGCGGACCTGCTGCGGCCGGAAGGGCCGGACGACCTGGTCGGCGATCGGGATGCGCAACTGGAATACCGCAACGCCGTCCACGAGTACATCAGCGCGTTCGAGATCGCCGAGGCCGAGGCCATCCGCCGGCGCCGCAGCGATTTCTCCGAAGACGAACAGCAACGGCTGGCCCGCGCCCAGCACCTGCTGGACCTGGCGCAAGACGAGGCGGCCACGCGGGAGGAACGCCAGAACGCCTACGCGCGGGCCAGCAGGGAGCTCGACGGCCTGATCGTGCTGCCGCCCCCGGCGCGGGCCGCCATCGAAAGCCGCATCGCCGGGCAGATCGAGGCCTAGCCCGTCAGGCGGCGTCCCTGGCAACGCGGCGGTTGCGCAGCACGCTCCAGCTCAGCGCGGCCCCGATGAAGACGACGCCCACTGAAGCGGTGACGACTTCGGGAATCTGAAAGCGCGGCTCGACGGAAAGCAGCATGATCACGGCCAGCACGCCGATCGCCCAGTGCGCACCGTGCTCCAGGTAGACGTAACGGTCCAGCGCTTCCTGGTGGACCAGGTAGATGGTGATAGACCGGACGAACATCGAGCCCACCAGTCCGAGACCGAGGGCGATGACGATCGGGTCCGATGTGATCGCGAAGGCGCCGGTGACGCCGTCGAACGAGAATGCGGCGTCGAGCACCTCGAGATACAAGAACAGCATCAATCCGGCCTTGCCGGTCGCCACGGCCGGGGTGGCGTCCGTCGTGGCGGCCGCTATGCTCGACGGCCGGAACGCCCGGCTCAATCCGTTGACGACTAAATACGTGACCATGCCCAGCAGCCCGGCGGTCAGCACCGTCGCACGCTCGTCGCTGGAGTGCGTCAACAGCGTGCCGACGAGGACCACCACAACGCCGGTCACCACCACCGACACCTGCCCGAGCCGCCCAATACGGGCGAAGGGGACCTCAATCCACTTGAGCCACTTGATGTCTCGGTCGTGAAAAACGAAATCGAGGAAGAGCATCAACAGGAACGTCCCGCCGAATGCCGCGATCTGCGGGTGGGCCGAGCTGATCAGCTTTTCATAGCTGGGCGAGCCGTCAGGAAATTCCAGCGCGCCGTGCGGCGGTGGATTGAGTGCCAGCTCCATCGCGCGTACCGGGTCGATGCCGGCGGTCGCCCACACGATGAGCAACGGGAAGGCCAGGCGCATGCCGAATACCGCGATCAAGATGCCGAGCGTCAAGAACATCTGTCGCCAAAACGAGCTCATCCGCTTCAGAACCGCGGCGTTGATGATGGCGTTGTCGAAGGACAGCGACACCTCGAGCACGGCCAGGACTAGCAATAGAAACAGGGCGTTGAGCCCGCCATGCGCATATCCGAGCGCAAGGGCCGCCACGGTGAGTAACAGCGAGAAGCCGAAGATGCGAAGGGCGGCCATGGGTCCTTCCTGACAGCCGCTCACATTAGCGAAGCCGATCGCCACCGCCGGCCACTGGCACCGACGCACTTACTATTTTCAAATTGTGGCGATACATCGGGTCAGTTGGCCGAAAGTGCTGCCTCGGTGACCGAAGTCGGGGGTGCCGCGTCCCCACTGGGCGCTACCGGAGCCACCGGAGCCGCCCAGGGGCCGATCGCGCGTGGCAGCGTGGCCCGGGTTGGCACCGCGACCGCACTGACCGCGTTGTGCGGCTATGCGGTGATCTACCTGGCCGCGCGTGACCTGGCTCCGAGCGGCTTCTCGGTTTTCGGGGTGTTCTGGGGGGCGTTCGGATTGGCCTCCGGCGCCGCCAACGGCCTACTGCAAGAAACCATCCGGGAGGTCCGCACGACGCGCTACATCGACGTGCTGCCGGGCCCCGGCGGAGCGCGTACCCATCCGCTGCGAGTCGCGGCGATGGTCGGCATAGCCGCGGCCGTCGTGATTGCCGGTAGTTCGCTGCTGTGGAGTGGTCGAGTATTCGTCGAGGCACGCTGGTTATCGGTGGTACTGCTGAGCGTCGGTCTGGCCGGTTTTTGCCTGCACGCCACCCTGCTGGGCATGTTGGCCGGCACCGACCAGTGGACCCACTACGGGGCGCTGATGGTGACCGACGCGGTCATCCGGGTCGCCGTCGCCGCGACGACGTTTGTGATCGGATGGGGCCTGGGCGGATTCCTGTGGGCAACCGTTGCCGGCGCGCTGGCCTGGTTGATCATGCTGGTGGCTTCACCCGCGGCGCGCGCGACGGCCCGCATGCTGACGCCCGGCAGTACCGCGACATTCCTGAGAGGCGCCGCCCATTCGATCACCGCGGCCGGTGCCAGCGCGATTCTGGTAATGGGATTCCCGGTGCTGCTCAAGCTGACCTCGAATGAGCTTGGGGCAAAAGGTGGAGTGATCATTCTGGCGGTGACGTTGACCCGGGCGCCGCTGCTGATGCCGCTGACAGCCATGCAAGGCAACCTCATCGCTCATTTCGTCGACGAGCGCACCGACCGGCTTCGTGCGCTGGTTGTGCCGGCGGCGATCATCGGCGGCATCGGCGCGGTCGGGGTGCTGGCTGCGGGCGTCGTGGGCCCGTGGCTGCTGCGGGTCGCCTTCGGGCCGCAGTATGACGCCAGCGGCGCGCTGTTGGCGTGGCTGACGGGAGCCGCTGTAGCGATCGCCATGCTGACGCTCACCGGTGCTGCCGCGGTAGCGGCGGCACTACATCGGGCGTATTCGCTGGGGTGGGTCGGTGCCACGCTGGCGTCGGGACTGCTGCTGCTGTTGCCGCTGCCGCTGGAGACCCGCACGGTGGTCGGCTTGTTGTGTGGTCCGCTGGTGGGAATCGGTGTCCATCTCGTGGCGCTGGGGCGCGCCGGGCGCTCAACCGGCTGATCCGGCCTGGGCCAGCGTGTACCTTGTGGGCATCGAAACGGATTACCCCGGCGTCTGGATCGTCATTCCCGCCTTCAACGAAGCCGCTGTCATCGGTGAGGTGATAGCCGAGGTGCGGTCGCTCTTCGACCATGTGGTGTGCGTGGACGACGGCAGCACCGACGGCACCGGCGAGATCGCCAGGCGAGCGGGGGCGCACTTGGTGCGCCATCCGATCAACCTGGGGCAGGGGGCGGCCATCCAGACCGGCGTCGAGTACGCCCGCAGGCAGCCTGGTGCACGGGTTTTCGCCACGTTCGACGCCGATGGCCAGCATCGCGTCAAAGATGTGTCGGCGATGATCGAGCGGCTGTGCGCCGGTGACGTCGACATTGTTATCGGAACGCGGTTCGGCGTGCCCCAGGGCAGCCGGCCGCCGTTCCTGAAGCGGGTCGTGCTGCGGACCGCGGCGCGGTTGAGCAGGCGCGGCCGCCGGCTTGGCTTGACCGACACCAACAATGGGCTGCGGGTTTTCAACAATGCGGTGGCCGATGGGCTGGATCTCACCATGAGCGGCATGAGCCACGCCAACGAGTTCGTCACGTTGATTGCCGAAAACCATTGGCGCGTGGTCGAACTGCCGGTCGAGGTGCTCTACACCGAATATTCGAAGTCGAAGGGGCAGCCCCTGCTCAATGGCGTCAACATCATCTTCGACGGGTTTCTGCGAGGGAGGATTCCACGATGAACTGGATTCAGGTGCTGCTGATCGGGTCGATCGTCGCGCTGCTGGTCTATCTGCTGCGGTCACGCCGCAATGCGCGATCTCGGGCGTGGGTCAAGGTCGGCTATGTCTTGTTCGTGCTGGGCGGCGTCTATGCGGTGCTGCGGCCTGACGACACCACCGTGGTCGCGCACTGGTTCGGGGTCCGCCGCGGGACCGACCTGATGCTCTATGCACTCATCATGGCTTTCAGCTTCACCACGCTGAGCACCTACATGCGCTTCAAGGATTTGGAGTTGCGCTATGCGCGACTCGCCCGCGCGGTAGCGCTGGAGGGCGCGCAGGCACCGGAGCAACGCTAGACCGTCCGATGCGCCGAACGTGAAGCCACGGCGAGAAATCGGCGATTTTTCCGCCTTCAGAACACGCTCGGCGCAAGGTCAAAGGGTCCGGACGTCACGGAAGTAGTCGACCGTGCGGCGCACGCCGTCGTCCAGC
>DASZLQ010000116.1:0-43067 GCA_035552295.1 Mycobacterium sp. | reverse complement strand
CTCGGATATCGCCCACTACATCTACTCGACGGCCGCGGCGACCGGCAAGCGGTCGCAATGCTTCGGGGGCGCCAAGAATCACATGATCGTGATGCCCGACGCCGACCTCGACCAGGCCGTCGACGCGCTGATCGGGGCTGGCTACGGCAGCGCCGGGGAACGCTGCATGGCGATCAGCGTCGCGGTGCCGGTCGGCGATCAGACCGCGGAACGGTTGCGCGCCAGGCTGGTGGAGCGGATCAACAACCTGCGGGTGGGGCACAGCCTGGACCCCAAGGCCGACTACGGTCCGCTGGTCACCGAGGCCGCGCTGGCCCGGGTGCGCGATTACATCGATCAGGGCGTGGCCGCCGGCGCCGAGATTGTCGTCGACGGCCGCGACCGCAGCAGCGACGACCTGGCGTACGGCGACGCGAGCCTGGAAGGCGGCTTTTTCATCGGGCCGACCTTGTTCGACCACGTCACCCCCGAGATGTCGATCTACACCGACGAGATCTTCGGACCCGTGCTGTGCATGGTGCGCGCCCATGACTACGAGGAAGCACTGCGGCTGCCCTCCGAGCACGAGTACGGCAACGGCGTGGCGGTGTTCACCCGCGACGGCGACGCCGCCCGCGACTTCGTCTCCCGGGTGCAGGTGGGCATGGTCGGTGTCAACGTGCCGATCCCGGTTCCGGTGGCCTACCACAGCTTCGGCGGCTGGAAGCGCTCCGGCTTCGGCGACCTCAACCAGCACGGACCGGCGTCGATCCAGTTCTACACCAAGGTCAAGACCGTCACGTCGCGCTGGCCATCGGGCATCAAGGACGGCGCCGAATTCGTCATCCCCACAATGAATTAGGGCCAGCATGTTCACCATGAACGACGACGAACGGGTCATCACCGAGACGGCTGCCGCGTTTGCGGCCAAACGGCTTGCCCCGCACGCCCTGGAATGGGATGCCACCGAGCATTTTCCGACGGACGTGTTGCGCGAGGCCGCCGAGCTGGGCATGGCGGCGATCTATTGCCGTGATGACGTCGGCGGCAGCGGGCTGCGTCGACTCGACGGGGTCCGGATCTTCGAGCAGTTGGCGATCGCCGACCCGACGACAGCCGCATTCCTGTCCATCCACAACATGTGCGCGTGGATGATCGACACGTTTGGCACCGACGAACAACGCAAGGAATGGATCCCGCGGTTAGCGCCGATGGATGTCATCGCCAGCTACTGTCTGACCGAGCCCGGCGCCGGATCCGACGCCAGCGCTTTGAGCACCCGCGCCGTCAAGCAGGGCTCAGGAAAAAACGCAGACTACGTGCTCGACGGCGTCAAGCAGTTCATTTCCGGCGCCGGAGCCTCGGACATGTATGTGGTGATGGCCCGCACCGGGGACGAGGGCCCGCGCGGCATATCGGCGTTCATCATCGAAAAGGACACGCCGGGCCTGAGTTTCGGCTCGCCTGAGGCCAAGATGGGCTGGCACGCACAACCCACCGCGCAGGTGATCCTGGAGGGTGTGCGGGTACCTGCCGACGCGATGCTGGGCGGCGCGGAAGGCCAGGGTGCCGGCTTCGGCATCGCGATGAACGGCCTCAACGGCGGTCGGCTCAACATCGCGGCCTGCTCGCTGGGCGGCGCGCAGGCCGCCTTCGACAAAGCGGGAGCCTATGTTCGCGAGCGGCAGGCGTTCGGCGCTGCGCTGCTCGATGAGCCCACCATCCGGTTCACCCTCGCCGACATGGCTACCGGGCTAGAGACCTCGCGAATGCTGTTGTGGCGGGCCGCCAGTGCGTTAGACGCCAACGACGCCAACAAGGTCGAGCTGTGCGCAATGGCCAAACGCTACGTCACTGATACCTGCTTCGAGGTCGCGGACAAAGCCTTACAGCTGCACGGCGGTTATGGTTACCTGCGCGAGTATGGTCTGGAAAAGATCGTCCGCGATCTGCGGGTGCATCGAATCCTGGAAGGGACCAACGAAATCATGCGGGTGGTCATCGGTCGGGCCGAGGCCGCGCGGTTCCGGGCCAGCGCGTAGGAGAGGGAGCCAATGTCGGCGATCGCGTTCTTGGGGCTGGGCAACATGGGCGCGCCGATGTCGGCGAATCTGGTTGCCGCAGGCCACATCGTGCGCGGGTTCGATCCGGTGCCGGCAGCGGCGGCCGCAGCAGCCGCGGGCGGCGCCAGGATATTCGACAGCGCTGCCGACGCGGTCGCCGACGCCGACGTGGTGATCACCATGCTGCCCAATGGCGAGCTGGTCAAGCGCTGCTATGCCGATGTGTTGCCCGCCGCGCGGGCCGGTGCGCTGTTCATCGACAGCTCCACGATATCGGTCAACGATGCCCGCGAGGTCCACTCGCTAGCGGAATCCCACGGGGTTTCACAGCTGGACGCACCCGTCTCCGGCGGAGTCAAGGGTGCCGTCGCCGGGACGCTGGCGTTCATGGTCGGAGGCGACGAATCCGCGGTGCAGCGAGCGCGACCGGTGCTGGAACCGATGGCGGGCAAGATCATTCACTGCGGTGCGGCCGGGGCCGGGCAGGCCGCCAAGGTGTGCAATAACATGGTGCTGGCCGTGCAACAGATCGCGATCGGTGAAGCGTTCGTGCTGGCCGAGAAGCTCGGGTTGTCCGCGCAGGCATTGTTCGACGTGATCACCGGCGCGACCGGCAATTGTTGGGCCGTGCACACCAATTGCCCGGTGCCGGGCCCGGTGCCGACATCACCGGCCAACAACGATTTCAAGCCGGGTTTCGCGACCGCACTGATGAACAAAGACCTGGGCCTGGCGATGGATGCGGTGTCTTCAACCGGTTCGTCGGCGCCGCTGGGCGGTCACGCCGCCGAGATCTACGCCAAGTTCGCCGCCGACCACGCCGACAAAGACTTCAGCGCGGTGATCGAGGCGCTGCGCGGCAGCTGAGGCAGAACCTTGTGTCACTGCATCTCTCGGCCCAAGAACGCGGCCAGCTGATCGGCAGGCGCGCGCTCAGACGAGCACGGCTGCTCCTCGGCGAAGGGCTGGCCCGGCCCACGGAACTGGGGCCCCACGAACGCACGCGCGGCGACAAGCTGCCCGGTCGCCAACTCGGGATCAAGATCCGTCGACTGCCCGGTGGCAGCCGCGAGATCCCATGCGTGGGTGAGCACGTCGGTCGTGCGCATTCCCACGAAGATTTGTCCGGGAATCTGCCCGATCGGAAGCGTGAACATGGTGGACATCCCGTCCGGACCCGCGAAAACCTGCTGAGCGGCGGCGGCCGTAGCCCGGTGGGCCGCAACGATGTCGTCGGGCCGGGCCGGCGGCTCATTCGGGCTTTCCGCCCAAAGCCCGACCTGCTCATTGCCGCCGATGACGTGTTCGACCAGATCCCGAATCGCCCACTCCGAGCAGGGCGTCGGGGCGCCCAGCTGGTCGGGACTGACGTTGGCAAGGACGCCGGCGAACGTGTCCTGAGCGCGCTGGTGAGCAACTAGTGGGTCCACTGTCCTACCTTCCTGTGTTCCATCTCAGAAGTCTCCTGCGTTGCGCCGCAGAGTTTCAATAGACGACACCAATGCCTGCGATTCGTCAGCCTCCATTCCGATGTCGGCGAACACCTGCTCGTTGAGGGTGACGGTGGCGTCCTCGACCGTGGAGCGGCCGAGATCGGTGATCTGCACCAGCGTCGTCCGCCCGTCGGTGGGATGCGGCACCCGCTGAACCAGCCCGTCGGCCTCGAGCCGGCGGATTGCGTGGGTCACGCTGGTGACGTGAACCTGCAGCCGGTCAGATGCTTTGGTGATCGGTAACGCGCCGGTGCGGCTGAAGGCCAGCAGCCGCAGCAACTCGAAACGGGAGAAACTCAAGTCGTAGGGGCGCAGCGCGGTCTCGACGCGAGCCAGCAGGATCTGATGGGCACGCATCACCGATGTCACCGCGACCATGCCCTGCGAAACATCGCCCCACCCGGCACGCTCCCAGTTGGCCCGCGCCACCGCGATCGTGTCGCGCCTGTCCGATCGCGAAGCTGCCACGCCGTTACCTTACTTTCCGACACAGACCGGGTCAGCCGATAGGCGCGTGGGTTCAATCTCGGTACTGAGAGCTAAAGCGGACGCAGCACGATCGGCATGCCGTCTATCGGGATCGGCATGCCGCCGTAGTCCCAGTGCGGCTGGTAGCCGGGCCGGATCAGTTCCAGCCGGTACCGGCGAAGTAGTCGGTGCACGACGGTCTTGACTTCCAGTTGCCCGAATGCCATTCCGATGCACTTATGCGCACCGCCACCGAACGGCGCGAAGGCATATCGGTGCTTCTTGTGCTCGGCGCGGGGTTCGGCGAAGCGCTGCGGATCGAACTTCTCCGGTTCGGTCCACAGTTCCGGCAGCCGGTGGTTCAAGCCCGGAATTGTCACGACGTTGGTCCCGGCCGGCACGTAGTAGCTCAGCAGGTCAGTGTCGTGCACGGTCCGACGCATGTTGAAGGGCAGCGGCGTCACCATCCGCAGCGACTCGTTCATCACTAGATCGAGTGTCTCCAGCTTCTCCAGCGACTCGATGTCGAGCGGCCCGTCGCCGAGCCGAGCCGATTCGTCGCGCGCCCGCTCCTGCCATTGCGGGTGCGCCGCCAGGTGGTAAACCATCGTCGTGATGGTCGACGCCGACGTGTCATGGGCGGCCATTATCAGAAAGATCATGTGGTTGACGATGTCGGTATCGGTGAAGCTGTTGCCGTCCTCGTCCTCGGTATGGCACAGCACCGTCAGCATGTCGGAGCCTTCGGCGTTGCGGCGCTCCTGCACGCGCCCGGCGAAGTACTCTTCGAGCAGGGTGCGGGCCCGCAGGCCTCGCCACCACTTGAACGGCGGTACGGGGTAGCGAATGATCGCGCCACCGGCACGGGTCGTCATTGTAAATGCGTCATTCACCTTGGAGACCAGGCGGTGATCGGTACCCGGCTCGTGGCCCATGAATACCACCGACGCGACGTCCAGGCTGAGTTCCTTCATCGCTGGATGGAACAGGAAGCGCGGATCGTCGGTCACCCAGCGATTCGCCACCACATCCGAGACGACGCGATCGATGCGCTCGACGTAGCCGGCCAGCCGGCTGCGGGCGAACGCCTCCTGCATGATGCGCCGGTGATGCATGTGCTCGTCGAAATCCAGCAGCATCAACCCGCGGTTGAAGAACGGGCCGATGAGCGGATGCCAGCCCTTCTGCGAGAAGTCCTTGTTCTTGTTGCAGAACACGGCCTGGGTGGCGTCGGGTCCCAGCGCGATGATCGCCGGCACGATTGCCAATTGGCCGAAGCTAATCGGTCCGCGGGTCTGGTAGAGATGCAGCGCGAAGTCGGGTCCCTCGCGGAACATTTCGATCATGTGGCCCAGAATCGGCACACCCGAGTCGCCGACGACCGGCTTAAGCCCGCTGCCAGCTGGGGGGTCAGCCAGTGTCTTCTGCGTCCACTCATGGCTGAGCAGACGCTTTTCGATCGCGCCTATCCCGGGGATGGTGTTGAGCGTCGGCGTGAATCGGCGCCGCACCTGGTGCAGCAGATACTGCGGGATGCTGATTGTGGCCATCGTTGCTCCTTACCGGCTGGCGAGAAGCCAAGCCCCCCGTGGCGGCCATCACGGACAACCATCCTTCACTCGGACTTGACCAATGACAGGTTTCCTCTCTCCTCCCCGTGGGCGTCCTGCTTCGTGCTCACCGTATCGACCTTGCGCCACACTATTTTCGAGCGCGACCGGGTCAGCCGCGCGACTCTTCCACCGCGGAAAGCACCGCCAGGGTGGACGCACGACTGCCGACGGTGATCCGAGCGGCACCGTCGGCGTAGTAGCGGGCGTGCAGCCCGGTGTCGGCGAACACCTCGTGCCACTGCCGGCCCCTCGACGGCAGGTACACGAAGTTCGCGTGTGAGTCGGTGGTGTAGACGCCCAGCGCGCACAGCCGTCGCCGTAGGTAATTGCGTTCAGCGGTGATCTGCTGAACGCGTTGCCGTAACTGTGCTTCGGCGTCGTACGAAGCCGCCACCGCCACCGCGCCGCTATTACTCATGCCGAACGGCAATTGCATGGTCCACAGCATGCGGGCCAGCTCCGGTGCCCCGAACCCGTACCCGATACGCAGCCCAGCGAGCCCGTACGCTTTTGAGAACGTGCGTAATACGACGACATTCGGGAACCGCCGGATCAGTTCCGGTCCGTCGATGCGGTGTCTGGGGGCGACGAACTCGACGTAGGCTTCGTCGAGCAACACCACGGTGTCATCGGGGACCTCCGTGAGGAACCGCTCCACATGTGCAATGGGCTCCAGTGTGCCGGTCGGATTGTGTGGCCGGCACAACACGACCACGCTGGCCTCGGCAGCGGCCTCGGCCATTGCCTCCAGGTCTTGATGACCGTACTTGTCGAGCGGGACGGTGACCGATGTCAAGCGGGCCATCTCGGCGAAGATCGGGTATCCGTCGAAAGTGGGCTGGCTCATCACAATTCGGTCGCCTGGCCGCGTCACCGCATGCAGCACCTGCATGACTACTCCGGATGCACCCGGTCCCAGCACGACCTGATCGTCGCCAACCCCGACCCGGCTCGCGACCAGCGATCGCAGCTGCCCGGGCAAAAATTCCGGATAGCGGTTGGCCGCGTCGATGGACAGGACCAACGCCGACCGCACCGCCGGCAGCGGCGGAAACGGGTTCTCGTTGAGGGACAACGCGAACGGATCGACCGCCTGCGGCAGTGCGCCCAGGATCTCCGCGGAGACCGAACTCTCGCGCGCCACCGGTAACATCACCCGCGACCGCCCCAACGGATTGCCGCCGCGCCGGCGAAGTCACCTGCGTGCGCAAAGGCGGCCATCATGACCACATCCCCGGCCTTGACCTGACCGTCACAAATGGCGCGATCCAAGTTGACCGGGATGCCCGCGCCGAATAGGTTGCCGCATTCGTCAAAGGTGTCGCGATGGCGTTCGGGCGGCAATTCGAGTGCCTCCCGCCAGTTGCGCAAGAACACCCGGTTGGGCTGGTTGGTAACCAGCAGGTCAATGTCTTTGGAGCTCAGGCCGATCCGATCGCACACCGCGAGCGCAACCTCAGGAACCTGACGGTTGCCGCGGGCCAGCACCTTGGCGATCTTGGATTCGCTGAAACCGATGCAGGCCTCACCGGGGCCGGGCTGCCACCACTCACGGGGCGGGTCAAACTCCAGCATCATGTCCCCGTTGTATTCGCCGTAGTTGCGGCATTCGATCCCGAGGATGGGTGATTGGTCGGACACCGTGACCAGTCCGACCGCCGCGCCGTCACCCGGAACCGAGGCCTGCGCCTTTCGCCGCACTGCCGGCTGGTCGAAGACCTTGCCGGCGGCGTTCTCCACGACGGCGATCAGCGCGGTGTGCGCTTCACCCGACGCCAGCAGTTGGCGGGCCACCTGCATCCCGAACACGAACGCCGCGCACCCGCCGTTGGCCAGATCGAACACCCACTTCGGGCGCATGCCCAAGCGGTGGGCCACGCCGCCGCCCCCGCCGGAGAACGGCATGTCCGGCATCTGCGTGTGGGTGATCAGTACGTCAATATTGGAGATCACCTCCTGGCCCTGCCGCTCGATCACACCTTGCGCGGCACGCTCGACAATGTCGAGCACGGACTCACCCTGTGCGAAGTGATGGCGGAACTTCGGCGCCTTGAACATCAGGTTGTCGCGCAGGTCGTCGGATTCGGCGAATTGCGCGTAGTAGTCCGCGCCGATCGGCTCACCGGGCAGATAGGTGGAGAGATCGGTCAGGCTGACAACTGGGTGGCTCACGATATCCTCATCTCATCCAGGCCGGCGTGACCGGCAGGCCGTTGCGGTGCCGGTATTCGGCAATGGCCTTAAGGTTGCTTAGTTCCACCCCGTGGCCGGCGCCGAAGAGGTCCCAGAAGTCGCCGACCCAGCCGCTGCGCTGTGGCGGGGCGGGATACGGGTTGCGGTCGTAGAACGGGTGGTGGCAATTGGTCCACAGCACAACCGAACCGGGTTTGTCGAGCACGGGCTGAGCGTCGAAGACACGCATCAGGTAGATCATCCATAGGTGCTTCCCCTGGTCCCAGGCGCAGTGGTAGTCGACGGTGCCCGCCTCTCTGTTGGCCACAGTGCGGGTGTAGATCTTGGTGTCCGGAAGCAACCGGTCATAGGCGAGCCACAGCCCGGGCTCATCAGTGGGAGTGAAGCCCCGCAGGGTATAGGTCCACTCCTCGAGGCTTCGGGTATCCGCCAGATATTCGAACAGCTCGTCGGGCGGGCAGTCGACATAGGCGTTGACCGTGCAGAACTCGCCGAAGATCTCGTCGTGCGGGTAGACCGACCGCAGCTTCTCCGCGAAGAGCGGGAAGGTCGTCTCCAGGGGAGCGGTCTCGATTCGGATCACCCCATCGATCGGCTCCGAGCTGCCGGTAAAGGCGGCGATATCGTCAAGCGCTGGCAGCGACATTGGTGCGGTTCTCCTTTGTGAGTGGGATTTCTTGTTGGACAATCTGTTTGGCTACCTGCGCGCCGAGGAACGGTGCGAAGGGCGGGATTTCGTCAGCAGCGCATTCCACGCTGACCACCGACGGGCCGTCGACGTCAAGCGCGGTGCGCACCGCCGCGGCGAACCCATCCGTGTCGCTGACATCGACCGATGTCAGCCCGGGGAACATAGCGGCGAGACCCGCACCGAGCCGGCTGGGAGCGAAGCGGTTGTAGCTGTAGAGGTCGTCGTAGTAGAGCTGCTCGCGGGTGACACACATGGCGTGGGCGTTGTTGTTCAACAACACAAACGTCACCGGAAGCCGGTAGTGCAGGGCGGTATGGACTTCCATGCCGTGCATGAAGAAAGCGCCGTCCCCTGCGATCACGACCACACGCCGGCCGGGCCTCCGGTCTTTCGCGCGGCCGAAGGCCATCCCGATACCGGCGCCAAAGCTGTATCCCATGCCGCCCATGCCGAGCGCAACCGCGAACCGGCCCCTCCGCCGCACCGGCAGGTAGTGGACGGCCGCCGCGCCGGTGTTACCGGCATCAACGACAATGTCCACCCCGTCGGGCAGCGCATGGTCGAGCGCTGTCATGGCATCGCGGTAGCGCACACCCGGACCATCGAAAGCCGGTGGGGTCAGCTCCGTGCGCGCGACCTCATCGGGCACCCGAACTCCGCTGGGGCGCCCCGCGCCGGTAAGTGCGCTGGTCAGCATCCGCAACGACGCACGCAGATCGTCGGTGTGCACGTGCGTACAAGCAAAATACGGCGCCGCCGACCCGATGGATACCGTGCACACCGCTGCCAGCGCGTCGTCGAGACCGGTGCGCTGCGTCACCGAGAGCCGGGTGCCCACCACCAGGCACAAGCCACTGCCTGCCACCGCCTCCGCCACACCGGGGTGACCCATGACACCGGTGACCCCCAGAGCCGACGACGAACCAAGTCCCGGTGTCCCGGCCACATCCTTGCCATCCGGCACACAGGCCACCCGCGCGCGCAGCACCGCACGCAGCGCCGCCAGCTCGGCTCGTGCATCATCACGGGCAACTTGTTCGCCGGCGATGATCGTGACCGGCCCAGTCACTCGCCGCAACGCGCGCACGATCGGATGCGAGTCCCCAATGGAACGGGGCCGAACGACATCCTCACGGCGTTCGCGGGCGTAGCCGTTGATATGCAGATCGGATTGCTGAATATCCTTGGGCAGCAATAACACCGCAGGTCCACCCGTTTGTGCCGCCGCTAGGGCGGCTGGCAATGCCGAGATGATGTCGGCGGGCGTCAGCACGCGCCGGCAGAACACCGACACTTCAGAAAACAGGGCCTCGGCGTTAAGCGATCCGTTTCGACCGCTGGTGTCCTGGAAGCTGCCGCGGCCATCCATCGTGGTCGCCGGTTGGCCCACCAGTGCCAACACCGGAATCCGGCTGGTAAACGATTCCCCGAGGCCAGGGACAAGGTTCAGCGCGCCCCCACCGGACGTCGCCGCCACTACACCCAAGCCGGCGCCGCTACGACTGTACCCATCGGCCATCGTGGCGGCGGAGAACTCGTGCTTGGCCAACACCGCGGTGATGTCCGGCCGGAAATGTGCGGCGTCGTAAAGATCCTCGATATTGGCGCCGTCGACGCCGAAGATGTAGTCGACTCCGATTGCCGCAAGGTACTCGACGATGTGGTCGACCACCCTGTGCTTCGTGGACATCTGCTCACCTAAGTCTCGTTGCCCGCCTCGCCCCCGCAAACAGGTGGTGCCCCACCTCGGGCCGCAACTGGGCTAACTTGTCGATATCAGTTACACGGGTGGCGTGCGACTTGAGTTCATCGCATCGGACATCCCATCGGGAAACGCTGGATTAACGCGTCGCCGCGGACGAGCCGATCGCGCAGCCGCGATTCTTCCGCCTGTAGTCACGCGGCTCTGGCTTCCACCACGCTCAGGGGTGAGGCGGTTTGCGCCACTCGTGTCATCCGGAATCCGGCCCGGCTGAGCAGGTCGCGGTACTCGGCCGCGGTGCGTTCGCGGGCCCCCAAATTCAGCAGCATCTCCAGATCCGCCCATTTACCCGGGAAGTCACGGTGATGGTCGGGGATGACCAATTCGACCAGCAACACCGTGGCTCGGGGGCCGGCCGCCGCGCGAACGTTACGGAGGATTTGCACCGCTTTCTCATCGGGCCAGTCGTGCATGATGTTCTTGAGGACATAGGCGTCACCGCCGCCCGGAACGCTGTCGAAAAACGACCCCTCCGCGATACGCACCCGGTCGGCGACATTGTGCTCGCGCAACAGGCTCGGGGCGCTCGCGACTACGCGCGGAAGGTCGTACAGGACGCCTCGCGAAGCCGGCGCCGCTGCCAGGATGGCGGCCAGCAGTGGGCCTTGTCCGCCCCCGACGTCGACGATCGTGTGGTAGGCGCTGAAGTCATAGCCGGCGACCACGGGCGCGTCCGTCAGCTGCGAGATACTCGTCATGGTCTGGTTGAAGAGCTCGGCATATTCGGGTTCGTCGGCGAAGTAGTCGAAGCTCTCCTTGCCATGCAATACCGGGACGACCGATTTCCCTGTCCGGACCGAATCGACCAGCAGGGTCCAACGGTCGCGCTGCTCACGTGAACCGTAAAACCGCGCTGCCCAAACCATCGATACCGGTGCGTCGGAACACAGGGTGGCCGCAAGTGAATTCAGCTCGTAGCGGCCGTCGCGGAGCTGACGGAAGATGCCCCGGCCGATCAGCGCCCGCAACAGCCGGCGCAGCGCGTGCGCGTCGGCGCCCACCCGGGCCGCCAGCTCATCAATCGGCAGCGGCCCGTTGGCAAGAGCGTCGGCGACACCGAGTTGGGCCGCCACGGTGATCGCCTGCGACGACCAGGTGGCAATTATCATCTCCATCATCGCGGCCGGCGGGGGTGTCAGCCGCTGATGGAGCCGATACAGGTAGTGGCGAATCCACTCGACGACGCGGGCCAGTATGGCGGGTGGCACCTTGGCAGTGGTGGGCACCGTCTCAGCTCCGCAGGTAGCGCGGGACGACGCGCTCATCGCCGTGGGCAAGTTCGGGGGTTCTCGCAGCCCCGAGCTCTCGGCTGATCTCCGCCGAGATCCGGCGGTGACTGCCCCAACCCAGAAACGTCGCCAAGGCCCAAGTCATGAACCGATTCGGGATCACGGCCGCCGGTCTCAGCGCGGACTCACTGCGCGACACCTGCTGCGTGGTCAACCAGGACACGGCCTTGACCTTGCGTCGCCTGGTGTTCTCGTACCAGCGCAACGCGCTGGAAAGATCACCGTTGCTGCTGTTCGCTTGTTTACGGAAATCCGAAAGCGCCTTGCACAACACCATTGTGTCGAGCAGCGCCTGATTGGTTCCCTGCGCGAGAGTGGGCGGCATCGTGTGCGCGGCATCGCCGAGCAACGTCAGCGCGCCTTGGCCCGCGCCGGGAATCGGATGCCGAAAATGCGGGAACGGCGAACGGGCCAGATCCTCGTCGGTCAATGTCGCGAGTACTCGATCGACCGCGTCGGACCATCCGGCGAAATGGGACCGGATCATGTCGATCGGACATCGTGGCCTGACGAAATCCGACGACCATGGCAAGTCGAACCACCACTGCAGGTCAGAACCTCCAGCTGGCCACAGGCCGAGGTTGCCATGCTCACCGATGATCATCAGTGCGACGTGCCTGTCGGCGATGTCCGGCAGGGTGACGAGTCCTTGCCAGCTGCACCAGCCGGTCGGCTTCGCTGGTGGTGCGCCGACGACACCTCGAACCACTGAGTGCAGGCCATCCGCACCGATCAACAGATCCCCGTGCGCCGAGCTGCCGTCTTCGAAGTCGACCCGCACTCCGTTGTCCGTATTGATCACTCCGACCGCGCGGGCATTGCACCGGATGCGCTCGGTCGGAAAGCCTTCCAGCAGCCGTTCAAGCAGGACTCGACGCGGGACCATCCGAACAGGTGCGCCCAGCCGGTTCACCATCGCGGTCACATCCAAAGTGGCAAGCGGACGACCCTTGGCTGTCAGGACCCGCACGGTGGACACCAGCTGACCGGCCCCGTCCATGTTGACGCCTAGCTGCCTCAAAACCGTTGCGCCGTTGGACCAAACGGTCACCGCACCACCAGCTGCCTGCACATCGGGACGCTGTTCGAAGACGGTGACGTCATGTCGGTCACGCAGCAGTCCGCGGGCAATGGAGATGCCGCCCACGCCCGCGCCCATCACAAGGATCCGAAGCGACGGCCTCGGCGCGCCATTTGACATTGGCGTCACCTCCGCAGAACGCCCAAAACGGGCAGATTTAGCGATCGGCCCTCGATCCGTTTGGTCCGCGCGCCTCAATTGGTACCTCGCTTGGTGCCGCTCGTAGCCCCACATCTCCTGCTGCTAATACGCGGGACCGCGGCGAGAAGTTCACCGCGGCGCTAGATCGTACTGGTGTCAGCTGTGCCGAGCCACGATGAACCACACGCGGTTCTCGACCGTGTTACGGGTGGGAGCCATGGATAGAAAGTCACCATTTCTTTGAGTAATCGCCTACCCCCGACTACACGGGTGGACCACGTCCGCCCCGATGTAGTCATCGTCGGGGCGGGGCCGTCGGGTCTCGCTGTTGCACGCGAGCTCGAGCACCAGCACGGGATCACGCCTCTTGTTATTGACAAGGCCGCGGCACCTGCCGTTGCGTGGCGTACGCGCTATGACGATTTCCGCCTCAACACGAGCGGTTTCTTGTCGCACCTTCCCGGACAACGGATCCCACTGAACGCCGGCCGTTGGCCCACCAAGGAAGACATGGTTCGCTACTTCGACAGCTACGTGCGGCTGCAGAACATCAGGCTCCGGCTTGGATGTGAGGTCAATCGCGTCGACCGTGTGGCGGACACATGGCTACTCGACACGTCGTCAGGCGAAATCCGGCCACGGGCCATCGTCCTCGCTACCGGCAGGTATCGCACGCCCACCATCCCTGCCTGGCCTGGCCTAGATCAATTCACCGGCGAGCTCGTCCACTCCGACGACTTCAGCAACGCCTGGCCCTACCGGGGCCGCGACGTCCTCGTGGTTGGCGCCGGCAACTCGGCTGCCGACATCGCGGTCCAGCTCGCCGACGACGGGGCACGCAGGATCTGGCTGGCGGTGCGCACACCGCCGCACCTAGTGCGCCGTGCATTGGGGCCGTTCCCGTCGGACATCTTTTTGGAGCTGTTCGCGCGAGTACCCGCGCGCGCAATCGATCCACTCATCGCGCGCTTGAACCGCTGGCTCTGGGGTGACCTGTCGGCCTACGGCTTCCACCGGCCGCCGCTCGGACTGAAGGCGACAGTAGAACAGCGCGGCCGCATCCCCACCCTCGCCGACGGGCTTGTCGCCGCCGTACGAGCGGGGCGGGTCGCGGTGGTCGCGGCGGTGGATGCGGTCAAATCCGATCGCGTGATGCTCGCCGATGGCACGTCCGTCACGCCGGATGTGATCATCGCCGCCACCGGGTTCAGCACCGACCTTGACTCGTTGGTTGGGCATCTGGGCGTCCTTGACCAGGAGGGGAACCCACGCGGCGGCTTTTCTTCACACCTTGGCGACGGGATGTTCGCGATCGGATACGGTATCCCGCCCAATGGCCCACTTCGAGCGATCCGCCGCAACGCCACGCCCTTAGCCCGTGAGGTAGCGGCCTACCTGGCGACGACGACGTCATCCGTCTTCAGTCGCCGACCCTCTGCGGCCGGTACTGAATGTTCCGAGAAGGTATCCGGCTAGCCGCCGCCACTGCACGAAAGTCGAGGAAACTCAATGCTGACCCTATCTGACGAGAAAACCTTTTTCCGCGGCGCGGACGGATACGAAGCGGCCCGTCGGAAAACGGTGTGGAACGGTCTTGTGCCGGAACGCTTTCCCGATGTGATTGTGCAAGCGTCTGACACCGACGACGTGATCGCGGCGCTCCGTTACGCGCGGGCCAATGGCCATCACGTAGGGGTTTGTTCGGGCGGTCGCAGCTGGGTGGCCAGTCACCTACGCGACGGTGGCCTGCTGCTCGACGTCGCTCACCTCGATCACTGCGGCGTCGACACGGATCGGATGATCGCGCATGTCGGTCCGGGCAAGGACGCCAGCGCATTTGCGCTCGAACTCGACTCGCAAGGGCTTTTCTTCCCCGCCGGCCATTGTGAAGGCATTCGTCTCGGTGGCTATCTTTTGCAGGGCGGATACGGCTGGCACAGTAAGGTGGTCGGACCGGCATGTGAGAGCGTGCTTGGTTTGGAGGTCGTCACCGCAGACGGTGAACAACTCTATTGCGACGCAGAGCATCACCCTGATCTGTATTGGGCCGCTCTCGGCTCGGGACCGGGCTTCTTCGCGGTGGTCACCTCCTTCACCTTGCGGATCTACCCACGCCCCAGGGTCTTAGGCACATGTTTGTACATGTACCCGATCGACGTAGCTGACGAAGTGTTTAGCTGGGGATGCTCAATCAGTCCCGAGATCGACGACAGGGTCGAACTGCAAATCGTCACCACGCGCGGCTTGCCGGCAGCTGGAATCGACCAGCCGATTATCACCATCGCCTCGCCGGTCTTTGCCGATTCAGAAGAGCAAGCGACGAAAGCCCTTGCCGTCCTGGGTACCTGCCCGGTGGCCGATCGTGCGATCACTAGCCTGCCCTATGCGCCAACGACTTTGGCCAATTGGTATGGCGCCGTGATGGGCAACTACCCCCAGGGCTACCGGTATATCGCCGATAACATGTTCACGTCGGCGTCCCCCGACGAACTTCTGCCGGGAATCCGCGAAATCATCAAAACAATGCCGCCGCATCCGTCGCAATTCATCGTTACTGGCTGGAAGACCTCCCCCGATCGCGCGGCAATGGTGTACGGCCTGGAGGATCAGATCTACTTGGCGCTCTTCACGGCTTGGCAAGACCCGGGCGATGACGAACGGTTCCGCGATTGGGCCCAGTCCAACATGGCGGCGATGTCACATTTGGCGACCGGCATCTCGCTCGCCGACGAAAACCTCTGCCGGCGACCGGCGAAATTCATCACCGACTCGAACCTGGCGCGGCTCGATAAGGTGCGCTCGATCTACGACCCGGATGGTCGATTCCACAGCTGGATGCGCTGCGAGTGAACTGACCCGCCGAAGGCGACCAACACCTGTTTACAGCGATCGCTGCAGCAAAACCTGCCCGGTATCGGCGGAAACCACCTGCACGGCGGCAATTTGCTCGACCGGCGTCGAGATGCTGCCGGCGGGCGTCGCAGTGTGACCGGGTTCGGCCACCCAGGTCGCAAGCCGGGTCTGGCTGCCGTCGCGACCCACCACGACCATCGCGAGCGTGTCGTGGTGCGCATAAACCGGGGCCAGGCAGACACACTTCAGATTGATGAACGTGCCCCAGTGCTGGCTGGACAGCGACACCGTCGAGGTCAGCAGGGTGGTACCGACCTGTGACATGTCCTGCGCGGACGCGGTCACCGGCTGCGGAGGCGTCGAGAAATGCCCCTGAACGCCGACCAACACCCCGATCCCCAACACGGCGGCCGCGGCAGCCGAGGCGACCCAGGTCGTCACACGAGTACGGCGGCGGCGCCAGCGCACCGTTGCCAACAACGACGGCAATAGCTCGGGCGACATCTCCGGTGTGGCCGCCTGCGTGGGGCCGGACTCGCCGATCGCGGCCACTTCTTCTCGGTCAAGTTGCGACAGCAGGGCCGGCACGCCACTGAGCTCGGCGACGGCCTCCCGGCATGCCGGGCAGTTGGCCATGTGCGCCTCGAATTCGCGGCGGTCGACGGCAGACAGGGACCCCAGCACGTATGCGGCATCCCACATCGCGTAGCGGTGGCTGTCTTCGATAGTCAAACCAAGTACCTCGTTGTCACTGGGCGGGCCAATGTCCCATTGCGGCGTCCTCATGTCATTCATCTCCCGTCACCCTCAAGTATTCGGAGCCGATGACTACCCGGATGGGTGGTTGGGCTGTCATCGGGTAACTCCAAGTTCCTGCAGAGTGAGCCGCAATGCCCGTACGGCATAGTGTAGTCGCGACTTCACTGTTCCTTCCGCGATCTCGAGGTCCGCGGCGGTCTGCGCGGTGGTCCATCCGCGGTAGTAGGACCGGTCGATCACGGCCCGGTGCTCGGCGGATAGTTGCGCCATCGCGTCGGCTATCAGCAGCCGGTCCAGCACCGCGTTCACCTCGTCGGGCGTGGACTGCTCGGGTGCGCCTTCTTCGTCCAGCGAACCGACCACGTTGCGGTACCGCGCGCTGCGTCGGTCGTCGATGATCATGTTGCGGGCGACGGTAAACAACCACGCCCGCGCCGACCGCTCTGTGTCGCCGACGACTTCCGGATGCTGCCACGCCCGCAACAGCGTCTCTTGGACGACGTCCTCGGCCTGGCTCGCGTTGCCGGTCAACCGGAGCGCGTAGCGCCATAGGACCGCGGCGTGCTCGTCGTAGAGCGCCTTCATCAGAGCGGCTTCCGCAGCCGCGGTGCCGGCCACACGAGCCACTCGATCACCTCCTGCCAACTGAAACGAGTCGAGCAGGTGTTTAGTTCACTAAAGCGTCAGGATGCGTGGGCCGGTCTCGGTTACCGCGACGGTGTGTTCCCAATGTGCCGCGCGTGACCCGTCGGTGGTGGTCACCGTCCATTCGTCGTCGAGCACGACAGTGTTGCCGGTGCCAAGGGTCAGCATCGGTTCGATGGCCAGCACCGAGCCCGGGACCAGCAGCGGGCCGTGCCCGGGAGAGCCCTCGTTGGGCAGGAACGGATCCATGTGCATGTGTCGGCCGATGCCGTGGCCCCCGTACCCCCCCACGATCCCGAAAGAGCGTCCGTACCGGGCCTCGGCGGCATGGGTGCCCGTCTCGATGGCATGCGAGACGTCGGTCAGCCGGTTGCCGGCGACCATCGCCGCGATTCCGGCTTCCAGCGATTCCCTGGTCGCCGCGCACAGCGCTTCGTCGGCCGGATCCAGCGTGCCGACCCCGAAGGTGATCGCCGCATCACCGTGCCAGCCCCCCAGGACGGCGCCGCAGTCGATGGATACCAGGTCGCCGGTAGCCAGCGTTTCCGCGGCGGACGGGATGCCGTGAACCACCCGGTCGTTGACCGATGCGCAGATCGACGCCGGGTAACCGTGATAGTCCAAAAACGACGGTATCGCGCCGGCTTCGCGGATCACCGACTCGGCGATTTGGTCCAGGCTCAGCGTCGACGCCCCCGCGACCGCGGCCGCGCGCACGGCTTCCAGCGCGGCGGCAACCACAGCGCCGGCTGCCGCCATCGCATCGAGTTCGGCCGCACTGCGCTGCGGCACGACCTTGCGACTCCGCAGCCGTGCCAGCGGGCTCATCGTTACTTGCCCAGCGCTTGCAGCGCGCGGGCGAACACCTCGTCCACCGTGCCGACCGCGTCGACGGTCTTCAATTCGCCGCTGTAGTACTCCAGCAGCGGGGCGGTCTCGTCGCGGTAGACCTTCATCCGGTTGAGGATGACGTCGTCGGTGTCGTCGGCGCGGCCGCGCCCTTTGAGCCGCTGCAACAACTCGTCCTCCGACACGCGGAACTCCACCACCGCATCGATGTCGGTGCCCCGGCGTTCGAGCATTTCGTGCAGCGCTTTGGCCTGTTCGAGCGAGCGCGGATACCCGTCCAGGATGAAACCCTTGGCGGTGTCCGGATTGTTGAGCCGGTCGTCGACGAGCTGGTTGGTCAACTCGGAGGGCACCAGGTCGCCGGCGTCCAGGTAGCGCTTGGCCTCCAGGCCCAGTTTGGTGCCGTTGTCGATGTTGCGCCGGAACAGCTCGCCAGTGGAGATCTGCGGGATACCGAGCTTCTCGGCGAGCTTCTCCGCCTGCGTGCCCTTGCCCGCCCCCGGCGGTCCCAGCAAAACGACTCTCACGTGAGGAACCCTTCGTAGTTGCGCTGCATGAGCTGGCTCTCGATTTGTTTGACCGTATCCAAACCGACGCCAATCATGATCAGAACCGCTGTACCGCCGAAGGGCAAGTTCTGGACCGCTCCGCCATTGCCGATCTGAAGGAACAGATTCGGCAGCACGGAGATCGCGCCCAGGTAGATCGAGCCCGGAAGAGTAATCCGGCTCAGCACATAACGCAGGTAGTCAGCGGTCGGCTTTCCCGGCCGAATGCCCGGAATGAAGCCGCCGAATTTCTTCATTTCGTCGGCACGCTCGTCGGGATTGAAGGTGACCGAGACGTAGAAGTACGTGAAGAAGATGATCAGCCCGAAATAGATGCCGATGTAGACCGGGTCGCTCGGATCGGACAGATAGCTGCCGACGAACTTGTCCCACCAGCTGTTGCCCAAGCCGCCGCTGCCGCTCCGGACTAGCTGCGTGATCAGGTGCGGAATGTAGATAAGCGACGAGGCGAAGATGACCGGAATAACGCCGGCCTGGTTGACCTTGAGCGGCAGATAGGTCGACGTTCCGCCGTACATGCGCCGGCCCACCATGCGCTTGGCGTATTGCACCGGGATGCGGCGCTGGCCCTGCTCGACGAACACCACGCCGACGATGATGATCAGCGCGGCCACACAGACGGCGGCGAAGATGACCCCGCCACGGCTGTCCAGGATGGTTTTGCCCTCGGCGGGAATGCGCGCGGCGATGCCGACGAAGATCAGCAGGGACATGCCGTTGCCGATACCGCGTTCGGTGATCAGCTCGCCCATCCACATCACCAGCGCGGCCCCGCTCGTCATCACCAGCACGATGACGACCAGCGTGAAAATGCTCTGATCGGCGATGATCTCCAGCGAGCAGCCCTGAAGCAGCCCCCCGTTGGCCGCCAGCGCCACGATGCTGGTGGCCTGCAGGATGGCCAGCGCAATAGCCAGATAGCGGGTGTACTGCGTCATCTTGGCCTGGCCGGACTGGCCTTCCTTGCGCAATTCCTCGAACCGCGGGATGACCACGGTGAGCAGCTGCACGATGATGCTGGCCGTGATGTACGGCATCACCCCCACCGCGAACACGGTGAGCTTCAGCAGCGCCCCGCCGGAGAACAGGTTGATCAGCGAGTAGATCTGCCCGGCCTCGCCGCCGCTGGCCTCTTTGATGCACTGCTGGACGTTCGGGTAGTTGACGCCGGGCGACGGCAATGCGGCGCCGAGCCGATAGAGGACGACGATGCCAAGCGTGAAGAGAATCTTCCGTCTCAGGTCGACCGTCCGCAACGATGAGATGAAAGCCGAAAGCACTCTTCCTCCTGCGCAGCCGTGGGTGGTCCTCCGTCACGCGCCCAACACCCGCAGGCCAGGACGTACGGCGTCGCGCGTCAAATCGTGTACGAGACTAACAGCTGATTCGGGTAGGGCCCCTTTAAGGGCCTTTGGGGAGTCATGGCCCAGGCGCCCCGAATGGGCCCAGAAAGACACAGGCAGCGCCCAGCGGCAAGGCGTAGAGTGCTGATGGTTCATTGCATTTGCTAAGTATCGAAAGCCGTGGGGAATACGAGGAGCACGATGACACGGACCGATCAAGACAGCTGGGACCTGGCCTCCAGCGTGGGTGCCACCGCCACGATGGTCGCCGCGGCCCGGGCGCTGGCCACCGGGGGAACCGACCCGATCATCAACGACCCGTTCGCCGCGCCACTGGTACGAGCGGTCGGGCTCGATTTCTTCCGCCGCCTCGTTGACGGTGAAATCGCCGCAACCGAAACGCCCGATGGCGGCGAACGGGACTTGGGGCTGGAGACCGATTCGATCGCGGTGCGCACCCGCTTCTTCGACGATTTTTTCCTCAACGCGGCCCGCGACGGGGTTCGTCAATCGGTGATCCTGGCCGCCGGCCTGGACGCACGCGCCTACCGACTGTCGTGGCCGCTCGGGAGTGTGGTCTACGAAGTCGATCAGCCCAAAGTCATCCAGTTCAAGAGCACCACGATGTCGACCCTGGGCGTTGCGCCGGCCGCAGACCGGCGAACCGTCAGCATCGATCTGCGGGAAGACTGGCCGGCGGCGTTGCGCAGCAGCGGGTTCGACGTTGCGCAACCGACTTCCTGGAGCGCCGAGGGCTTGCTGATGTACCTTCCGCCCGAAGCTCAGGACCAGCTTTTCGACAACATCACCTCGCTCAGCGCGCCTGGAAGCAAGCTGGCCACCGAATACCATCCTGACTCCGGCACGGCGATGTCCGAGCGCGCCGCCGAGTTCAACCAGCGGTGGGCCAATTTGGGTTGCGACATCGACCTGTCCGGACTGTTCTTCGACGGCGAGCGCAGCAACGTGATTGACTACCTGAGCGATCGAGGCTGGCAAGTGCAGGCTCGGCCACGGCGGGACCTGTTCGCCGACTACGGCCGCGTCTTCCCGGACGACGACGAATTGGCGCAATTGCGCAACATCACCACCGTCACCGCAACGCTCGGTTAGGAATGGGCCCATGACGCATGGTGACACCAAGCGATTCGACGGTGACAGTTGGGATTTGGCGTCCAGCGTGGGCGCCACCGCCACCGCGGTGGCCGCCCGGCGGGCGATGGCCTCGAAGGGCCCGAACCCACTGATCGATGACCCCTTCGCCGAACCACTGGTGAACGCGGTGGGCGTGGACGCCTTCATCCGGATGATGAACGGCGAAATCGAAGTCGCCGAGGACGATCCGGCATTCACCCCGCAGCGACTCAGCGAAGGGATGGCGGTCCGCACCAGGTTCTTCGACTCTTTCTTCACCGACGCCACCAAAGCCGGCATAAGCCAGGCCGTCATCCTGGCTTCCGGACTCGACACCCGCGCCTACCGGCTGCCGTGGCCGGCCGGGACCGTCGTCTACGAGATCGACCAGCCGAAGGTGATCGAGTTCAAGTCCCGCACCCTGGCCGACCTCGGCGCAGCCCCGACCACCGAGCGCAGGGCGGTGGGGATCGATCTGCGCGACGACTGGCCGGCGGCCTTGCGCGACAGTGGATTCGACACCGCACAGCCCGCGGCGTGGATCGCCGAGGGGCTACTAGGGTATCTGCCGCCGGACGCGCAGGACCGCTTGTTCGACAACATCACCGCGCTGAGCGCCTGCGGCAGCAGACTGGGCACCGGCTATGTGCCAAACATCCGCGACCGCATTGAAAAGCGGGGGCGCGAGATCAGCGAGCGCTGGCGGCGCCTGGGATTGAACCTCAACTGGGCCGACTTGGTCTACCCCGGCGAGCGCAACGATGTGGTGGCCTACCTGGGCGATCGCGGCTGGCAGTCGACGGTGCATAGCACACCAGAACTATACGCGGACAACGGTTTTGAGTTCCCTGACCAACCATCCATGGTCGCGTTCGGCGATATCAGATACCTATCGGCAACGTTGGCCTAGCCAAATTTCAGCCGGGTTTGGCCGCCGGCGTCCGGACAACCAACGGCACCGCGGGGAAACACCACGCCATCTCTGACCGCGACTTGCGCAGCGCAGCAGTGCCGTAGCCCTTCTTCCGGTAATCGGGGTGAATCCAGATCCGAACGTTCACCTCGCCACCGACCAGCTCGCCGAACACCATTCCGACCTTCTCCCCCGCATCGACGGCGACGAACCATGCCGCCTCTTCGTCATCGACACGTCGCAGCGCCGCGCGGATCTCGTCGTCGAGGTTGCCTGCCGGCCCCCCGGAGCCGTCGCCGGCGGCGCCGACGTCCTCGGTGCGGGTGGCGAAGATGTCGCGGTCCTGGTCGGCGCGAAAGGGTCGAAGCTCCAGGGTCTCGCCCGAGCTGGCCGGGCGCTCGTTAAGCGTGAAGCTCAGCTGTTTATTCAGGTCCTCGAGTTCGGCAAGGATCTTCCTGCGTGAGTCAACGGTGAGTTGATTGAAGGACATGCCCATCACCGCGTCGGCGGCTACATGCGACGTGTCGAGCAATTTGACGATTGCCTCGACCGCGGCCGCCTTGTTCTCGGACTCGACCACGAGGTCGGCGATTTCATGCCTGCGTTCCAGGGCATTCAACAGGGCGTCGGCGATCTCTCGGCGGGCAGCTTTACGGTCATGGTCGGTCATTGCACCAGCCTAGAACGCGGCCGGAGGTATCGCCTCAGATCGTCGATTTCCCAGCTCCAGGAACCGTCTGTAGCGGTCCTCGATCGCTGCCGCCCATCCGGGATCGGGATCGACGACGCGATCGGTGGCGGCCCAGCGGGCCGCATCGGCGATCGTCGTCTCCAGGCCGGCCGCCATGCGAGCGAGGAAAGCCGCTCCCAGTGCCGCGCCCTCGGCCACCGCGGACACCTCGACCGGCCGGCCGGTGGCGTCGGCGATGGCCTGCATCCAGGGCTGCAGCCGGGTGCCACCACCGGTCGCCACGATGCGCGATACCGACGCTCCACTGAGCTCGATGAGCTGACGAACGACGAAGCCCGAAGCCTCGTAGGCGGCCCTGCGCAGCGAGGCGGCGTCGTGGGTGAGATCCAGGGCGTCGAGCACGGCGCGACGATCGGGGTCGTGAAACGGCGTGCGCTCCCCGCGTATGTAGGGCGACCACACCGGCACCCGGTACGGACCGACCGACTCCGGGTCGCCCGGTCCGACAAGACGATCGACCCAGCCGAGGAACAGCCCGCCGGCGTTGCTGGCGCCGCCGATCAGGCTCTTCCCGGCGGTGGTGTGCGGAATGGTCCACAGGCCGGGCACCTGCCGCGCCTCGGGGATGGTGGTCCACACGATCAGGGTGGTGCCGCACATCACCAGCACGTCGCCGTCGCGATCGGCGCCGGCCACCATCTGCTCGCACAGCGCGTCGATGGCGCCGATCCCCAATAGGGCGCCCGTTCCGCGCACCTGCCCGGCCACCGTCCCGATGGTCTCCACCCGAGGCATCTGCTCGACCGTCGCGCCACGGTCGGCGCATGCCGTCGGGTTCCAGCCCGTTCCATCGAACAGCGGGAAGGCCGTGGCTGCCGTGGCGACATCCATCAGCGCCTCGCCCGCCAGAGCGTGGTTGGCCACCGCCGGCGCCGGCCAATACCCGGCCGCGTCGGGCGCCTCGGCGGCCGTCCAGCGCAGAAACTCGGCGGCCTCGCCCAGCGCCGGTAGCGGCTGGACGTCGGCGCCCGGGACCCGGCCCCTCTCGTCGCCGTACAGCAGTCCCGGTGTGACGGGCGTGCCCGCGGCGTCGACGGCGGTCAACGAGGGCACCATCGCCGAAACGGCCACCGCCCGCACCTCGGGCCCGGGACCGAGCTGGCGCAGCTGGTCAACGGCCGCCAGCGGGCCCCGGCGCCATGCCTCGTCGGCGTCGTGTTCCAGCCGGTTGGGCGCCGGTACCCGCAATCCATGCGGAATCCGTACCCGGGCCGTCACGCGGCCGTCGGTGTCGGCGGCTACCGCCTTGACCGCGGTGCTGCCCACGTCGATGCCGATTGTGACGCCATCACGTGACACGGGCGTCACCGTACGCCAGCATTGGGGTTCGTGACGTCAAGACCACGTGCCTTGGTGACAGCCCCGCTGCGCGGACCGGGGTTCGCCAAGCTGCAGCAGCTCGCCGACGTGGTGTATGACCCGTGGATCGATCAGAACCCGCTGCGGATCTACAGTCCAGAGCAGTTGGCCGAGCGGATCACCGCCGAAACCGCCGATGTGGTTGTGGTGGAAAGCGACTCGGTCCGCGGCCCCGTGTTCGACTTGTCCCTGCGCGCGGTCGCGTCCACCCGCGGCGACCCCAACAACGTCGATATCGCCGGTGCCACCGCGGCAGGCATCCCGGTACTGAACACCCCTGCCCGCAACGCCGACGCGGTCGCCGAGATGACCGTGGCGCTGCTGCTGGCCGCAACCCGTCACCTGCTGACAGCCGACGCGGATGTCCGCGGCGGCAACATGTTTCGCGATGGCATCATCCCATATCAGCGGTTCCGCGGCTGGGAGATCGCCGGGCTCACCGTCGGACTGGTGGGCCTCGGCGCCGTCGGCCGCGCGTTGCGATGGCGACTGTCCGGGCTGGGAATGCGGGTCATCGCTTACGACCCGTACAACGACGAGGCCCGCCATAGCCTCAACGAACTGCTGGGCGACGCCGACGTCGTCTCCCTGCACGCGCCGGTCACCGACGACACCGTCGGGATGATCGGCGCCCAGCAGTTCGCGGCCATGCGCGACGGCGTGGTCTTCCTCAACACCGCCCGGGCTCAGCTGCATGACACCGACGCGCTCGTCGACGCCTTGCGCGCCGGCAAGGTGGCCGCCGCCGGCCTGGATCACTTCGTCGGCGAATGGCTGCCGACCGATCACCCGCTGGTGGGTATGCCCAACGTCGTCTTGACCCCGCACATCGGGGGGGCCACGTGGAACACTGAGGCTCGGCAGGCGCAGATGGTTGCCGACGACCTGGAAGCGCTGTTGTCCGGCAAGACACCCGCCAATATCGTCAACCCGGAGGTGCTGGCCTCATGAAATTCGTTGACAACCCGGAAAACGCGGTGCTGGACGCCGCCAAGGACATGTTGCGCCGGGGCCTGGTCGAGGGAACCGCCGGCAACATCTCGGCGCGGCGCTCCGACGGCAACGTCGTCATCACACCGTCGTCCGTCGACTATCGCGACATGGAACTCCACGACCTCGTACTGGTTGATCCCGAAGGCACCGTGTTAAAGGCCACCGACGGCCGATCACCGTCGTCGGAAATGAAGCTGCACCTGGCTTGCTACCAGGCATTCGACGACATCGGCAGCGTGATTCACAGTCATCCCATCTGGGCGACCATGTTCGCCATCGCCCATGAGCCGATTCCCGCCTGCATCGACGAATTCGCGGTCTATTGCGGCGGCGACGTGCGATGCAGCGAATACGCGGCGTCCGGCACACCGGAGGTTGGCCTCAATGCGGTCAAGGCGCTGCAAGGCCGGGGCGCGGCGCTGATCGCCAACCATGGCCTGGTAGCCGTCGGGCCGCGGCCCGACAAGGTCATGCACATCACCGCCCTTGTTGAACGCACCGCGCAAATCGTGTGGGGCGCAAAGGCTCTCGGTGGGCCGGTTGATATTCCCGAGGACGTGAACCGCAACTTCGGGATGGTCTACAGCTATCTGCGCGCCAACGCGACGTAGCGATGGGCCGGGTCGGGTTTGGCTGCGCGAATGTGGTCCGGGTGGTGGAACTTCGGTTCGAGATGGGAACCAGGTCTTTTCCCGGAACGCCGCCGTCGGGGTGGCAGGACAACGCCGATTTGTTGGTGCCGGACTTCTTCGACCCCGACACCGATCGGTGGCGCGTTGCGATCCAAAGCTGGGTCATCGAGGTCGACGGGCTGACCGTCATCGTGGACACCGGCGTCGGCAATGACCGCCCCCGCCCGCACATGCCACCCCTGGATCATCTGAACACCGGGTTCCTGGCTGCGCTGCAGTCAGCCGGCATCGACCGCAACACCGTGGACGTCGTGGTCAATACCCACATCCACTCCGACCACGTCGGATGGAACACCATGTTCGAGAACGACACCTGGGTGCCGACATTTCCCAACGCCCGATATGTGCTGCCGGCCGCCGACTATCACCACTTTGAGCCCGACGGGCCCGCGACCCGCGAAACGCCGCGCACCGAAGCCGAAGCGGCCCAGCAGCGCGGTAACCAGCTGGTGTTCGCCGACAGCGTTATGCCCGTCGATGAAGCGGGGCAGATCGTCCAATGGTCGGATGACTATCAGATCAGCCAGTCGCTGCGACTGCGGCCCGCCCCCGGGCACACACCGGGCTCCTCGGTGCTTTGGCTGGATGCGGGTCAGCCCGCGGTTTTCGTCGGCGATCTCACCCACAGCCCGCTGCAACTGCGTCGACCCACCGACGCCTGCGCCTTCGACATCGATGCGACCGCCGCTGGGGTCACTCGGCGCCGGATATTCACCGAGGCCGCCCAGGCAAACGCCGCCGTGATACCCGCGCACTATCCCGGCCGCGGCGGTGCCACGATCCGCGCCGTCGAGGACCGCTTCGACATCGAGCACTGGTTAGACATCGAATCCCTCTGAGCATCGCCTTGCGGCGGCCAACGGTTACGGTTGGGCATGGCGCGGCACCGAGTAGTCCAGTGGTCGACCGGCAATATCGGCAGGCGAGCGCTCGGCGTCCTGCTGGACCGCGATGACTTCGACGTAGTGGGCGTCCATGCGTTCGGTTCGGACAAGGTGGGACGCGACGCGGGTGTGCTGGCCGACCGACCCCCGGTCGGTGTTGGCGCAATCGGCGATGCCGACGCGTTGATCGAGCTTCGACCGGATTGCGTGAACTACATGCCCCGCGTCATCGACTACGAACTGGTGACCAGGATGCTGCGCTCCGGCATCAACGTCGTCACCACGGGAGATTTCCTGACCGGCACCCATCACCCGGCCGAACTCCCGGCGCTCGAGGAGGCGGCGCAACAGGGACGCGCGACCTTCCTGGGAACGGGATTCGAGCCGGGCTTCATCAACGTCGTCGCCGGCTTCCTCACCGGCGCATGCCGACAGGTTCACAGCGTCAAGCTCGTCGAAACGTTGGACTGCACCACCTATCCCGTATGGGAAGTATGGAGGGTGCTGGGATTCGGCAAAGCACCCCGTCAGCCAGTGACGCAAATCGACCCGGACACGCAACGATACGGCCTCGGTTACTTCGAGACGCTGGACATGATCGCCACGATGCTGGGTGTCGAACTCGACTCCAAGGAGGCATTCGTCGAGCCCGCGGTGCTGACCCGGGATCTGAATCTGGGGTGGGTGGACTTCGCCGCCGGCACCGTCGGGGGCCAGCGGCGCACCTATCGGGGCCATCGCGGCGGCCGACCGGTGGTCGAGCTCGCCATCTGCTGGACCATGAGCAATGACGCGCTCGACCCGCAATGGAGCGACCCCGAGGGATTCAGCGTGGTGATCGAAGGCGAACCACGCGTCGACGCGACGATCCGGTTCGGCGAACCCGGACAGGACGTGATGACCGTGTTGATGGACAGCACCGCCGTCGCGGCGGTCAACGCCATACCGTTCGTATGCGAGATGCAACCGGGGGTCATCAGCCCGATTGACTTGCCTATCACCGGATCCCAAGGGGCACTGACGGTCTGAATTGCGCGCTGCTACCGCACCGGTCGACCGCGCCACGTGCGCGGCGAGGCGCCGTGGGTCCTGCTGAAGAGCCTGCTGAAATAACCGGGGTCGGCAACTCCGACCTGCCGGGCGACCTCTGCGATCGGAAGATCCGTTTCGGCAAGCAACGTCCGGGCGTCGGCCATGCGGCGTTCGATGATCCACTCCTGCACAGTGCGTCCGGTGCGGCGGCGCACGACGGTGGTCAGGTGTCCCGGGGTCATGCCGACTTCATCCGCCACGTCGCGCAGCGACAACGGCTCGGCGTGACGCTGCTCGATCACCGCGAACACCTCTGCCAGCAGCGGTTCACCGCTGCGCCTGAGGTCGGCCACCGCATCGCGGGCCAGCCGCGCAAGCTCGATCAGCAGTAGCGTCAGGTGCGCCAGCGCTGCTTGCCGGTAGCCCTCCTGCCCCGCGCTCAGCTCCGTTTCGATCGATCGGATCGCGTTATCCCACACCGATCGCCGCTCCGAGGACACCTCCAGGCATAACAGCCCGCCCGAGTGTCCGTGCAGGAAAGGGAAGAGTAGCGGGTGCGCCTGCCACGCCGGCCACGGCGATCGCCCGTCCTCACCGAGCGCACCTGGATCGAAGAACACCGCAACCCCGGCATCCAGGTTGTCCAGCTGGCCGGGGTCGAGCACCTCACCTGCGGCCGCCACGTACACCAGGCCCGTCGTCGGGACATACCAGAGCGCCGGGAAATCGTGAATGTGACGGCCCCGTTCGCCGGGGCCGCCGGGGCCGCGGGGGTCGTGCCGGTGAACCGATACGGGAGATATGTCCGGATCGGTCCGATATTGATAGATGGGCACGCCGCCGCGGTGGCGGATTAGCCTGGCCGCCTGCGTCACGTCACGAAAGATAGTCCTACTTTTGGCGAGAATCGACCAATTCTACTGTGAAACAGGAGTTCACTATGGATTGCGTGACGAAACATCATCCACATGACTACCTTCCCGCCGCCGGCCATGATGCGCTGCTTCCCGGCTACGACCTGTTGACCCGCCTGTTCGGCTTCCACCGCGTCCACGAGAAACTGATGAGGCAGGCCGAACTCGCCGACGGCCATCGTGTTCTGGAAATCGGCTGTGGAACAGGCAATCTCACCATCCGAGTCAAGCGCGCTTATCCCTCGGTGGAGGTGACCGGATCCGACCCCGACCCGCTCGCACTCAAACGGGCGCAACGAAAAGCAGCGCGGATGACCGGGATTCGCTTCGAACGGGGCTACGCACAAGAGCTTCCCTACGCCGACGGGGCATTCGACCGGGTGCTATCGTCGATGATGCTGCACCATCTGGACAGCGACGCGAAAACGGCTGCGGCGGCAGAGATTTTCCGAATACTGCGTCCCGGCGGCAGACTGCATGTGGTCGATATGGGCGGCAACATGACCGCTCACGACGGCTTGGCGGCACGGCTCGTCATGCGCAGCGACCACGCGGCCGGCAACCTCGGCGACGCGATTCCTCGACTGCTTGGTACGGCGGGGTTCGACTGCGCCGAGGTCGCCACGCAGCGGCACCGCTTCGTTGGACGACTCACCTACTATCGCGCCACCCGCCCCGCCTAGCGCTGATCGATCGCTACCTTGACGGCGCCGGTCTCGCCCTGGTTGGCAATCGCGAGAAAGGCGTCGCGCCATTGTTCGAGCCGGAAGGTGTGGGTCAGCATGGGCCCTAAGTCCACCCGGCCGGCCAGCACCAGGTCGAGGTAGTGGGCGATGGCGTGCTTGCGCTGCCCGTCGATCTCCTCAATTCCGAACGCATTAGACCCAACCCAGCTGATCTCTTTGAAGTACAGCGGGCTCCACTCCCACCGGCCGGGTGCGTGCACACCGGCCTTCACCAGCGTCCCCCGAGAGCACAGGACCCGCACTCCGACTTCGAACGTCTCCGGCTTGCCGACGGTGTCGTAGATGACGTCGATGGGCCCGGGGTAGGCCATGGGTAGACCCTGCAGCGGTTGACGCAGCCGGCCGCCGCCCCACGCGACAAGCTCTTCGATGATGGCCAGGCGTGGCTCGTGCGCCAGCACTCTGGCAGCCCCGAACCGACGGGCCAGCTCCGCCTGGGCGTCGAAGCGCGCCACCACGGCGACGGCCACATCGGGATGGAGCGCGCGCAGAATCGCGACCGCGCACAATCCCAGCGAGCCGGCCCCGTAGACGAGCACACGGCCCGAGTGGGGCGGCGGGTGGCGGGTGATCGCGTGCAGGGACACCGAAAACGGGTCGGCGAACACGGCCAGCTCGTCGGGAATCGATTCGGGAACGCAAAACAGCATGCTGTCGTGGGCGGGCATCAATTCGGCGTATCCACCGGTGACGTCGGCGGACACCCCGGTGTGGATGCCGGGCTTGATGTCGCCGTCGGTGAAGCTCCAGCACAGGCTGTAGTCGCCGCTTTGGCAGGCGGGGCAGGGCGGATCGATGCCACGCGGCCCGCACGACAGCCACGGATTGAGCACGACCCGCTGCCCGACCTCGAGCCCGCGGGCCTTGGGTCCCACGGCCACCACGTCGGCGACCACCTCGTGGCCCATGACTTGAGGGAAGGAACAGAACGCGGCCATGGCGTTGTCAACGTCGTCCTCGCCGAAGTCCATCAGGATTTGCTTGGAGTCCGACCCGCAAATGCCCGTCAGCCGAGGCCGCGTGATCACCCAATCCTCATGCGGCAGTTGCGGATCCGCCAATTGCCGCAGCGCGGTCGGGGTGCGGGCCAAGTTCTGGGTCAGCGGGTTGGCCGTCCCGTCGTCCAAGCCGGGAACCGCGAAAGGCTCCGGCGGCACGCCGTAGACAAGCGCCTTCATCGCGGTGCCATCCCGGCCACCCCCGCGATGAAGGCGTCGAGGTCGGCGTTCTTGGCGTCGACGACGGCTTTCATGTCCGGCACGTAGTGCTCGAACTTGTCGCTGCCCAGGGCGTCGATGATCCCTTCGGCCACCACGTCGGCGGCCACCTTGGGCCCCTGGTAGAGGGGCTCCTCGCTGTCCGGCTGGTCCCAGATCTCGGTGTCGACCGGGCCGGGCTCGATCAGCTTCACCGAGATCCCGCTGCCGTGTAGGTCCACGGCCATCGCCTCGCTCCAGCCGCACAGCGCGAACTTGCTTGCGCAATAGGCGGTTTCGTGGATGATCCCGAGCCGTCCGCCGACGCTCGACACGTTGACGATCAGGCCCGAACCGCGCGCCAGCATCCGCGGCAGCAGTGCCAGCGTCAGCCGCATCGGGGCGAAGAAGTTGACCCGCATGACGTTCTCCACCTCGTCCGGATCCAGGGCGGTGACGGGCCGGCGCTTCGGGATTGCGGCGTTGTTGATCAGCACATCGATGCCGCCGAGAACATCCCACGCCCGCAGCGCCAGGTCACGCAGCGCGGAGGTGTCGGCCAGGTCGGCCACCCACATCGCCGATCCCGGCGCGCTCCGCTGACAGTCGGCGAGCACCTCGCCCAGGCGAGCGCGCCGGCGGGCGATCAGTCCCACCACCGCTTCCTGGGCGGCCAGTTGCCGAGCCAGGGCCGCCCCCAGACCCGACGAAGCGCCGGTGATGAGCACCCGTTTACCCGCTGCCGCGTACGCCATCAGTCAAGGTTGCCGCGAATCGGCACGGGCGTACAGTGGTGAAAGCTTGTTATGCTATCTAAATATTAGTTGAGCTGGACTAACTACATCCGATGGGGGCATACATGACTTCGACCAGGTATGACGGCGACACCTGGGACCTGGCGTCCAGTGTCGGCGTGACCGCGACGATGGTCGCGGCGGCCCGGGCGGTGGCGAGCCGGGACGACCGTCCGCTGATCGACGATCCTTACGCGGAGCCGCTGGTCAGAGCGGTCGGGGTGGACCTCCTCACCCGGCTGGCGACCGGTGAAGTGAACCCCAACGACTTGAACGACGTGCACGACGGCGCGGCGGGATCCGCCGGGGCCATGTCGCGCATGGCCGACAACATGGCGGTGCGCACCAAGTTCTTCGACGAGTTCTTCCTAGACGCGACGAACGCGGGCATCAAACAGGTCGTGATTCTGGCCTCGGGGCTGGATTCCCGCGCGTACCGGCTGCCGTGGCCGGCCGGGACAGTGGTCTATGAGGTCGACCAGCCCCAGGTCATCGAATTCAAGACCCGCACGCTGGCCGAGCTGGGCGCCGCGCCCACCACCGACCGGCGAGTGGTCGCGGTCGATTTGCGCGACGATTGGCCCGCCGCGTTACGCACCGCCGGATTCGACCCGGCCCGGCCGACCGCATGGAGCGCCGAGGGCCTGCTCGGCTACCTGCCGCCCGACGCGCAGGACCGCCTGCTGGACACCATCACCGAACTCAGCGCGCCGGGAAGCCGGTTCGCCACCGAAAGCGCACCCAACCCGCAGCCCGGCGACGAGGACAAGATGAGGGAACGCATGCAACGCATCTCCGAACGCTGGCGTGCGCACGGTTTCGATCTCGACATGGCCGGGCTCGTATACTTTGGCGAGCGCAACGAAGCGGCTCCCTACCTGACCGGCCATGGCTGGGCACTGAACGGGATCAGCATCCGAGACCTGTTCGCGGACAACGGACTTCCACCCCTAGAGGATGACGACATGCGCATGGGCGACATGGTTTACGTGAGCGGATACCTGCAATGACTACGGATTCCCGACGCACCGACGGCGACAGCTGGGGACCGGGATCCAGCGTGGGAGCGACGGCGACCATGGTCGCCGCATCCCGCGCGGTGGCGTCGCAGGGACCCGATGCGCTACTCGACGATCCGCTGGCCGACCCGCTGGTCCGCGCGGTGGGATTGGATCCCTTCGTCCGCATTGTCGACGGCGAGATCGATTTCGAGGATGACCCGCTGTTCAACCGCAAGACGAGGCGCGAGCAGATCGCGGTGCGGACCAGGTTTTTCGACGACTTCTTCACCGGCGCCACCAGCGACGGTGTGCGACAGGCGGTGATCCTGGCTTCTGGCCTCGACACCAGGGCCTACCGATTGCGGTGGCCGGCGGGCACGGTGGTCTACGAAATCGACCAGCCGCAGGTCATTGCGTTCAAGTCCAACACGCTGGCCGACCTCGGCGCCGCCCCGACCGCCGAACGCCGTGCGGTCGGCATCGACCTCCGAAATGACTGGCCTGCGGCGTTGCGGGAAAGCGGGTTTGACGTCACGCAGCCGACCGCGTGGAGCGCCGAAGGGCTGTTGCCCTATCTGCCGCCGGAGGCTCAGGACCGGTTGTTCGACAACATCACCGCGCTCAGCGCGCCGGGCAGCCGGCTGGCCACCGAGCACGTACCGGACCCGAACGCATTCTCGGATGAGCGCATGCAACGCATCAGCGAGCGGTGGCGGCGCTTCGGCTTCGACCTGAACGCGGCCGACCTCTTCTACCGGGGCGAGCGCAGCGTCGTCGTCGACTACCTGACCACCCACGGTTGGCAGGTGACGGCCCATCCCGCCAAGGAGTTGTACGCGCGCAACGGGTTTGAATTTCCCCATGACGAGATGGCGGCCACTTTCGGCGACATGAGCTATGTCGCCGCCACCCTCAAGTAGGGTTTGGCTAGGGTTTTCCCATGCCACGCGCTCACGACGATAACTGGGATCTGGCGTCCAGCGTGGGCGCGACCGCGACGATGGTCGCGGCCGGCCGCGCCATGGCGACGAAGGATCCGCGCGGTTTGATCAACGATCCGTTCGCTGAACCGCTGGTGCGCGCGGTTGGGGTGGATTTCTTCACCAAGATGATGGACGGTGAGATCGATCTGGCCGCGATCGAGAACGCTTCGCCGGTGCGTATGCAGGCCATGATCGACGGAATGGCAGTGCGCACCAAGTACTTCGACGACTACTTCATCAACACCACCGGCGCCGGGGTCCGTCAAGTGGTGATCCTCGCGTCCGGGTTGGACTCGCGCGCCTACCGGTTACCGTGGCCGGCCGGCACCGTGGTCTACGAGATCGACCAGCCACAGGTGATCGAGTTCAAGACCATCACGTTGGCCGGTATTGGCGCAAAGCCCGCCACCACCCGGCGCACCATCCCCATCGATCTGCGTGCGGACTGGCCGGCGGCACTACAAGCGGCCGGACTGGACACGACCGCACCGACGGCGTGGTTGGCCGAAGGTCTGCTGATCTACCTGCCACCGGAGGCCCAAGACCGGTTGTTCGACCACATCACCGCGCTCAGCGTGCCCGGGAGCACGATCGCCACCGAATTCGTGCCCGGCATCGTGGATTTCGATGTCGATCGGGCGCGGGAGATGTCCGGTTCATTCCGGGACCACGGTGTGGACATCGACATGGCGTCGCTGGTCTACACCGGCGAACGCAACCACGTCGTCGACTATCTGCAGACCTTGGGGTGGGACGTCGAGGGCGTGACGCGCACGGAACTATTCAGGCGCAACGACATCGACGTTCCGCCCCCGGAAAACGACGACCCGCTCGGCGAGATCATCTTCATCAGCGGCGGGCTCGCCGGCTAAAAGCGCGACTCCCCCAGCCACAGCACGCGCGTACCGGTCAGCGTCTGCCCGACATTCTCGAGGATCCCGGCGGCCGAGCGGCCGAGCAGTGCGCCCAGCGCATCCGGCAGCGACGCCGCGGCCGGTTGCGATGACGCACGAGGTCGCACGAAGTCCAGCAGCGAGGAGCCCGGATAGCTGACGATGCGGACTTCGGTGTCCTCGTCCAGGCCGGCCAGGACTTTGGCTCGGCGCACGGCGGTTCGAAGCCCGCCCAGTTCGTCGACCAGGCCGCGCTCCAAGGCGTCGACGCCGGTCCAGACCCGTCCTCGGGCAACGACATCCACGGCTTCCGCACTCAGATTGCGGCCCTCGGCCACCCGCTGTACAAAGTCGGCGTAGACCAAGTCCGCCTCGGCTTCCTGATGGGCCCGCTGCGGCGGGGTGAACGGCACGTCGATCGACCAGGCATCGGCATTTGCGTTGGTGCGCACGGTATCTGAGGCCACCCCCAACCGGTCCTTGAGATCGCGAATAACGAACTTTCCGCTATACACACCGATCGAGCCGGTGATCGTGCCCGGGTTGGCCACGATCGCGTCGGCGCCCATCGATACGTAGTAGCCGCCAGAGGCGGCCACCGAGCCCATGGACGCGACCACCGGTTTGCCACGTCCGCGGGCTCTGGCCACCTCGCGCCAGATGGTCTCCGATGCAGACAGCGAGCCTCCCCGACTGTCTACACGCAGCACGATCGCGGACACCGCATCGTCGGCAGCCGCCTCCCGCAGTGCCGCCGCAATCGTGTCACCACCGACGGCCGGGGTGCCGAGTGGCAGGAACTGTGGCCCGCCGCGTCCGTTGACGATCTGGCCCGCAACAGTGACCAGGGCCAACGTGGGCTTGGACCGGCGGCCGGGAATCGGCGGCAAGGGTGGGGTCAGCCGGGAGTGGGCCGCACCGGCGTACCGCGACAGATATAGCCGCGGAGCGTTTTTATCGGAGTCGATGGACTCTGGTGAAATACCTTCTACACCAATCAGTTCCGCTATACGTGCGTAGGCTTCGTCGCGGAAGCCGATCCGGTCGACCAAACCTGAGCCGACGGCGTCATCGCGTGACAGCGGGGCGCGGTCGGCCAACGAATCGAGCGCACCCGAATCGATGTGTCGTGATTCGGCGACCGCCTGCCATACCTGTTCTTGCAGGCTTTCCAGCATCCGGGTGACGGCCTCGCGGTGGGCGTCGGTGAACCCGCCCTCGGTGAAACGGTTTATCGCCGACTTGTATTCGCCGCGCGCAACAAACTCGGCTTCGACCCCCGCCTTGTCGAGCGCGTCACGCAGGAAGGTGGCGTTACTGGCGAAGCCAACCAGCGCGACACTTCCCGAGGGCTGCATCCAAACCTCGCCGAACGCCGAAGCCAGGTAGTACGACAGCGTCCCCGGATAGGTCTCGGCCCACGCCAGCGACGGCTTGACTGCACTGAAGGCCGCGACCGCCTCGCGCATCTCCTGAATTGCCGCCGGCGGCGCCGCCGCAAGCTGTACGCGGGCAATCAATCCGGCGACCCGGGCGTCCTCGGCGGCGCGGTGGATCGCGGCGACGGCGTCACGCAGCCCCATCGGCCGGCCGCCGCCGGCGATGATCGCCAGCGGGTCGAAGCCCGTGGTCTCCGGCGGGACCGAGCGCAGGCTGAATTCGAGGACGCAGCCATTGGGCACGCCGTGGTGACGGGCGGTATCCACGCGGCCGGCCAGGGCACGCACCTCGTCCCCCCATTTTGAGATGCCCGGAATCGAAGGCAGGAAAGCGAACATGATCGCAGCCTACCGATCAGCCGCCGTACGGTGTTGGGGTGAGGTTCTCGATCGCTATCCCGCAATTCGACTTCGACGGCTTCGACGCGGCGGGGCTGCGCTTGTATCTCGCGCGCGCCGAGGAGCTCGGGTTCGACGGAGGCTGGGTGCTCGAGCAGATCATCGGTGACGCACCGCTGCTGGCGCCGCTCGAGCTGCTGGCATACTGCGCGGCCTGCACCGAGCGACTGCGCCTTGGGGTCGCCGTGCTGGTGTCCTCGTTGCATGATCCGCTTCAGTTGGCCTCCGCCGTCACCGCCGTGGATCGGCTCAGCCACGGACGGCTGGATGTCGGCGTCGCACCCGGCGGCGGATTTCGCAGGTTCGCCGCGTTCGGAGTCGAAAAGGCAACCTACATAAGCTATTTCACCGAGGGCCTGGAACTGATGAAGGCGGCCTGGTCCGACGAACCCCGGGTGACATTCCACGGCCGGTTCCGCGACGTCGATGACCTTCCCATCCAGCCAAAGCCGGTACAGCGACCGCACCCACCGATCTGGTTCGGCGGCCTTGCTCCCAAGGCGCTGGCCAGGGCGGTGCGCCACGGTGACTCATTTTTGGGTGCGGGTTCGTCGACCACCGAAGCGTTTGCCGAGGCCGTCAGCATCGTGCGTCGCGAACTTGACGAACAGCACAAAGACCCGACGCAGTTCACCATCGGCAAACGGGTCTATCTGGTGGTCGACGACGACGCCGCGCGGGCGCGCGAGCGGGTGCTCACCGGGCTGCGCCGCATCTACGGCGAGATGCCCGGCATCGATTCGGTGTCGGTGTCGGGCACTGCTGACGACGTCGTACGCGGACTGCGCGAGGTGATCGACGCCGGGGCGGAGATGCTGCTGCTCAATCCCGTCGGCGTCGACGTCCCGGAGAACGGCGAGCAGATGGAACGCCTTGCCGCAGAGGTAATTCCGCAGCTGAGATAATTACAGCTCGGTGGCCGAACCGCCCGCCGCGCTGATCTTCTCGCGGGCGCTGCCGGTGAACTTGTGTGCGGAAAGGTCGACCTTGACGGTCAACTTGCCGTCGCCGAGGACCTTGACCAACGAGTTCTTGCGAACGGCGCCCTTGGCCACCAGGTCGTCCACACCGACGGCACCCCCCTTGGGGAACAGCCGGTTGATGTCACCGACATTGACGATCTCGTATTCGGTGCGGAACCGGTTCCGGAACCCCTTGAGCTTGGGCAGCCGCATGTGGATCGGCATCTGCCCGCCCTCGAAGGTCGCCGGCACGTTCTTGCGGGCCTTAGTGCCCTTGGTACCGCGGCCAGCGGTCTTGCCCTTGGAGCCGCCACCGCGACCGACGCGGGTGCGAGCGGTTTTCGACCCGGGCGCGGGCCGTAGGTCGTGCAGCTTGAGCGTCATTTGGTCTTACCTCCGGTGCCCGTCTCGGCCGGCTCCACCTCGATGAGGTGGCTCACGACCGCGATCAGGCCGCGTGTCTGTGGGTTGTCTTCGCGGACCACCGAATGGCGAATCCGGCGCAGGCCCAGCGTGCGCAGGCTCTCGCGCTGCTTCCAGCGTGTCCCAATTGTGCTGCGCACCTGGGTGATCTTCAGCTGACTCACGGCTGCGCCTCCCGGGCTGCGCTCGCATTGGCCAGCGCTTCACTCTCCCGTCGCGCCTTCAGCATCCCGGCCGGTGCGACATCCTCGATCGGCAGTCCGCGGCGAGCGGCCACTTCCTCGGGACGTTGCAGAAGCTTGAGCGCCGCGACGGTGGCGTGCACCACGTTGATCGCGTTGTCGCTGCCCAATGATTTGGCCAGGATGTCGCGCACCCCAGCACATTCCAGCACCGCACGCACCGCACCACCGGCGATCACACCGGTACCCGGGCTGGCGGGGCGCAACAGCACCACGCCGGCGGCTGCCTCACCCTGCACCGGGTGAGTGACGGTGCCGCCGATCAACGGAACCCGGAAGAAGCCCTTGCGCGCCTCTTCTACACCCTTGGCGATCGCCGCCGGGACTTCCTTGGCCTTGCCGTAGCCGACACCGACCATGCCGTTGCCGTCACCCACGATGACCAAAGCGGTGAAGCTGAATCGCCGACCCCCCTTGACCACCTTGGAGACGCGGTTGATGGCAACGACCCGTTCCAGGTAGTTGCTCTTGTCGCCGTCGCGGTCACGGTCACGACCACGGCCGCTGTCCCGCCTGCCGCGGGAATCGCGGCCGTCACCGCGTGCGTCGCGGCTGTCTGGGGCGCGTTGCCCGCCGGCCGGCTGCTCCGCCATTATGCGGTCCTTCCAGTTGTCATCAGAAACTCAATCCGTTCTCGCGTGCGGCATCGGCCAGCGCCGCGATCCGTCCGCCGTAGGTGTATCCGCCACGGTCGAACACCACGCTCTCGATGCCGGCGGCCTTGGCACGCTCAGCGATCAGTTGACCAACCCGCACGCTGTGGGCTTTCTTGTCACCATCCAAGCCGCGCACATCGGCCTCGATCGACGACGCGGCAACCACCGTGGTGCCGTTCTCATCATTGACCAGTTGCACGTGAATGTGCCGCGCGGACCGGTGCACCACCAGCCGCGGGCGCTCTGGAGTGCCCGCGATCTTCTTGCGCAGCCGTGCGTGCCTGCGCACCCGGGAGACCCGTCGAGATTCGGATACGCTCGGCCCCACCGGCTTTCGCGCGGCAGCGGCAGCTTGTGATTTCGCCATGACTACTTACCTGTCTTTCCGACCTTGCGGCGGATCTGCTCGCCCTCGTAGCGCACGCCTTTACCCTTGTACGGGTCGGGCCGGCGCAGACGGCGGACATTCGCCGAGATCTGGCCGACCTTCTGCTTGTCGATCCCGGAAATCGTGAATTTCGTCGGTGACTGGACCGCGAACGTGATGCCCTCGGGGGCCTGGATCACCACCGGGTGGCTATACCCCAGCGCGAACTCGAGATTGGAACCCTTGAGCTGCACCCGGTAACCGACACCGAAGATCTCCATCTTGGTCGTGTACCCCTGCGTCACACCGGTGACCAGGTTGGACACCAGGGTGCGCGACAACCCGTGCAGTGAGCGGTTGCGCCGCTCGTCGTCGGGACGGGTGACCACGATCGCACCGTCGTCGTTGCGCGACACGGTGATCGGCTCGGCGACCCTCAGATCCAAGGCGCCCTTGGGCCCCTTCACCGAGACGTTCTGGCCATCGATTGTGACGTCGACTCCGGAGGGGACCGGAATCGGCTGCTTACCAATGCGCGACATGGCTTTTCCTCAACCCCTCACCACACGTATGCGAGGACTTCGCCGCCCACGCCCTGTCTGGCTGCCTGACGATCGGTCAGCAGGCCCGAGGAGGTCGAGATGATCGCCACGCCCAGGCCACCGAGCACCCGCGGCAGATTGGTGGATTTCGCGTACACCCGCAAGCCCGGCTTGGACACCCGGCGCAAACCGGCGATGCTGCGCTCGCGGGTCGGTCCGTACTTGAGCTGGATCACCAGCGCCTTGCCGACCCGAGCGTCCTCGGTCCGGTAGTCGCTGATGTAGCCCTCGCTCTTGAGGATCTGGGCGATGTTGGCCTTGATCTTGGAGTGCGGCAAACTCACCTCGTCGTGATACGCCGAATTGGCGTTGCGCAGACGTGTCAAGAAGTCCGCGATCGGGTCCGTCATCGTCATAGTTCAGTCCTATGTCCCGTCACCAGCTGCTCTTCTGCACGCCGGGCAGCTCACCCGCGTGCGCCATCTCGCGCAGGCAGATCCTGCATAGCCCGAACTTGCGGAACACCGCGCGCGGACGGCCGCACTTGCTGCAGCGGGTGTAGCCGCGCACCGCGAACTTCGGCTTGCGCGCGGCCTTGTTAACCAGTGCCTTCTTAGCCATCTACTCAGTTCTCCTTGAACGGAAAGCCGAGGGCCCGCAACAGCGCTCGTCCTTCGTCGTCGTTCGTCGCCGAGGTGACGACGTTGATGTCCATACCGCGGACCCGGTCGATCTTGTCCACGTCGACCTCGTGGAACACCGACTGCTCGGCCAGCCCAAAGGTGTAGTTGCCGACGCCGTCGAACTGCTTGGGCGAAAGCCCGCGGAAGTCCCGAATACGTGGCAGGGCAATCGACGTGAGGCGGTCGAGGAACTCCCACATCCGGTCGCCGCGCAAGGTAACCCGCACGCCGATCGGCATGCCCTCGCGCAGCTTGAACTGCGCGATCGACTTGCGTGCCTTGCGGATCTCCGGGCGTTGCCCGGTGATCAGCGCCAAGTCGTTTACGGCGCCGTTGATCAGCTTGGCGTCTCGGGCCGCGTCACCGACCCCCATGTTGACGACGACCTTCGCCACCGTCGGGATCTGCATGACGTTGCCGTAGCCGAATTGCTTATACAACGCATCCCGAATCTCGTTGCGGTAGCGCTCTTTAAGGCGCGGCTGAACCTTTTCGGCAGTGCTCATCAGATGTCCTTGCCGTTGCGCTTGGAAACACGGACCCGCTTGCCGGTTTCCTCGTCTACCCGGTAGCCGATGCGGGTGGGCTTGCCGTCCGAGTCGACCACCATCACGTTGGAAATGTGAATCGGGGCTTCCTGGGTGACAATTCCGCCCGACCGGGCTCCGCGCTGAGTGGTTGAAACCGCGGTGTGCTTCTTGATCCGGTTGACGCCCTCGACCAGCACCCGGTTACGGTCCGGGTAAGCCTGCAGAACCTTGCCTTTGGCGCCCTTGTCCTTACCCGAGATAACCAAGACGGTGTCGCCCTTGTGGACCTTCATCTACAACACCTCCGGGGCCAACGAGATGATCTTCATGAATCGCTTCTCGCGCAATTCGCGGCCGACCGGCCCGAAGATACGGGTCCCGCGTGGGTCATTGTCGGGCTTGATGATCACCGCGGCGTTCTCGTCGAACCTGATGTAGCTGCCGTCGGGACGCCTGCGCTCCTTGACGGTGCGCACCACGACGGCCTTGACGATTTCCCCACGCTTGACGTTGCCGCCGGGAATGGCTTCCTTGACGGTCGCGACGATGACGTCACCGATGCCGGCGTAGCGTCGCGACGAACCGCCGAGCACCCGGATGCACAAGATCTCCTTGGCGCCGGTGTTGTCGGCGACCTTCAGCCGCGATTCCTGCTGAATCACTCGATCTCCTGACCTGGTCGCGCGTGCACGGCAGAAGGAACCCAGGAACCTGACGTGCGCGGTCTTGTAAAAAGCGGTAGTCGCCGAAGGGCACGCGGGACCGAGACACTTGCGCGAACCGGCCGAGGTCTGCCCAAGGCAACCCCTAGAGTCTAGGGGAGGACCAGCTCAGAGCCAAATTGTCGTCAACGAGCGATTTCGCCGATTCTCTGGATATCGCCGAGGTGGTGAACGCCCTCGTGCATCGCCTGACGTACGAGCCAGCGCGCCGTGCGCTGCTCGCCCGGCAAGCGGGTCGCCACGCGGTCCCAGTCATGTTCGCCCGTGCGCGCGACTTCGTCGCAGAAACCCGCCGCAGCCGCCGCCAGCTCGCCAAGCGTGGCGTCGATGTCGCAGTCGTTGTACCGGAAACGACGGGCCCGCAAATCGTTGAACATCGGCTCCAGGGCGGGCTGGTGTTCGGTGCGGACGCGGTGCAGCCGGATGGTGAAGGTGACGTAGACATCGCGCAGATGGCAGAGGTACTCGGCGATCGACCACACATCGGGACTAGGCCGCACGCGGCGAACCTCAGCCGGGATTGCGCAGACTGCATCCCGAACCGCGCCCGGTACGCCGGCGATGACGCTGACAGCGGCGTCGACCCGAATCTCCGGGTAAACCACCGCACAGGCGTCGCAGACATGATCTTCAGTGGCTAGCGGCGGCAACGACGAGGGCATATGAGAATCCTCCACCTAAACCGGCGGTGGGAGCCGCAGCGCTCGGTTTAGTCCACCTGCCGGACCCACGCGAAGATGTACAAGCTCATCGCCGTCACCAGCGCGATCAGTTGCTATGCCGCAGCGGCGTCAGTGAAGGTGATCACCATTGACACCCGGTCGTGTTGGGTGTCGTTGACACCTGCCGAATGCGCGGTGCGGCGGTGGTGAAAGCTGACGTCGCCGGCATGCATTGGCACCGTGACCCGCGGCGTCCAGCGCAATTCGGGCCACTCGGTGTACAGATAGGAGTCGTTGTCGTCGCGGCCGGAGTCTGCCACGCAGGGGCGGTCGATGCGCTCAGGGCCACCGCGCCGCTGCGAGCCGGCAAGAAAAGTCAGACAACCCCGCTCGACGGGCACGTCCACCAAGGCGACCCACGCGTTGAGGCTGATCCTGGAATTAGGCAGCCCACAGCAGGTTTCGTCGTCGTGCAGGGCAGTGGGGCGGCTCTGGTGCGCGCCTTTGACGACGACCTCACCGCTCGCGACCCGCACCGGCATCCCAGCGAGGCGCTCGGCGAGCGCACCGATTCGCGGGTGCAGCGCCAACGCCCTCAGCGTGTCGTTGTGTTGCCAGGCGTCGATTGTGGTGCGCAGGCCGACAGCTGGTGCGTCGTTCGTGCGGCCGGTGTCCGGCGACATGGCCTGCAACGCCGCTGTCCTGTAGTGCAGCGCCTCCCGCTCGGTCAATAGTTGTGGAACGTAGACGAATCCGTGCTCGCGGAAGGTGTGCAACCACCGCTCGGTGTCGGTCGTGTGGCATGTTGTTGTGGTCATGAAGATTTCCCTTCCTTGCTATCGCGATCTCGCGTTGCAGAGAGCGGCGACGATCTCTTGGGCGGCCGGTAGGTCGAGGCGGCAGCACGCTTGCAGCGCTGGTGGTTCGCCGGTGATGACGTCGCGCCCGTCCACGAGCACCGTGGGCGACGGGTAGGCACCGACGCATTCCTCTACCGCCGCAACGATTTCGCACTGGGCGAGCGCGAGACGCACCCCAGCACGAACCCGGTCGACGTGCGGGCAGTCGGGCACGGACAGAAGCTGTACGCGGGGCACAGCGGGCGTGGTCACAAGCTGCTCACACGCTTCGCACAAAACTCCAGCAGACGGGTGCGGGTGATCTCGAACGCCTCGCCGATGGGCCATATCTGCCCGGTCGGGTGCTCCTGGCGCCACGGTTCCGCAGCGGCAACATGGGCGAAAAAATGTCCGTGGTCACACACGCTGGACCGGAAATCGGCACACCCCTCGGTGGGCGCAACTTCGGAGATCACCGCTTGTTCGGGTACAGCGCTATCGACACCGTGCGGTGTGACGGCCAGC
>DASZLQ010000115.1:0-16235 GCA_035552295.1 Mycobacterium sp. | reverse complement strand
GGATGGTGGTAGAGCGTGCGTACACGATCGGCCCCTCCTATGTCGGGGCAGCGCCCCGGTGGCGCCACCGGTCCCACCAAATACCTTCCGCCTACGGCTAATCGGTCGCAATGGGCACAACGAATACTCAGACCGGCGTTCGGCCGGCCCGTCTACCGCTGTATCTCGGTCAGGCCAGCTCGGGCACCCGGAGGTGCGCCAGCGCCAGCTCGAACTCGCTTTCATCGAGTTCCTCGGCGCGGGCCTCTTGCATCGACGAGTTCTTCAGAGCGGTTGCCTGCTCCCTGTTCCGCTCCATCGCGTCGAGGCTGTCGAACGTCGCGGAAGACACGCCACGCCCGGATGCGCGGTCGATTAGGAGGCTCGCACTGCAGAACCCGTCGAGGCCCTCGAGCTGGGGCAGGACAGACGACTTGTAGTACTCGATGCCTTGGTCCATGGTTTCCGTCGGCACCTTGACCCAGGTCACGCGGACGCCCGCAGCGTCGGGTGCGCGATGGTCGCGATGCAGCACCGCGATCTCCCACTGCTCGACATTTGCCGTCCCTCCGAACATTTCCGCGGCCCGATCACGGATCGGCGTCACGGTTTCACCGCTGGCGCGCATGGCCTCGTCGCTCTCCCAGGCGCTGGTGGCGATGCACCGGCCAGAGCGACGGTCGACCAAAAGGGATACGCCGATGCACCCCGGCATACCTTGCAGCGCGGGCATAACCTCATCGCGAACATGCGCAATTCCGGCGTCGATGGACGAGGGTTGCGCCTCAATTGTGGTAGAGCGTGCGTACACGATCCACCCCCTCTTTGTTCGGGGCAGCGCCCCGGTGGCGCCACCGGTCCATGAACTACCTTCCTCCTGCCGGTTAGCACCCGCAATGGTGTGGCAGCGCTCACGATCGATTGGCCGCTCTCAGCCGCCCCGCCGTAGGCTGGACCGGGTGCATACCGATGTGCTGGATGTGGATACCGCGCGTCGGCGCATCGTGGATCTCACCGACGCGGTGCGCAGGTTCTGCTTCAGCTGTGGCGACGGCCTATGCAACGTGTTCGTCCCGCACGCGACGGCCGGGGTCGCGATCATCGAAACCGGCGCCGGCTCCGACGACGACCTGGTCGACACGCTGGAACGGCTGCTGCCACGCGACGACCGCTACCGCCACGCGCACGGCTCCGAAGGCCACGGCGCCGACCACGTGTTGCCGGCGATTGTCACACCGTCGGTGACGGTGCCGGTCTCCAGTGGTGAACCCCTGCTGGGCACCTGGCAAAGCATCGTGCTGGTGGACCTCAACCGGGACAATCCACGGCGGTCGGTGCGGTTCAGCTTTCTGGAGGGTTAGCGACCAGGCAACGGGCGGCGCCAAAGCGGTACTGTTTTGCCGTCGAGTTTGCCGTCGAGATGCATCGTTAGACATGCCTCCGATAATCCGGGCGAATAGGCTGGGAATTGACGTCAATGCGAAACGGAAAGAAGCGAACGTAAGTGCAGACACACGAGATCAGGAAGCGGTTCCTTGATCATTTCGTGAAGGCGGGTCACACCGAGGTGCCGAGCGCATCGGTGATCCTTGACGACCCCAACCTGCTGTTCGTCAACGCCGGCATGGTCCAGTTCGTGCCGCTCTTTCTGGGGCAGCGCACCCCGCCGTACGCGACGGCCACCAGCATCCAGAAGTGCATCCGCACTCCGGATATCGACGAGGTGGGCATCACCACCCGGCACAACACCTTCTTCCAGATGGCCGGCAACTTCTCGTTCGGCGACTACTTCAAACGCGAGGCCATCGAGCTGGCCTGGTCTCTGCTGACCAATCCCGTCGCCGACGGGGGATACGGGCTGGACCCGGAAAGATTCTGGGCCACAGTGTATTTGGACGACGACGAAGCCGCGCGGCTGTGGCACGAAATCGCCGGCCTTCCGGAGCAACGCATCCAGCGCCGCGGCATGGCCGACAACTACTGGTCGATGGGCATCCCGGGACCGTGCGGCCCGTCATCGGAGATCTACTACGACCGTGGGCCGGAATTCGGAGACGAGGGCGGCCCGATAGTCAACGAAGAACGCTACGTCGAGCTTTGGAACCTGGTGTTCATGCAAAGCGAACGCGGCGAAGGCACAGGCAAAACCGACTTCGAGATCCTCGGGCCGTTGCCCCGCAAGAACATCGACACCGGTATGGGCGTCGAGCGGGTCGCGTTCGTGCTGCAGGGCGTGCACAACGTCTACGAAACCGACCTGCTGAGGCCGGTGATCGACACCGTCGCGGCGCGCGCCCCGCGTGGGTACGACGCCGGCAACCACGACGACGATGTGCGTTACCGCATCATCGCCGATCACAGCCGCACCGCGGCGATTCTGATCGGCGACGGGGTGAGCCCCGGCAACGACGGACGCGGTTACGTGCTGCGCCGGCTGCTGCGCCGGGTGATCCGTTCGGCCAAGCTGCTGGGTATCGAGGGCCCGATCGTCGGTGACCTGATGGGCACCGTGCGTGACGCGATGGGACCGTCGTATCCCGAACTGGTCACCGATTTCGACCGGATCAGGCGCATCGCCGTGGCCGAGGAGACGGCGTTCAATCGCACGCTGGCGTCGGGCTCGAAGTTGTTCGACGAGGTGGCCGGCGCCACCAAAGCGGCCGGCGCCGGCGTGGTTTCCGGTTCGGATGCCTTCACCCTGCACGACACCTATGGCTTCCCGATCGAGCTCACTTTGGAGATGGCTGCCGAGGCCGGCCTGCAGGTCGATGAGATCGGCTTCCGCGAACTGATGGCCGAGCAGCGCAGGCGCGCCAAGGCCGATGCGGCGGCGCGCAAGCATGCGCATGCCGACCTGAGCGCGTACCGCGAGCTGGTCGACGCCGGCCCCACCGAGTTCACCGGATTCGACGAGTTGACTTCCGAGGCAAGGATTCTGGGCATCTTCGTGGACGGCAAGCGAGTTCCGGTGGTAGTGCACGGTACCGATGGGGCGGATCGCGTCGAACTTGTGCTGGACCGCACCCCGCTTTACGCAGAGTCGGGCGGCCAGATCGCCGACGAGGGCACCGTCAGTGGAATCGGCGCCAACGAGGCCGCCCGCGCAGCGATCACCGACGTGCAGAAGATTGCGAAAACCCTTTGGGTGCACCGAGTTAACGTCGAGTCCGGGGAATTCGTCGAAGGCGACACCGTCACCGCGGCGGTGGACCCGGGCTGGCGCCGCGGCGCCACCCAAGGACACTCGGGTACCCACATGGTGCACGCGGCGCTCCGGCAAGTGCTGGGCCCCAACGCCGTTCAGGCAGGTTCGCTGAATCGTCCGGGTTACCTGCGGTTCGACTTCAACTGGCAGGGCCCGCTCAGCGAAGAACAGCGCACCCAGATCGAAGAGGTGACCAACGAGGCCGTGCAGGCCGACTTCGAGGTGCACACCTTCAGCGAGCAGCTCGAGAAAGCCAAGGCCATGGGAGCGATCGCGCTGTTCGGCGAGAGCTATCCCGACGAAGTGCGGGTGGTGGAGATCGGCGGACCGTTTTCGCTGGAGCTGTGCGGCGGCACCCACGTGCACAACTCGGCACAGATCGGCCCGGTGACCATCCTGGGCGAATCGTCGATCGGTTCCGGGGTCCGCCGGGTGGAGGCCTACGTCGGGCTCGACTCGTTCCGCCACCTGGCCAAGGAGCGGGCGCTGATGGCCGGGCTGGCGTCGTCGCTGAAGGTGCCCTCCGAAGAGGTGCCCGCCCGGGTGGCGAATCTCGTGGAGCGGCTGCGGGCCGCGGAGAAGGAACTCGAACGCGCCCGGCTCGCGGGCGCGCGCGCCGCCGCGACCAACGCCGCCGCCGGCGCGGAGCGGATCGGTAACGTTCGTGTGGTGGTGCAGCGGATGTCCGGCGGAATGACGGCGGCCGACCTTCGCTCCCTGGTCGGCGATATTCGCGGCAAGCTGGGCAGCGACCCCGCGGTGGTCGCGCTGATCTCAGTGAACTCAGGGGGCGAGGGCGAAACCGTGCCGTATGCGGTGGCCGCCAATCCGGCCGCCCAGGATTTGGGGATCCGGGCCAACGACCTGGTCAAGCAGCTCGCCGTGGCCGTGGACGGCCGCGGCGGTGGTAAGGCCGACCTGGCTCAGGGCTCAGGAAAGAATCCGACCGGCATCGACGCGGCGCTGGAGGCGGTCCGCTCCCAGATCGCCGCGATAGCGCGGGTCGGTTGAGTGGTCTCCGCACAGCATCGCTTGCCCGACCGGCCCGGCGACCCTGAACAGGACCCCGGCCGGGGACGGCGGCTCGGCATCGACGTGGGCAGTGTGCGGATCGGTGTTGCGTCGAGCGATCCCGACGGCATCCTGGCCACCCCGGTGGAAACGGTGCGGCGCGACCGCTCCGGCAAGCACGTACGCCGGCTGGCCGAGCTGGCCGCCGAGTTGAAGGCCGTCGAGGTGATCGTCGGACTGCCGCGGACGCTGGCCGACCGCACCGGCCCGTCGGCCCAGGACGCGATTGAACTCGCCGAGGCGCTGGCCCGACGGGTTGCTCCCACGCCGGTGCGGCTTGCCGACGAGCGGCTGACGACGGTCAGTGCGCAGCGAGCGCTGCGCGCGGCGGGGGTGCGGGCCAAGGAGCAGCGGGCGGTGATCGACCAGGCGGCGGCGGTGGCAATCCTGCAGAGCTGGCTCGATCAACGCCGAGCCACGGCCGCCGGAGCCGAGTCTGCGCCGGGGGATGCCACCGATGGTTGACAGCGTGCGACGCCAACGGCCCGAACCCGAAGCGGTCGGGCCGCCCCGGCGGAGGGCGAGCCGGCTGGCCCGGAATCGGTCCGAACGCGGGCGCAAGCGGCGGCGCTTCGCCGGCCGGATCGCCGCCGGCGTGCTGGTCGTGGTCGTGGTGGCGGCCGTCTTCCTGGGCTCCAAGCTCTGGCACGTGGTGTTCGGGGCCGGTGACGACTACACCGGTGGCGGCAAACACGACGTCGTGATTCAGATACAAGACGGCGACTCGACCACCGCGGTCGGTGAGACGCTGCACAACCAGGGCGTGGTTGCCACCGTCCGGGCATTTGTCAATGCCGCACACGGCAACACCGCGATCACGTCCATCCAGCCCGGCTTCTACCGGCTGCGCACCGAAATCCCGGCGGCCAACGCCGTCTCGCGGCTTTCCGACCCGAAAAACCGGGTTGGAAAGCTGGTCATCCCGGAGGGACGTCAACTCGACGACACCACCGACATGAAGACCAACGTCGTGAACCCTGGAATTCTGACGTTGATCTCCCGCGCCACCTGTGTGGATCTCGACGGCAACAAACGCTGCGTCTCGGTTGACGACCTTCGCGCGGCGGCGAGCAACAGCGCTCCCGCGGTGTTGTCGCTGCCGGCCTGGGCCGTTGAGCCGGTCACCGAATTGGGCAACGACCATCGCCGGCTCGAGGGCCTCATCGCGCCCGGAACATTCAATGTCGATCCCTCGGCGTCGGCCGAGACGATCTTGGCGAACCTCATCAGCACCGGAGCGGCGGAATACACCAAATCCGGGTTGGTGGACACTGCCCAGGCCATGCACCTGTCGCCGTACGACATCCTGGTGGTGGCGTCGTTGGTGCAGCAAGAAGCCAGCTCGCAGGACTTCCCGAAGGTGGCGCAGGTCATCTACAACCGCCTGCACGACCACCACACGCTGGAATTCGACTCGACCGTGAACTATCCGCTGGATCGCCGCGAGGTCGCCACCAGCGACGCCGACCGTGCCCAGCGCACCCCCTGGAACACCTACGTGTCCCAAGGTCTGCCCGCCACAGCGATCTGCTCGCCCGGGGTCGACGCGCTGCGCGCGGCCGAGCATCCCGAGCCGGGGGACTGGTTGTACTTCGTCACCATCGACGCCCAGGGGACCACGCTGTTCACCAGGGACTACAAGCAGCATCTGGCCAATATCGAGCTGGCTAAGCGCAACGGTGTCCTCGACAGCGCGCGCTAGCTCGGCGACCCCTAAAAGGGCGGGCGTTCTCGGCTCGCCGATCGCACATTCGAAGTCCCCGCAACTGCACCTGGCCGCCTATCGCGCGCTGGGCCTGGATGACTGGACCTACGAGCGCATCGAGTGCGGCGCCGAGGAGCTGCCGGGTGTGGTAGGCGGATTCGGGCCCGAGTGGGTCGGCGTGTCGGTGACCATGCCGGGTAAGTTCACCGCCCTGCGGTTCGCCGACGAGCACACCGAACGTGCGGCTCTGGTCGGTTCGGCCAACACCCTGGTGCGCACGCCGCGTGGCTGGCGGGCCGACAACACCGACATCGACGGCGTGGCGGGCGCGCTCGGGTCGGCCTCTGGACGGGCGCTGGTGTGTGGATCGGGCGGCACCGCGCCGGCGGCCGTCGTGGGCTTGGCCGAACTCGGCGTCCCCGGCATCACCGTCGTGGCCCGCGATCCGGAGAAGGCGGCCCGGTTGGTGGACCTGGGAACGCGAGTTGGCGTGGCGACGCGGTTCTGCGGGCTGGACAGCGGCGAGCTGGCCGACGAAGTGGCCGCCGCGGAAGTGCTGGTCAGCACGATTCCGGCGGACGTGGCCGCGCGGTATGCCGACACGTTGGCCGTCATCCCGGTGTTGCTGGACGCCGTCTACGACCCATGGCCCACGCCGCTGGCCACCGCGGTGGCCGCCGCCGGCGGCCGGGTGATCAGCGGGTTGCAGATGCTGCTGCATCAGGCGTTCGCGCAGGTCGAGCAGTTCACCGCGCTGCCGGCGCCGCGCGAGGCGATGACTTGCGCCTTGGAGGCGCTGGACTAGCGTGCCGCGCATGCGGACCGCCTTGGCGAGCCTCACCGTGGCCCTGGTGCTGGCCTGGCTGGCGGCGTTGAGCTGGTACGACATCCGCGAGCGCCGGTTGCCGAACCGGCTGACGCTGCCCGGGGCCGGCGTGATTCTGCTGACCGCCGTCGTCGCCGGGCGCGGGCTGCCCGCGCTGGCCGGTGCGGCGGCGCTGGCCGCGGTTTATCTGCTGGTGCACTTGGTGGCGCCGGCGGGAATGGGCGCCGGCGACGTCAAGTTGGCGATCGGGGTGGGTGGTCTGGCCGGCTGCTTCGGTGTCGCGGTCTGGTTTTCCGCGGCGCTGGCCGCGCCGCTGCTCACCGCGCTGGCGGCGCTGGTGGTCGGGGTGCGTGGTGTGCGCGCGGTGCCGCACGGTCCCTCGATGTGCGTGGCCACCGCCGGCGCGGCCGGGTTGGCCCTGCTGGGTTGAGCCCATGGGAAGATGGACGGGTGTTGCGCTGGATCACCGCCGGGGAGTCACATGGCCGTGCGCTGGTGGCCGTGCTCGAAGGCATGGTCGCCGGCGTGGAAGTGACCTCCACCGAAATCGCCGATCAGCTGGCCCGCCGTCGGCTTGGCTACGGTCGCGGCGCCCGGATGGCATTCGAGCGGGACGCGGTGACCGTGCTTGCCGGGGTACGCCACGGCGTCACCCTTGGCGGGCCCGTCGCCATCGAGATCGGCAACACCGAATGGCCGAAGTGGGAAACCGTGATGGCCGCCGACCCGGTCGACCCCGCGGAGCTGGCGAATATCGCGCGCAATGCCCCGCTGACCCGGCCACGGCCCGGCCACGCCGACTACGCGGGCATGCTCAAGTACGGCTTCGACGACGCGCGGCCGGTGCTGGAGCGTGCCAGCGCCCGCGAGACCGCGGCCCGGGTCGCGGCGGGGACGGTGGCCCGGGCGTTTCTGCGTCAGGCGCTGGGTGTCGAGGTGCTCTCGCACGTCATCGCGATCGGCCCGTCGGCGCCCTATGACGGCCCGCCACCGCGACCCGAAGACCTGCCCGCGATCGATGCCAGCCCGGTCCGGGCTTTTGACGAGCAGACTGAAAAGTTGATGATTGCCGAGATCGAGGCGGCCAAGAAAGACGGCGACACGCTCGGCGGCGTGGTTGAGGTCGTGGCGCCGGGCCTGCCGGTCGGACTGGGATCGTTCACCAGCGGCGACAACCGGCTGGACAGCCAGCTCGCGGCCGCCGTCATGGGCATCCAGGCGATCAAGGGCGTCGAGATCGGCGACGGTTTCGAAACCGCGCGCCGTCGCGGCAGCCGTGCCCACGACGAGATGTACCCCGGACCCGATGGCGTCGTCCGCTCGACCAACCGGGCGGGCGGGCTCGAAGGCGGCATGACCAACGGGCAGCCGCTGCGGGTACGCGCCGCCATGAAGCCGATCTCCACCGTGCCGCGGGCGCTGGCCACCGTCGACATGGCAACCGGTGACGAGGCCGTCGCCATCCACCAGCGCTCGGACGTGTGCGCGGTGCCGGCCGCCGGGGTCGTCGTCGAGACCATGGTGGCGCTGGTGCTGGCCCGCGCGGTGCTGCAGAAGTTCGGCGGCGATTCGCTCACCGAATCCCGCCGCAACATCGAGGCGTACCAGCGTGCGGTCGCCGACCGGGAAGCACCGGCAGCCCGTGCGTCGGGTTCGGCGTAATGGCACCCAAGGCGGTACTCGTCGGACTGCCGGGCTCCGGCAAGTCCACCATCGGGCGCCGGCTGTCCAAGGCGCTCGGGGTCAGCTTGCTCGACACCGACGCGGCGATCGAGCAGCGGACCGGCCGCACCATCGCCGACATCTTCGCCACCGACGGGGAGCAGGAGTTCCGTCGCGTCGAGGAGGAGGTGGTGCGTGCGGCATTGGCCGAGCATGACGGCGTGGTGTCGCTAGGCGGTGGAGCTGTCACCAGCCCGGGGGTATGCGACGCGCTCAACGGCCACACCGTGATCTACCTGGAGATAAGCGCCAGGGAAGGGGTGCGGCGCACCGGCGGCAACACGGTGCGGCCGTTGCTGGCCGGGCCAGATCGCCCCGAGAAGTTCCGCGCGCTGATGGCCAAGCGGGTTCCGTTGTACCGGCGCGTCGCGACCATCCGGATCAACACCAACCGCCGCAATCCCGGCGCGGTGGTCCGCCACATCGTCTCGCGGTTGCAGGCCCCTGCTGAGGCCGCCAAATGACCGACACCACCGAACCGGTCACCGTGCAGGTGACCGTCGACCCGCCATACCCGGTGGTGATCGGCGCCGGGTTGCTCAACGAGTTGGACGAACTGCTTTCGGACCGGCATCGGGTCGCGATCCTGCACCAACCGGTGCTGGCGCAGACCGCCGAGGCGATCCGAAGCCATTTGGCCGGCAAAGGCGTTGAAGCGCATCGCATCGAAATCCCCGACGCCGAGGCCGGCAAGGACCTGCCGGTCGTGGGCTTCATCTGGAAAGTGTTGGGCCGCATCGGGATCGGCCGCAAAGACGCACTGGTCAGCCTCGGCGGCGGGGCGGCCACCGACGTCGCCGGTTTCGCGGCGGCCACCTGGCTGCGCGGCGTCGACATCGTGCATGTGCCAACCACGCTGCTCGGCATGGTCGATGCGGCCATCGGTGGCAAGACCGGTATCAATACCGAGGCGGGCAAGAACCTGGTCGGCGCTTTTCACCAGCCACTGGCCGTCCTGGTTGACCTGGCAACGCTGGAAACGTTGCCGCGCAACGAAATCGCCGCCGGGATGGCCGAAGTGGTCAAAGCAGGATTCATCGCCGACCCGGTGATTCTCGACCTGATCGAAGCCGACCCGCAGGCAGCGCTGGATCCGGCAGGCGATGTGCTGCCCGAGCTGATCCGGCGCGCCATCACCGTCAAGGCAGAGGTCGTCGCCGCCGACGAGAAGGAGTCGGAACTGCGCGAAATCCTGAACTATGGGCACACTTTGGGGCATGCGATCGAGCGTCGCGAGCGCTATCAGTGGCGGCACGGCGCCGCGGTGTCGGTAGGCCTGGTGTTCGCCGCCGAGCTGTCCAGACTCGCCGGCCGGCTGGACGACGCCACCGCGCAACGGCACCGCACCATCCTGGCGTCGCTCGGTCTGCCGGTCAGCTACGACGCCGACGCATTGCCGCAGCTGCTGGAATACATGGCCGGGGACAAGAAAGCCCGGGCCGGCGTGCTTCGGTTTGTGGTCCTCGACGGGCTGGCCAAGCCGGGTCGATTGGTGGGGCCGGATCCGGGGTTGCTGGTGACCGCCTACGCAGGACTCGAGGGCTCATGACGCTCACGGTGAATGTCATCAACGGCCCGAACCTGGGCCGGCTGGGCCGGCGCGAGCCCGATGTCTATGGGGACACCACCCACGACCAGCTGGCCGCGCTCATCGAGCGTGAGGCCGCCGGACTTGGACTCAAAGCTGTTGTGCACCAAAGCGATAACGAATCCCAGCTGCTGGACTGGATCCATCTGGCCGCCGATGCGGCCGAACCGGTGATCCTCAACGCCGGCGGCCTGACCCACACGTCGGTCGCGTTGCGCGATGCCTGCGCCGAATTGCGCGCACCCCTGATCGAGGTGCACATCTCCAATGTGCACGCCCGCGAAGAGTTCCGGCGCCACTCCTACATCAGCCCGGTCGCAACCGGAGTGATCGTCGGGCTAGGAGTCCAGGGTTATCTGCTCGCCCTGCGCTACCTGGCCGAGGCCTTCAAGGATTAGCGGCTATTCGTGCCCCGGCTCCGACGGCTTGGCGTGCTTGGGGTCGGTGTCGGTGCGGATGACCTCGGTCTTCGCGTCATCGCCGGCCGTCGGGATCGTTTCGGTGCGTGGTTCGCGCCCGGCCGTCGGGATCGCTTCGGTGGGCGCTTCGCGCTCTGCCGTGGCGACCGCCGCGGTCCGTTCCTCGGTCTGGGCCTGCGCCGGTATCTCGCCGGTCGGACTCTCGTCGGCGCGAACGGCGGAGAACACGTCGGTGTCCCCGTCCCGCTCCTTAACGCCAAGGCCGTGGTGTTTCTCCGGCGTTTTCTCGAACTGTCGGTCCACCCGCCAGCGGCCGACGGTCACCCCGACGATGCCGGACAGGAACACGACGAGCGCAGTGAACGCCGCGAACGTCGTCACCTCGTTGATCAGGCCCCCGGTGTAGAGCCCCTTGTACACCAGCGCGATGAGCCACGCGACGGCGCCGCTGACGATCCCCGCGAGCAGGCCGGCCAGCAGCCAGGTCATCGCCAGATCCTGCCGTCGATCCGGATCCCGATTGGCCGTGGCGTCAGCCCGGCCGTCAATCACTCCCCACAGCGCCGAGCAGACGATGAACAGAAGCAGCAGCACCACGCTGATCCATGCGGCCCATTCCTGCCAAGCATTGATCATCGCCCCCTGCAACAAGCGCACAATCACCATTACCGCGGCTAACCCCAATCCGCGCAGCATCCAGTTGCTCATGAGGGAAGAGCGTAGCGAGTACGGTCAAGGGTCGTGACACATTCCCAGCGTCGACACAATCTGAAAGCGCAAATCGATGCCAGCGGGCTGGACGCGATGCTGGTCACAGACCTGATCAACGTGCGTTATCTGTCCGGCTTCTCCGGCTCGAACGGCGCGCTGCTTGTCTTCGCCGACGATCGGGTGCCCGTGCTGGCCACCGACGGCCGGTATCGCACCCAGGCTGCGGAGCAGGCACCCGATCTCGAAATCGCCATCGAGCGGGCCCTCGGGCGCTACCTGGTCGGCCAGGCCGCCGACGGCGGCGTGCGCAAGCTGGGCTTCGAAAGCAATGTGGTCACCGTGGATGGCTTCGACGCGCTCACCAGTGAACTGGACGAACGTGGCGGCGAAACCGAGCTGGTGCGGGCCGCCGGCACGGTCGAAGCGCTGCGCGAGGTCAAAGACGCCGGCGAACTGGCGCTGCTGCGGCTGGCTTGCGAGGCGGCGGACGCCGCACTCGACGATCTGGTGGCGCGTGGCGGTCTGCGGTCCGGACGAACCGAACGTGAGGTGAGCCGCGAGCTGGAGGCGTTGATGCTCGACCACGGCGCCGACGGGATCTCATTCGAGACGATCGTGGCCGCGGGGCCGAATTCGGCGATTCCACACCACCGGCCCACCGACGCCGCGCTGGCCGAGGGCGATTTCGTCAAGATCGACTTCGGCGCGCTGGTCGCCGGCTATCACTCCGACATGACCCGCACCTTCGTGCTGGGCAAGGCCGCTGACTGGCAGCTGGAGATCTATCAGCTCGTCGCCGATGCGCAGCGGGCCGGCCGGGAGGCGTTGCGGCCGGGCACCGGTCTGCGGGAGGTGGACGCGGCAGCGCGTCAGCTGATCGCGGATGCCGGCTACGGCGAGAATTTCGGCCACGGCTTGGGGCATGGCGTGGGTCTGCAGATCCACGAAGCGCCGGGAATCGGAGCCACATCCGCCGGAACGCTACTTGCGGGCTCGGTCGTGACCGTGGAGCCCGGCGTCTACTTACCCGGCCGCGGCGGTGTCCGCATCGAGGACACGTTGGTGGTGGCCTGCGAGACGCCAAAAGAGCCTGAAACCGCCGGGCAGACCCCCGAACTGCTGACCCGGTTCCCCAAAGAACTGGCCATCCTCACATGAAGCACACGAGACCGTGGGTTCGGCTGTGCACCAGCGTGCTGGCGGGTGGCGTGCTGGCCTTGTCGGCTTCCGGACTGGCCGGCGGCATCGCGCGGGCGGCGCCGGCCCCCGCGCCCAACAATCACTGGTGCCCGGGTGATCGATGGGACCCGGCCTGGGGCACCAACTACAACTGGGACTGGAACCAGTGCCACGACTGGCAAGGTTCGGCAGGCCAAGGTGCTCCGGCGGGGTGGGGACCGTGGGGACCCCCGCCGCCTTGGGCGCCGCCGCCACCACCGCCGCCGCCGTGGGCGCCCGAGGCTCACCTGATGTGGAACCCGACTGTCAGTCAGTGGGGATTCTTCAACAACGGCGTGTGGACTCCGATCTAGGGCGGACAACGCGGCTCGACGCCGGCCCGCGCAGTCGAAGTTTCTGCGCCCGTAGGATGTTCCACAGCACCTTGGCCATCCATTAGGAGATTCACCGACCGTGGCGACCACTGCCGACTTCAAGAACGGACTTGTCCTGGCAATCGACGGACAGCTGTGGACCATCACCGACTTCCAGCACGTCAAACCCGGCAAGGGCCCGGCCTTCGTGCGCACCAAGCTGAAGAACGTCCTCTCGGGCAAGGTCGTCGACAAGACCTACAACGCCGGCGTGAAGGTGGACACCGCCACCGTCGACCGGCGTGACACCACATACCTGTACCGCGACGGCTCGGACTTCGTGTTCATGGACAGCCAGGACTACGAGCAGCACCCGCTGCCGGAGTCCCTGGTCGGCGACGCCGCGCGGTTCCTGCTGGAGGGCATGCCGGCACAGGTGGCGTTCCACAACGGATCGCCGCTGTACATCGAGCTGCCGGTTTCGGTCGAACTCGAGGTCACCCACACCGAGCCGGGCCTGCAGGGCGACCGCTCCAGCGCCGGCACCAAGCCGGCCACCCTTCAGACCGGTGCGCAGATCCAGGTACCGCTGTTCATCAACACCGGAGACAAGCTGAAGGTCGATTCGCGCGACGGCAGCTACCTGGGACGTGTAAACGCGTGAGCAGGCATTATGCCTGAAGGAAAACCGGCAAGGGCCGTCAAGGGACGCCATCAAGCGCGCAAGCGTGCCGTCGACCTGTTGTTTGAAGCCGAGGCCCGCGGCCTGAGCCCGGCAGAGGTCGTCGACGTCCGCACCGCGCTGGCCGAAGCGAAGCCGGATGTGGCGCCGCTGCACGCCTACACCCAGACCGTGGCTCGCGGGGTTTCAGAGCAGATCGCCCATATCGACGACCTGATCAGCTCGCATCTGCAGGGCTGGACGTTAGACCGGCTGCCCGCGGTGGATCGCGCCATTCTGCGGGTCTCGGTGTGGGAGCTGCTGTATGCCGACGACGTGCCGGAGCCGGTCGCCGTCGACGAGGCCGTGCAGCTGGCCAAGGAGCTGTCCACCGACGACTCGCCGGGCTTCATCAACGGAGTGCTCGGCCAGGTCATGCTGGTGACGCCGCAGATCCGGGCGGCCGCCCAGGCCCTTGGCGGACAGCAGGCATGACCCGGCTGGAGCTGCGTGTCCTCGTCGCGGCCTGCTTGGCTGCGACGGTGGTGCTGGGCGCCGTGGTGTGTGCCGCCTACGGCTGGACCATCGTCGCGTCGGTGCTCTCGATCTACGCCCTGGGCGTCGGCGCCTGGCTGTATCACTCGATCGAGCGCCTGATGGTGGCCCGCCGCATCAGCACCGTCCGCTCGGCGGCCAAGCCGCTGCAGCCGCTGTTGCCGGTAATGGCCGCCATCATGGGCCTGACACAGGCCGTGGTGAGGTCGCTCGGCGACGTCACCGACCTGCCGGTGCGCCGCTGGGAGCTTCCGATGCTGCGACGGGTAGACAACACTCGTGCTGATCGGCGGGTAATAGACAGTGACGACGAGCTGGATCGCTGACCGACGCCGTCGAATCCTGGGCGAAAAGTTCCCGAGCGCGGCACCGGCGGGTGACAATACTTGCTGAATCCCGCGGAAGGTGACGAGATGAATCGAGACAGTGCCCATCCGCGACGACTTCGCGTCTCCGCGCTGGCGGCAGTCGCCAACCCGTCGTACACCCGCGTCGACACCTGGAACCTGCTTGACGACGCCTGCCGTCACCTCGCCGAGGTCGACCTCGCCGGGCTGGACATCACCCGCGACATGGCCCGGGTAAAACGTCTGATGGACCGTATCTGCGCCTACGAGCGGTACTGGCTGTATCCGGGCGCGGAGAACCTGGCAACCTTCCGCGATCACCTCGAGAGCAAGTCCACGGTGCGGCTCAGCGAAGAGGTATCGCTGGCCGTGCGGCTGCTGTGTGAATATGGGGACCGCGCAGGGCTTTTCGACACAACCGCGCCGTTGGCCGAGCAGGAGCTGGTGGCCCGAGCCAAACAGCAGCAGTTCTACACGGTGTTGCTCGCCGACGATGCCCCGATGACTGCGCCCGACAGCCTGGCGGAATGCTTGCGGGCGCTGCGCTCCCCGTCCGACGACGTGCAGTTCGAGCTGCTCGTCGTGCCCAGCGTCGAGGACGCCATCACCGCGGTCGCGTTGAACGGCGAGATCCAGGCCGCGATCATCCGCCACGACCTGCCGCTGCGGTCGCGCGACCGGGTGCCGCTGATGAACACATTGCTCGGGCCCAACGACTCGGCGGGCGAGGTGATAGTCCCCGACCGTGCCGACGACTGGGTCGAATGCGGCGAATGGATTCGCGAGCTGCGGCCCCATATCGACCTTTATCTGCTCACCGACGAGTCGATCGCGGCGGGCAATGACGACGAGCCCGACATCTACGACCGGACGTTCTACCGGCTCAACGATGTCACCGACCTGCACAGCACGGTGCTCGCCGGCTTGCGGAACCGGTTCGCCACACCGTTTTTCGATGCACTGCGCGCTTATGCGGGGGCGCCGGTCGGCCAATTCCACGCTCTTCCCGTCGCGCGTGGCGCCAGCATCTTCAATTCCAAGTCGCTGCAGGACATGGGAGAGTTCTACGGCCGCAACATCTTCATGGCCGAGACCTCGACCACGTCGGGTGGCCTCGACTCGCTGCTGGACCCGCACGGCAACATCAAGAAGGCCATGGACAAGGCCGCGCGTACCTGGCGCTCTGAACACACCTACTTCGTCACCAACGGAACATCGACCGCCAACAAGATCGTCGTGCAGTCGCTGACCCGCCCCGGCGACATCGTGCTGATCGACCGCAATTGCCACAAGTCACACCACTACGGCCTGGTGCTGGCCGGTGCGTACCCGCTGTACCTGGACGCATATCCGTTGCCGGAGTTCGCAATCTACGGAGCCGTTTCACTCGAGACGATCAAGAAGACACTGCTCGGCCTCGAAGCGGCCGGGCAGCTGCACCGGGTGCGGATGCTGCTGCTCACCAACTGCACCTTCGACGGTGTCGTCTACAACCCCCGGCGCGTCATGGAAGAGGTGCTGGCGATCAAGCCGGACATCTGCTTCCTGTGGGACGAGGCGTGGTACGCGTTTGCCACCGCCGTCCCGTGGGCCCGGCAGCGGACCGCCATGGTGTCGGCCGAGCGTCTCGAGCAGACGTTGGTGTCGCCGGAATACGCCGAGGAGTACCGGAATTGGGTCGCGTCGATGGAGGGGATCCCGCGATCGGAGTGGGTCAATCACCGGCTGCTGCCCGACCCCAGTCGGGCCCGCGTGCGGGTGTACGCGACGCACTCCACTCACAAGTCGTTGTCGGCGTTCCGGCAAGCGTCGATGATCCACGTGCGCGACCAGGAATTTAATTCGCGCGCGCGGGATGCGTTCGGTGAGGCGTTTTTGACCCACACGTCGACGTCGCCGAACCAGCAACTTCTC
>DASZLQ010000114.1:0-16175 GCA_035552295.1 Mycobacterium sp. | reverse complement strand
GCGCGTCGGGTCAACGTTCAAAGAGTTCAATACCGACAGCTCGGCAATGATCCTGCTGGAGGGCGACAAACCGCTGGGGGCGGAGGCCCACCGCTATTACGACGAGATCGTCAAGCGACTCGAGCAAGACAAGAAACACGTTCAGCACATCCAGGACTTCTGGAGTGATCCCCTGACCGCCGCGGGCTCCCAGAGCCACGACCAAAAGGCCGCGTACGTCCAGGTCTACCTCGCCGGCAACATGGGCGGTGGGTTGTCCTCCGAGTCCAGCGAGGCCGTCCGCAAGATCGTGGACTCGGTGCCGGCGCCGCCGGGGATCAAGGCCTATGTCACCGGGGCGGCTCCGTTGTTTGCCGACCAGTCCCGTGCGGGTCAGAAAGGCGTCGCGACAGTCACTCTGGTCACCCTCCTCGTGATTGTGGTGATGCTGCTGGTCGTCTACCGCTCGATAAGCACCGTTCTGATCATGCTGACGATGGTGTTCGTCGAATTGTTAGCGGCCCGCGGTGTCGTCGCGACGCTGGGAAACTACGGGATCATGGGGCTTTCCACGTTCGCCAACAACATGCTGGTGTTGTTGGCGATCGCCGCCGGAACGGACTACGCGATCTTCGTGGTCGGCCGCTACCACGAGGCCCGCGGTCTGGGCCAGACGCGTGAAGAAGCGTTCTACACGATGTTCCACAGCACCGCGCATGTCGTGCTGGGGTCGGGCCTGACCATCGCCGGCGCGATGTACTGCCTCAGCTTCACCCGGTTGCCCTATTTCCAGTCGCTGGGCGTCCCCTGCGCCGTCGGCATGCTGGTCGCGGTCCTCGCGGCGTTGACACTGGGCCCGGCGGTGCTCACGGTGGCCAGCTTCTTCAAGCTGCTCGACCCGAAGCGCAAGTTGCAGACTCAGGGATGGCGTCGCATCGGCACCGCCATCGTCCGCTGGCCCGCACCGGTTCTCGCGGTGACCATCGCCGCCGCATTAGTCGGCCTGCTCGCTCTGCCCGGTTACAAGACGGACTACGACACCCGCCACTTCCTGCCGCAAGACACCCCGGCGAATGTCGGTTATGCGGCTGCCGACCGGCACTTCAACCAGGCTCGCCTCAATCCCGAGCTGTTGATGATCGAGACCGATCATGACCTGCGTAACCCGGCCGACTTCATCGTCCTGGACAAGGTCGCCAAGGCGGTCTTCCGCATCCCCGGCATCGGCCGGGTGCAGACCATCACCCGGCCGTTGGGCACGCCGCTCGACCACAGCACCCTCGGTTTTCAGATGGGTGCACAGGCCGCAGGGCGGCTCCAGACCCAGCACTATCAGGAAGAGCAGGCGGCAAACCTGCTCAAGCAGGCGGACGAGCTCAAGAAAACGATGGCAACGCTGCATGAGCAGATGCAGGTCACCCAGGATCTGAGCAACACGACACACGAAACCACCAAGCTCACCAAGGAAACGGTGAAGATCACCGAGGCGTTGCGCGACGACATCGCCAACTTCGACGACTTCCTCCGGCCGATCCGTAGCTACTTCTACTGGGAGAAGCACTGTTACGACATCCCCTCGTGCTGGGCAATCCGGTCGGTCTTCAACGCGCTCGACGGCATCGACCAGGTGGCCGAGAACATCGAGAACCTCAGCGCGAATCTCGACAAGCTGGATCAGATCCAGCCCAAACTCGTAGCGTTGATACCCCCGCAGATTGAGAGCCAGCAGCACAACCTCGACACCATCATGTCGAACTATGCGATCACACAGGGTCTCAACGACCAGGCGAAAGCGCAGGCCGACAACGCCACCGCGCAGGGCGATGCCTTCGACAAAGCGAAGAACGACGACACGTTCTACCTTCCGCCAGAGGCGTTCAAGAGCCCGGATTTCGCGCGGGGTCTCAAACAGTTCATATCGCCGGACGGGCACGCTGTCCGGTTGATCATCTCGCATGAAGGCGACCCGGCGACTCCTGAAGGCGTCAGCCACATCGAGCCGATCAGGCAGGCCGTGCACGAGGCGATCAAGGGCACGCCCTGGGAGGGCGCCAACGTCTACCTCGGCGGTACCGCCGCGACGTACAAGGACATGCACGACGGCTCCGACATCGACCTGTTGATCGCCGGAATTTCTGCGGCCACACTGATTTTCGTCATCATGTTGGTGATCACCCGAAGCGTCGTTGCGGCCTTCGTGATCGTCGGTACGGTGTTGCTGTCGCTGGGCGCCTCGTTCGGACTCTCCGTGCTCCTATGGCAGTACATCCTGGGGATCAAGTTGCACTGGATGGTGCTGGCGATGGCGATCATCCTGCTGCTGGCGGTCGGCTCGGACTACAACTTGCTGCTGATATCGCGGTTCAAGGAGGAAATCCACGCCGGGCTAAAGACAGGGACGATCCGCGCGATGGCCGGTTCGGGCTCGGTGGTTACCTCCGCCGGTCTGGTGTTCGCCGCCACCATGGCCACGTTCATGTTCAGCCCGCTGCTGGTGATGGCCCAGGTAGGTACGACGATCGCGCTGGGTTTGTTGTTCGACACCTTGATCGTGCGGTCGTTCATGACACCGTCGCTGGCCACGTTGCTCGGGCGCTGGTTCTGGTGGCCGCAGCACGTGCGTCCACGGCCGGCCAGCACCATGCTGCGACCGTACGGACCGCGTCCCGCCGTGCGCGAGCTGATCCTCAACGACGTCGAGGAGCACCCGGCGGGCGGATTGGTACAACCGCGCTGATCTTACGTGGGGCCAGGCGTTCGATGCGTGGAAGAACGATGACTCGTTCTACTACATCCCGCCGGAGGTCTTCGACAACCCCGATTTCAAGCGGGGTCTGAAGATGTTCCTGTCGCCGGACGGGCACGCCGCGCGCTTCATCATCTCCCATGAAGGCGATCCCGCAACCCCCGAAGGGATTTCGCACGTCGAGCCGATCAAGAACGCGGCGAAGGAAGCGATCAAGGGAACACCGGTGGAGGGCGCCAAGGTCTGGCTGGGTGGCACCGCCGCGGTCTACAAGGACATGCGCGACGGGTCCAAGTACGACCTCATGATCGCCGGAATATCGGCGGCCAGCCTGATTTTGATCATCATGCTGATCATCACCCGGAGTCTGGTTGCCGCGATCACAATCGTGGGCACCGTGTTGATTTCGTTGGGTGCCTCGTTCGGGCTTTCCGTGCTGGTCTGGCAGGACATCATCGGTTTCGAGCTGCACTGGATGGTGCTCGCGATGTCCGTCATCCTGCTGTTGGCGGTGGGATCCGACTACAACTTGCTGCTGGTTTCCCGTTTCAAGGAGGAAATCCATGCCGGGTTGCGGACCGGGATCATCAGATCGATGGCCGGCACCGGCGCCGTGGTGACGTCTGCGGGTCTGGTGTTCGCCGCCACCTTGGCGTCCTTCGTGTTCAGCCCTTTGATTGTGATGGGGCAGGTCGGTACCACCATCGGCCTGGGCCTGTGGTTCGACACGTTGATCGTGCGTTCGTTCATGATGCCGTCCGTCGCCGCGCTGATGGGGCGTTGGTTCTGGTGGCCGACGCGAGTGCGCACTCGTCCCGCCAGCCAGATGCTTCGGCCGTACGGACCCCGGTCGGCCGTTCGCGCCTACATGTTGCCCAGAGAGGCCGAATCGGCCGACACCGACCGGTTCCCCGTGAGCGCACCGCACTACTGAGTCAGCGTGCGCGGAAAGCGCTAGCGGAAAGCGTTATACATGCGGTGCTTGAACGCTTCGTCGAAATTCCGGTAGGTATCGCGCAGCTGATTTCCCGGCCAATCCTCCGGGATCAACGACGCTGGAAGTAGCGGGTCAAGCTGCAGGTGTCGGACGACGGCGATCGACAATGCGAATTGGAACCTGAAGCTGGCGCTGGTGTCATCCTGTCGTATTGACGCCGTATCGAGTTCGTCCTGCATGGCGCCGGTCAACCGTTTTGCGTCTCGTGCCCAATCGTACAGGGAGAACAGCGATCTCACGGTGTCTTCGGCGATACCGGAGGCGGCACCGTGGAAGTGAACGCATTGACGATCCAGGACGTCCCGCATGGTCGGGAGTCGTTGCGGGTCAAGGTTATCCGGGCGCAGCCAAACTCCTTCGCGTAGTTCGGCCAAGTGCAGCGCGGTGGCGGCCTTACGCAGCTCGAGGCGTTCGGCCGGGGGTCTGCGTTCGGCCGAGACGACGGCCAGCTCCCACGTCCCGTCCCAACGGCGCGTTGCCGCGTCGGGGATGCGCGAGGCTTCGTCGACGCGTTGGCGTCGTTCCAGCAAGTGTCCTGCCAGCGCGTAGGTTCCCTCCTCGCTGCTGAGTTCCCCGTTGGAGACCATGCGCCACAGGCACGTGCGGGCGGCTCCGCCGCTGATGCCGAACAATGAGGCCACCCCAACGAGCTCGGCGACGGTGAGCTGAGGTTGATCGGCCCCCAGTACCGCGCTGGCGAGGACCGATCGCGCGCTCAGCGCGCGGTCTCCGATCAGGTCTGCCACCGAGGTTCTGCGCTGCTCGACGTCGGCCACGGAGGTTCGGTGTCGTGGAGAGCGGGACGCCTTGGGCACAGATGTATCTTCGCCGATCACCGCCAACCCCAGGGTGGTTACACCGGACCGGGTATCACGAAATAATTGACGCACGACAGGCATAGTGTGATACTTCCAGACTATGAGCACTCCAACAAGGTCTTTGGTCGCCGAGGACGCGGAGATCGTCCGGCGAATCCTTTCCCACATCGACGCGGGAACGACCGACGAGGGCGAGGTGTGGCGCGAACCGGTCCGGAACTATGTGGATCCAGCCCGATTCGGCGATGAGCTGCGGGTGCTGCGCGCGCACCCGAGTGTGTACCTGCCCTCGGCGGCCATCCCCAACACGGGCGATCACGTCGAACGCACCAGCTATGGGGTGCCGCTGTGCGCGGTGCGCGGTCGCGATGGCCGGTCACGGGTGTTCCGCAACGCATGCCGGCACCGGGGCCTGGCTCTCGTCGAGGGACCTGGCTGCTCGCATGCGCTGGTGTGCCGCTATCACGGCTGGACGTATCGGCTGGACGGCTCGCTTTCACACGTTCCACACGCCCAGGCGTTCCCCGATCTCGACATGTCCGCCCGGGGTTTGGTCGAGGTGGAAAGCCACGAAGTAGACGGTCTGATCGTCATCGGCCCGCTCGATCCCCCCGCAACCGGCTCGTGGCAACAGCAGGCCGATGCCGCCATGGCCGCCCTCGCCGACGGCAGCCCGTGGCGCGACAAACTCCTGCCGGCCGAGAAGCTGCTGTTTGTGGGCGCCACAGCGCGGCCGATGAATTGGAAGGTCCTCGTCGAACAGTTCCTGGAGGGCTATCACATCCGCTCCACGCACAAAGACACCTTTTTCCCGATCCAGTACGACGATCTCAATGTCGTGGAAGCGTTCGGCCCCAATAGTCGGATCACGTTCCCGTACCGCAACATTGAGCGATTACGCGATCGCCCCGAATCGACGTGGACCACCGATGCCCGGGTGACATACGTGTATCACCTGTTCCCGAATGTGATGATTGCCACGTTCCCCGACCAGGTGTTGTTAGTAGTCATCGACCCGGTGGACGTCGCCAACTCCGTCGTCACCATCTACGCGATGGTCACGCCCGAGGTTGCCCAGAAAGTGTCGAGCAGCCGCGACGGCAACGTCGAGCAGGGCGCGCGCAGTCTGCTCGACGCAGGCGCGTTGGAGGACAACGAAATGGCCGAAGGTGTGCAGCGCGGTCTGCACGCCGGGGCGAACACCTTCCTGGAGTTCGGGCGTCACGAAAGCGCCATCGGTCGCTTTCACGCGACCCTCGATGAGCGGCTGGCCGATGTCATCGGCGCCGCTCAGGACAAGCCGCGCAAACGTAGTGAGCTAAGCGATGTTTCGTGAGCGGCGTGTCCACCGAGAAGGCGCGCATTGACAGCGTCGCCGGCGTAACAGAACGTAGACCAACATGGCATGGGACTTCTCGACTGATCCGGACTTCCAGAACAAGCTCGACTGGGTCGAGGCATTCTGCCGCGACGAGATCGAGCCGCTGGAGTTCGTGTTTCCGTACGCGCCCCGATCGCCTCTTCCCAACGTGAAGGCCTACGTCCGCACACTGCAGCAGCAGATCAAGGACCAGGGGCTGTGGGCGATCTTCCTTGACGAGGATCTGGGCGGACCCGGCTTCGGCCAGCTGAAGCTAGCGCTGCTAAATGAGGTCATCGGCCGTTACCCATCGGCCCCACTCATGTTCGGCGCCGCTGCCCCTGACACCGGCAACATCGAAATCCTTGCCGCCTACGGTACCGACGAGCAAAAACAGCGATGGTTGCAGCCGCTGCTCAACCAAGACATGTTCTCGGCATACTCGATGACCGAGCCACAGGGCGGATCCGACCCCAACCTGTTCAAGACCCACGCCGTGCGAGACGGCCACCAGTGGGTGATTAACGGTGAAAAGTGGTTCACATCGGCGGGCCGCGTCGCCGACCTGCTCTTCGTGGTGTGCACCAACGGCATGTTCGTTGTGCCACGCCAAACCCCGGGCGTGGAGATCCAGCCCGAGCCGCGCAACCACAACCACATCGTCTACCGCGACGTCCGGGTTCCCCTCGACCACCTACTGGGCTCGGAGGACGGCGCCAAGATCCTCGCTCAACACCGCCTCGGCGGCGGACGCATCCATCACGCCATGCGCACCATCGCCCAATGCAAGCTTGCCTTCGACATGATGTGCGAGCGGGCGTTGTCGCGCGAGTCGCACGGCAAGATCATCGCCGAGCACCAGATGGTGCAGGAGAAGATCGCCGATTCCTACGCCGCCATTCGTATGCTGCGACTGTTCGTGCTCGAGACCGCCTGGAAGATCGACAACTCGAGCACCAAGGCAGCCCGGACCGACATCGCCGCCGTCAAGTTCACCATGGCCAAGGTGCTGCGCGAGGTGTCGTTCAATGCCCTGCACATCCTCGGGTCACTCGGGACGACCGATCTCACCCCGCTGCAGGCGATTTACGCGGCCGCGCCGACGATGGGCCTCGTCGACGGCGTCGATGAGGTCCACCAGGCCACGGTTGCCCGTCGCGTGCTCAAGGATTACCGGCCGCAGGAGCATCCATATTGGCCAACGGAGTATCTGCCCGCAAAACGTGAGGCGGCATGGGCGAAGTTTGAGCCGAAGTTCCAAGCCGATCCTGAGTTGCGCGCCGCGGCCGAGGCCTACCAAAAGTACTTCGCCAACCGGCACTGACGTGGACTCCCGCGGCCATACCACGGCCGCGCTACGTCACCCTAAATCGAGAGCGCTAGCTCCGAGTACTACGCCCAGTTCCAGACCGACATGTCGCCGGGCGGGTACTGGTTGCACACATCGGTGGCCTTGGCGACGACGCCCTTGTTGTTGAAGAAGATCTTCATGTGATTGACCCAGGCGAACGTTAGCGGATCGCCATTGTAGAAGTTTTCGGAATAAGTCCTGCGGTCCGCTGGTGACAACGAGTAAAACCAGTGCGCCTTGTCTATCGTTGCTTGCTGAAGGTTGGCGTGGTTGTTGAAGTCGATCATGTACCGCTGGTAGTACACCGGACTGGTATCCCTGACGGCCGCCAGGTACTGCTCCGCGTCGCACGTGGTGTTGATCTGCCTGCGCGGGATCGGGAAGTCTTCCGTGGAATCGGCCGCCGCGGTCTTCGGGAAGGTCGCAGCGGCGATACCCAGAGCGAGAAAAACAGCGCCTGCGCGCAGGCTGTTACTGAGCCGAGACATGGTGGCTACGGTAGCACTTTAGGCCTCGCGACGGACAGCGTATGAAAATTTGTAACCTAGCTTACTAACCATCGTTATCAGGGACGATGACGTGCGCGGGATCCGGCCGCAGCTCTGGCGGAGCCTGGCTGTAGTCGCCGAATGGGCCGTCGCGGCCCTCGATCGCCGCGCGCACGCCCTGAGTCTCGGCGGTCTTGATGAAGTCGAGAGCGTCGGGGGTGTTGCGCATCAGACCGTCGAGAATGCCGCCGAGCATCTGTGTGGACGCCAGGCCCATGTTCTCGTAGGCCTGGTTGACGATCAGCTTCTGCGCCCGCAATTGCGACAACGGGATTCGCGCCAGCTCCGCGGCGACCTCGGCAACGCGGGCTTCCAGCCGCTCGAACGGCACCGCCTCGTTGATCAGCTCGACCTCGGCCGCCTGGATGCCCGTCAGCGGTCGGCCGGTCAACGAGTGCCACTTGACCTTGGCCAGGCTCAGCCGGTACAGCCACATCCCTGTCAGGTAGGCCCCCCACATCCGGCTGTAGGGGGTGCCGATCACGGCGTCGTCGCTGGCGATGATGATGTCGGCGCACAGCGCGTAGTCGCTGGCCCCGCCGACGCACCAGCCGTGCACCTGGGCGATCACCGGTTTGGACGCCCGCCAGATGGCCATGAATTTCTGCGTCGGGCCCGTCTCGCGAGCGGTGACCATCGCGAAATCCTTGCCCGGGTCCCACCGCCCGCCGGTCATCATGGCGTCACCCCACTGCTGGAAGCCGCCGCCGAAGTCATAGCCGCCCGAGAAGGCGCGGCCGGCACCGCGCAGCACGATGACCTTGACGTCGTGGTCCCGCTCGGCCAGCCCGACGGCCGCCTCAATCTCGTCGGGCATGGGCGGGACGATGGTGTTGAGCTGCTCCGGGCGGTTCAACGTGATCGTGGCAACCGGGCCGTCAGTCGTGTACAGCAGCGTCTCGAAGTCGGGTGTCGGCTCGGATATTGACATAGCCCAAGCGAAGTCGGTTGCGGGCTCGGTGTCCAGCGGAGTGTCCGGCAGGATTTACGGATCGGGCTCGCGATTTTCCGGGTTTGACGCGTAGATTTGTCCGCCGATCTTGAGATACGGCGTTGTGAAATAGGCCGACCCAACGATGATGGCCGTGAAGACCAGCGCCGCGGCGACGCCGTTCGGCCAGATTCTGCCTGTCCCGAGTGCAAAACAGACGACGCCGATAACCGAGGTTGCCCAGTAGTAGCGCCGAGCCTGAGCACGCTCTTTGATGTAGCGATAGCGCGCCTGGGACGCTCCGGCCAGGATGAAGATCAGCCCGGTCGCCAGCAAGGTGAGTTCGATACGTTCCGTCGTTGACACGTCGACGATCTTATGGCCGGTCAAAGGCCGGCAAGGAAAGTCGTAGGCCTGGCCGACCGGAGTCGAAGTCCGCGCCCCGCAGCGCCGGCACGGGCCAGGACAACCACCGCCCGGCCCTGTACTACGGGGGCTCGCGATAGCAGTGGGCCTTGTCGCCTGGATGATCGATCGTCGGAAACGGAGCGCGGATCTGACCGTTAGTCCCTAGCGACCGGCCCGTCGTCCGTCGTCAGCGCGACATAGCGGATTCGCTGCGAGAGCCGCGCATCCCAGGTTGTGCCGAGCGTCCTCTCCAGGAGCCTGATCTCGCTAATCAGCGACACCGGGGCATCATCCTCGGCGGCGCGGGCAGTCGTCCCAGCGGGCCCACACATAGGCGGGCCACGCTTGGCCGTTGCGGCGACGCGGCGGCAACCGCGGCCCCGACATGTTGGGAGTGTTCTCGACTTCCGTCCAGCCTTAGAGCCGCGGGTTGCGTGTGACGGCTTGGCCGGGTGGCTTGGGCCTTCGACCGCCGACGGGCATGTGAAACCGTAAACCCCTGCGGCGCAGCCACCTACTGTTCCAAGCCGAACACTGGAGCCACGATCAGCGGCTGAAAACCGCACTGCGCGATCGCCCCTAGGGCTGATTCACGCAGAACGCCACACACATTGCTGAAACAGGAATGGACACCCATTGCAGTTGCCCATCCGCCTTGCGCTCGCAGTATATCGGGCCGGGGTTCCCCCATACTTTCGCGCCTTCCGGCGAGCATGGTTGACCGATATCGGTATCGGCGTGCGCTGGGCTACTTCCGATGAGGACCGCGATTGGAGCGACCGCCGTCAATATCGCCAAGCCGACGAACCTCGGTGTGCCCATGATCCACGCCTTCCTCGACAACATCCGCTACATCACCATCGAGCTTAACGGATTGACCTGTACGACACCCGCGACGACGTGCCCTGCGACATGGACAAGTGGCGGGAGACCCGCGCCCGGTTCCCTGCCCGCTGGCCGGTAGCAATAGCGCGCCTGGGATGCTCCGGCCAGGATGAAGATCAATCCGGCCGCCAGCAAGACGAGTTCGATACGTTCCGTCGTTGACACCGCGACGATCTTATTGCCTCGCTTCGCCGCCGAACCGCTCAGGCGGGATCGATGATCTGTAGTAGGCCACCGGTCACCCCGGCAATGAAGAGACGTCCGGTCAACGAGTCGACCGCCAACGAATAGGGGTTTTGCACGGTAGCAATCCGCGCGATTTCGCGCGGCGTTGACTCTGCCATGCTGTAACAGACGACTTCGTTGGCGCCCGACGAGGCGACCCAGAGGCGGTCGCGAGCGTGGTCGTAGGCGATGCCGTAGGGCGCGCCCGACTGCGAAACATTGCCGACTTCGCGCGGGGTCGGCAGCGGATCGAAAACCCGGATGACATTGCCCCTCGTATCGGTGGCGATCATGCGCCCGTGCCGGTCGGCAACCAAGTGGGTCGGACCCGCGCCGCCCGGAGTCGAGCCGACGATGGACAGCTTGTCTGCGTCGTAGACCGTCAAGCTGTTCTTTCGGGCGTCGAGCATGCCGACGGCGGTCCCGACAGCTGCCATCCCAGCGGGCTGGACGCTGTCGGTGAAAACCTTCACAATCTGGCTGCCGCGCAGGACGCTCACCGTGCCGCCGAGCTCGTTGCCGACGAACACGGCGCCGTTTGACGCCGCGGCTGCGTCGTGTGGTGAGGTGCCGGTGACGATGGGCGGTGAGACAACTCCCTGCGGGAGATCCAGTCGCACAAGGGCATTGGCGCTTTCAACCGGCACTAGGACCTGACTGCCCTGGGTAGCCAACTCGAGGTGGCGTACGGACCCCGGCAGCGGAATCCGCCCGGATATCCCTGCCGTGTCCGCGTTGAGCAGTACCAGTTGGTCAGGTTCGCGGATCGCGACCACGACGGTGCGGGTCACGTCGTCGACGGTGATGCCTTCTGGTCGAGCGCCGACCCGTACCATGCGCCCGGGCAACGTCGTGCTCGGCGGTGGCGCAATGCCCGGCTCGGCCGCCGGTGATAGCATCTCGGCCGCTGGCCGAGTTCCTTCGGTAGGTACCCCCGACGGCAGTATCCCGGTCGTCGTCTGCGCGGCGCCCGTCGGCGCGCTGCTGTGTGCGCATCCGACCAAAGCCGCGGCGGTCAGCGCAACCGCGATTTGCACGGGGTGTCTCGGGATCATCGGCCTCATCGGTGTGCGTTACCCGCTATCCATGGTGCTAACCCGGAGGCTGACACGACAACATGCGGTGCAAGAAGGAATAACTCAACGCCGACTTGAACGCGATCTGCTCGTTGTCGGCCGCGCCCGCGTGCCCGCCCTCGATGTTCTCGTAGTACCAGGCTCGGTGGCCCGCGGCCCCCAGCGCCGCCGCCATCTTGCGGGCATGGCCAGGGTGCACCCGGTCGTCGCGGGTGGACGTGGTGAACAGCACCGGCGGATAGGGCCGGGTCGACGAAACATTCTGGTACGGCGAATATTCGGAGATGAATTCCCAGTCGTCCGGGTTGTCCGGATCGCCGTACTCGGCCACCCAGGAGGCACCCGCCAGCAACCAGTGGTAGCGCTTCATGTCCAGTAGCGGCACATCGCAGACCAGTGCGCCGAATTTTTCCGGGTATTGGGTGAGCATGATGCCCATCAGCAGGCCGCCGTTGCTGCCGCCGCGCGCGCCGAGCTGCTCGACGGTGGTGATGCCGCGGCTCACCAGATCGGTTGCCACCGCCGCGAAATCCTCGGCCACCTTGTGTCGGCCCTCGCGCATCGCCTGGGTGTGCCACCCGGGCCCGTATTCGCCGCCGCCGCGGATGTTGGCCATCACGAAGGTCCCACCGCGGGCCAGCCACAGCCGGCCCAGCACACCGTCGTATCCGGGTGTTCGGGCCACTTCGAATCCGCCGTAGCCGCTCAACAGGGTGGGGCCCGGACCGTCCGCTTCGCCGGGCCGTACCACGAAGTACGGGATCGATGTCCCATCGGCAGAGGTCACGAAATACTGTGCCACGGACAAGTTTTCGGCGTCGAAGAATGCCGGTGCGGATTTGATCGGGTGTAGTTGCCCGTCGCCCGCGCCGCGCATCAGCCGCGACGGCGTGACGAATCCGCTGGAGTCGAGGAAGAACTCGTCGCCGGTGTCGTCGGCGGTGACGACGACGGTGTTGGTCGCGGCCGGGATGCCCGGCACCGGCTCGCGCCGCCAAGCACCCGGGATGGCGATCTCCACGCGGCTGGCCACGTCGGCCAGCGTGACGATCAACAGTCGGTCTCTCGTCCACGCGTAGTGGTTCAACGCGGTGTGCTCGTCGGGCTCGAACACCACTCGCAATCCCGCCGTGCCGGCGAGGAATTCGTCGTAATCGGCCGCCAGTAGCGAACCCGCGGTGTATACCGCGTCGCGGAAGTACCAATCGGTGCGCAGCTCGATCAGTATCCACTCGCGGTGTATCGACACGCTGGCGTCGGTGGGCGCATCGATGCGAATCAGCTCCGGGCCCCGCAGTTCGTAGACCTCGTCGTTCCAGAAGTCGAGTGCTCGCAGCAACAGGGTGCGCTCGAAGCCTTGTGTCCGGTCCACCGAGGCAAAGACGCGGACATCGGACCATGTGCCCTCGAACACGGTCTCCGCGCCGGCCAATGGCGTGCCCCGCCGCCACCGCTTGATCACGCGCGGGTAGCCCGATTCGGTGAGCGTGTCAGCGCCGAAATCGGTGCCCACCAGCACGGTGTCCGGGTCGGCCCAGGCGACCTGTGATTTGGCCTCGGGCAGCTCGAACCCGTCAGAGACGAATTCTCGTGTAGCCATGTCGAATTCGCGCACGATGGTTGCGTCCGAACCGCCCGGGGAAAGGCCGATCAGCGCGCGCGTGTAGTCGGGTTCGATGACGCCGGCACCGGCCCACACCCATTTCTCGTCGTCGGCGCGACCCAGTTCATCGACATCGATCAGCACATCCCACTCGGGGGAGTCGGTTCGGTAGCTGTCCAGGGTGGTACGCCGCCACAGGCCGCGCGGATTGGCGGGGTCGCGCCAGAAGTTATAGAGGTACTCGCCGCGGCGGACGACGTAGGGGATTCTTGCGTCGGTGTCCAGCACCTCGAGCGCCTCGGTGCGCATCTGCTCGAATCGCGCATCGCAGAATTCGGTCAGCGTCGGTTCGTTGCGGGCCCGGACCCAATCCAGCGCCTCCTCGCCGGTGACATCCTCGAGCCACAGGTACGGGTCCTCGGCCAGGTGGTCACCGTCGGGGGCATCGGCAGCCTCAGAAGTCATGGAAGCCATTGTGGCCCCGGCGGTAGTGTGAGTTATATCGCATGAGGACACAACGAGGAGCCGAGCAGATGACTGTTTTCTCACGTCCAGGCGCCGCCGGGGCATTGATGTCATACGAATCCCGGTACGAGAACTTCATCGGGGGCCAGTGGGTCGCGCCGGTGAGCGGCCGTTATTTCGAGAATCCGACGCCGGTGACCGGTCAGCCGTTCTGCGAAGTGGCCCGTTCCGACGAGGCCGATGTGGAAAAGGCGCTCGACGCCGCGCATGCGGCGGCACCGGCCTGGGGTAAGACCGCGCCCGCCGAGCGGGCCGCGATTATGAACAAGATCGCCGACCGCATCGAGGAAAACAAGGCCGCACTGGCGCTGGCCGAGGTGTGGGACAACGGGAAACCGATCCGAGAGGCGCTGGCCGCCGACATCCCGCTGGCTGCTGATCACTTCCGGTATTTCGCGGCGGCGATCCGTTCCCAGGAGGGTTCGCTGTCCCAGATCGACGAGGACACCGTCGCTTACCACTTTCACGAGCCACTGGGCGTGGTGGGGCAGATCATTCCGTGGAACTTCCCCATTCTGATGGCCAGCTGGAAGCTGGCGCCGGCAATGGCGGCGGGCAACGCCGCCGTGCTGAAGCCGGCCGAGCAGACACCGGCGTCGGTGCTGTATCTCATGTCGCTGATCGCCGACCTGCTGCCGCCCGGAGTGGTCAACGTGGTCAACGGGTTCGGCGCGGAGGCCGGCAAGCCGCTGGCTTCGAGCAACCGGATCGCCAAGGTCGCGTTCACCGGCGAGACCACCACCGGGCGACTGATCATGCAGTACGCGTCCCAGAACCTGATCCCGGTCACGCTGGAGCTCGGCGGCAAGAGCCCCAACATCTTCTTCTCCGACGTCATGGCCGCGCACGACGATTTCCAGGACAAGGCGCTGGAGGGCTTCACCATGTTCGCCCTGAACCAGGGTGAGGTGTGCACCTGCCCGTCGCGCAGCCTGATCCAGGCCGACATTTACGACGAGTTCCTGGAGCTGGCGGCCATCCGCACCAAGGCGGTCCGGCAGGGCGACCCGCTGGATACTGAGACGATGCTGGGCTCCCAGGCGTCCAACGACCAACTGGAAAAGGTGTTGTCCTACATCGAGATCGGCAAGGACGAGGGTGCCAAGATCATCACCGGCGGAGAGCGCGCCGAGCTGGGCGGTGACCTGTCCGGCGGCTTCTACATGCAGCCGACGATCTTCGGCGGCAACAACAAGATGCGGATCTTCCAGGAGGAGATCTTCGGACCGGTGGTGGCGGTGACGTCGTTCTCCGACTACGACGACGCGATCGCGATCGCCAACGACACCCTCTACGGTCTGGGTGCGGGCGTGTGGAGCCGCGACGGCAATACCGCCTACCGAGCCGGGCGCGACATCCAGGCCGGCCGGGTGTGGGTGAACTGCTTCCACGTCTACCCGGCGCACGCGGCATTCGGCGGCTACAAGCAGTCCGGTATCGGCCGGGAAAACCACAAGATGATGCTCGACCACTACCAGCAGACCAAGAACCTGATGGTGTCCTACTCCGATAAGGCGCAAGGGTTCTTCTGATAATGGGGTTCTTCTGATGAGCGCTCCCGCGGGGGTGCTCATCACCGCTGCCGCCGCCGAGCTGCTGGAGCGGCTGCAGGATCGCCACGGCCCGGTGATGTTCCACCAGTCCGGCGGCTGCTGCGACGGGTCGTCGCCGATGTGCTACCCGCGCGGGGATTTCCTGGTCGGTGACCGCGACGTGTTGCTCGGTGTGCTCGATGTCGGACCGCAGGGTTCAGAAGGCGTTCCGGTGTGGATTTCCGGGCCGCAGTTCGAGGCCCACTATGGGGGAGAGAAGCACACCCAGCTGGTCATCGATGTGGTGCCCGGCCGCGGTGGCGGGTTCAGCCTGGAGGCACCGGAGGGCGTGCGATTCCTCAGTCGCGGCCGGGTGTTCACCGACGACGAAAAGGCCGAACTGCAGGCCGTACCGGTCATCACCGGCGCGGCTTATGAGCGTGGCGAACGCCCGTCGGTGCGCGGCCAGGTGGTCGCTTTTGATTCCGGAGCCGCGCCGGGAATGTGCCCCACTGGCAGTCGGGAACCGCAGTAAGGTCGTCACCGTGATTCCCCTTCCGCGACCCTGGCTGTTGGCCAGCGCCATGCTGATTGGCAGCGCGGTCGGATCGCTGGCGGGGGTGGCGTTCACCGTGGTGGTCCATGCGAGGATCCGCCCGGACATCGCCATTGCATCGGTGGTTGGGATTCCCAGCGTGATCGGGCTGTTGACGATCGTGTTGTCCGGCCGACGATGGGTGACGACGGCAGGCGCGTTCATCCTGGCGCTGGGGCCCGGTTGGTTCGGTGTGCTCGTCGCGCTACGGGTGGCCTCCGGTGCCTGACGACGACCGCGAGTCCCATCCCGGGACTGAGGCGTTCGTGCCGGATTTCGATGACACCGGCTCTCAGCCGATTCCTCAATCCGGCGCGGACACCGAAAAATCCGAGCCATCGCCGCCCGACGAGGAGCCGGAGATGCCTTCGCCGGTCGCGGAACGGGATTCCGGGAAGGATTTGGCGACCGAGCCGTCCGGCGCGCCGGTGCAGTCGGTCACCGTTCCCGGCCGATACCAGTACCTGAAGTGGTGGAAATTGGTGTTGGTGATCCTCGGTGTGTGGTTCGCCACCGGCGAGGTCGGGCTGAGCCTGTTCTATTGGTGGTATCACACGATCGACAAGACGCCGGCGGTCTTCATGGTCCTGATCTAT
>DASZLQ010000113.1:0-14241 GCA_035552295.1 Mycobacterium sp. | reverse complement strand
TGGCCGGTCTGCCAATCGGTCGAGTCGATGCGCCCGGTCGTCTGGTACTTGTCCGGCGGTCCTTCACCGAAGTAGACGGTGGTGATCTCGTCGTTTCCCATCGCCTTGTGAACCCGTTCGTACTGGCCGTTGGCGTGCGCGTCCAGGTAGGCCAACCGGTTCGACGACCGGATCTCGGTGGTCTGGCGTGCCCAGAGACCGGGCGGGAATCCGGTCACGCCGTCGGGCGTGCGCGTGTCGGCCCCGGCGGTGAAGTCACAGTGGCCGTCGGACTTGAAGCAATTGAGGAACATATGCGTCTCGAGCTGATTGGGGCCATCCAACGGAAACAGGGTGCTGGCCGTGTTGCTGGCCGCCGAGGATATCGGCGTGGGCAGGAACGTCAACATCGACCCGACGACCGCAAATCCCGTCACTAGCCGCATCATCGCGCTCCCCTTCCCGGTTCGCTGGCCCCAAGCGAGAACTTAACTCCGCGACTACTCGTCGTAGGTCACTTCTACCGAATCAGATTCCGGGTGAGATTGACAGGCCAGAATCAGACCTTCATCGAGATCCTGCTGCTCCAGCACGTCGTTGACCTCCATGTTCACCTTGCCGCTACGCAGCGTGCAGGCACATGCGCCGCAGTGACCCTCCCGGCACGAAAACGGTGCATCGAGGCCCTTGGCCAGCAGGACGTCGAGCAGCTTGGCGTTGCGCGGCCAGGACACGGTATGGGTTTCACCGTCCAGCTCGACAACCGCGGTGGCCGGCGGCTCGTCGCCTTCGGCGGTGTCCTCGATCTTGACTGTCGCAAACGGGTCGGAGTCCAGCGACTTGAACACCTCGATATGTACTTGCGGCGCAGGTACTTTGAGCGTTTTCAGGGCTTCACGTGACGCGTCCATGAACGGGCCGGGCCCGCAGATGTAGACGGGCCGATCGGTATAGGGGGCAGCCAGTTTCGCCAGCGCGGTCGCGCCCGGTAACCCCTGCAGCGATTCCAGCCAATGCAGCACCGTGAGCCGGTCGGGGTACTTGGCGGACAGCTCGCGTAGCGCTTCGGCGAAGATCACTGAGCGGTCGTCGCGATTGGCGTAGATCAGGGTCACCTGCCCGCTGCCTTCAGCGAGCGCCGACTTGCAGATCGACATGATCGGGGTGATCCCGCTGCCGGCGGCCATCAAGAGGAAGTCGTCGTCCAGTGTCTTGGGCACGAAGTTGCCCGACGGCGCCAGCACATGGATCCGCATGCCTTTGTGGGCGTGGTCGCACAGCCAGTTGGACGCGTATCCGTCCGCGGTGCGCTTGACCGTGACGGTCAGCGCATCGCCGGTGAACGGTGAGCTGCACAACGAGTAGCAGCGGGCCACCGATCCGGTGCGGTCGCTGGGCACGCGCAACGTGAGGAACTGGCCGGGTGCATATCGCAGCCGCTCGGGCGGGATGCCGGGGTCGTCGGCCGCGTCGGGCACCGCGAACACCAACGATCGCGCGTCGTCGGTTTCGGCGACAACCTCGGCGATCTGCAGTTCAAGGACGTGGTCGCCGAGTGGCTCGTCGGGAATTGCTTCCGTCAAGACCCACCCTTCCTTTGAATACAACTAGAACATGTTACAGAAAACCCGATTAGTACCGCTACCAGCCGCAGGAATACCCTGCTCGACACAAATCGGAACGTGTTCTAGTCTTCTGTGTAAATCCGCACTCCCGGGAGGCAAACCTAAGTGACGTCCATTCAACAGCGTGATGCGCAGTCGGTGTTGGCTGGGATTGATGATCTGCTGCCGCGGATTCGGGAGCGCGCACAAGCGACGGAGGATCTGCGCAGGCTGCCCGAGGAGACCGTTCAGGACCTGGAGGACATCGGGTTCTTCACCCTGTTGCAGCCCGAGCAGTGGGGCGGGCTGCAATGCGATCCCACGTTGTTCTACGAGGCGGCGCGGCGACTGGCCAGCGCGTGCGGCTCCACCGGCTGGGTGAGCTCGATCGTCGGCGTGCACAACTGGCACCTGGCGCTGTTCGACCAAGAGGCCCAGGTCGAGGTCTGGGGTGAGGACCCGAAGACGCGGATCTCGTCGTCGTACGCCCCGATGGGCGCGGGCGTCGTGACCGACGGGGGCTACCTGGTGAACGGCTCGTGGAACTGGTCGTCGGGCTGTGACCACGCCAGCTGGACCTTCGTCGGTGGGCCGGTCATCAAGGACGGCCGCCCGGTGGACTTCGGCAGCTTCCTGATCCCGCGCTCGGAGTACCGCATCGATGACGTGTGGCATGTGGTTGGGCTGCGCGGCACCGGCAGCAACACTCTGGTGGTCAAGGATGTCTTCGTGCCCCGGCACCGGTTCCTGTCCTACAAGGCGATGAACGACGGCACCGCCGGGGGATATGAGACCAACACCGCCCCGGTGTACAAAATGCCTTGGGGCACAATGCATCCCACTACCATCTCGGCGCCGATCGTCGGCATGGCGTACGGCGCGTACGACGCGCATGTCGAGCACCAGGGCAAGCGGGTGCGCGCGGCGTTCGCCGGGGAGAAGGCGAAGGACGATCCGTTCGCCAAGGTCCGCATCGCCGAGGCGGCCAGCGACATCGACGCCGCGTGGCGGCAGCTGATCGGCAACGTCGGTGACGAGTACGCGTTGTTGGCCGCCGGCAAGGAGATCCCCTTCGAGCTGCGCGCCCGGGCCCGGCGTGACCAGGTGCGCGCCACCGGCCGCTCGATCGCCGCGATCGACCGGCTGTTCGAGGCGTCCGGTGCCACCGCGCTGGCCAATGACCAGCCGGTGCAACGCTTCTGGCGTGACGCGCACGCCGGACGGGTGCACGCCGCCAACGACCCGGAGCGCGCGTACGTGATCTTCGGGAACAACGAGTTCGGGTTGCCGCCCGGCGACACGATGGTGTGATGACGGCGACCGAGGAGCTGACGTTCGAGTCCACCTCGCGCTTCGTGGAGGTCGACGTCGACGGACCGCTGAAGCTGCACTACCACGAGGCGGGCGTCGGCAACGACCAAACCGTGGTGCTGCTGCACGGGGGCGGCCCCGGAGCGGCGAGCTGGACGAACTTCTCCCGCAACATCCCGGTGCTGGCCCGGCAGTTTCACGTGCTTGCCGTCGATCAGCCCGGCTACGGCCTCTCCGACAAGCGCGCGGAGCACGGGCAATTCAACCGCTATGCCGCGAGGGCGCTCAAAGGCCTCTTCGACCAGCTGGGCCTGGGACGCGTTCCGCTGGTGGGTAATTCATTGGGCGGAGGAACCGCGGTGCGGTTCGCCCTCGACCACCCCGACCTGGCCGGACGCCTGGTGCTGATGGGTCCCGGCGGACTCAGCGTCAACCTGTTTGCGCCCGACCCGACCGAGGGCGTCAAACGGCTGGGGGCGTTCTCCATGGGTCCGACCCGCGAGAACCTCGAAGCGTTCTTGCGCGTGATGGTCTACGACAAGAAGCTCATCACCCCAGAGCTGGTCGACGAACGTTTCGCCTTGGCCAGCACGCCGGAATCGCTGACGGCGACCCGGGCGATGGGAATGTCGTTCGCTGGGGCCGATTTCGAGCTCGGCATGATGTGGCGCGAGGTGTATCGGCTGCGCCAGCCGGTGCTGCTGATCTGGGGTCGCGAGGACCGGGTCAACCCACTGGACGGCGCGCTGGTCGCACTGAAGACCATTCCCCGTGCGCAACTGCACGTCTTCGGGCAATGTGGGCATTGGGCGCAGGTGGAGAAATTCGATGAGTTCAACAAGCTCACCGTCGATTTCCTGGGAGGTGCGTGATGAGCAGCGCAGGCATTCGGTCGCTGGGCTATCTGCGCATCGAGGCCACCGATATGGAGGCCTGGCGTGACTACGGCCTGAAAGTCCTCGGCATGGTCGAGGGCAAGGGCAGCACCGAGGGTGCGCTGTATTTGCGGATGGACGATTTCCCGGCCCGTCTGGTGATTGTTCCCGGAGAGCAGGACCGGCTCTCCGAAGCCGGTTGGGAATGCGCGAATGCCGAAGGGCTGCAAGAGATCCGCAAGCGGCTCGATGTGGAGGGCACCCCATACAAGGAGGCCACCGCCGCCGACCTGGCCGAGCGGCGAGTCGACGAGATGATCCAGTTCTCCGATCCGTCGGGCAACCCGCTGGCGGTCTTCCACGGTGCCGCACTGGAACACCGCCGGGTGGTCAGCCCGTATGGCCACAAGTTCGTCACCGCGGAGCAGGGCCTGGGCCACGTGGTGCTGACCACTCGCGACGACGCTGAGGCGTTGCACTTCTACCGGGACGTGCTCGGCTTCAAGCTGCGTGACTCGATGCGGATGCCGCCGCAGGTGGTCGGACGGCCCGCCGACGGGGCGCCGGCCTGGCTGCGTTTCTTTGGCTGCAACCCACGCCACCACAGCCTGGCCTTCCTGCCGCTGCCGACACCGAGCGGGATCGTGCACCTGATGATCGAAGTCCAGGAGGCCGACGACGTGGGCCTGTGCCTGGACCGGGCGTTGCGCCGCAAGGTGCCGATGTCAGCGACGCTGGGCCGCCACGTCAACGACTTGATGCTGTCGTTCTACATGAAGACACCGGGCGGTTTCGATGTCGAATTCGGTTGTGAGGGCAGGAAAGTCGACGACCACGACTGGATCGCCCGGGAAAGTACCGCGGTGAGCCTGTGGGGCCACGACTTCACCGTGGGCATGCGCGGCTAGCCATGTCGGCGCCGATCGATCCGCGGGCCTTCCGGCAGGTGCTGGGTCAGTTCTGCACCGGGATCACCATCATCACCACCGTGCACGACGAGGTGCCGATCGGCTTTGCGTGCCAGTCATTCGCGGCGTTGTCGCTGGATCCGCCATTGGTGCTGTTCTGTCCGACGAAGGTATCGCGGTCTTGGAAAGCTATCGAGGCGACCGGGCGGTTCTGCGTCAACCTGCTGACCGAAAAGCAGAAGGACGTCTCCGCCCGATTCGGGTCTAAAGAACCCGACAAGTTCGCCGGTATCGACTGGCACCCTTCACAATTCGGTTCGCCGATCATCGATGGCTCACTTGCCCACATTGACTGCGCTGTCGCATCGGTCCACGACGGCGGCGATCACTTTGTGGTGTTCGGCGCGGTCGAATCGCTGTCGGAAGCTCCCAAGATCAAGCCTCGGCCGCTGCTGTTCTATCGCGGCGACTACACCGGGATCGAACCGGACAAGACCACGCCGGCCCAGTGGCGCGACGACCTGGAAGCGTTCCTCACCACCACCACCCAGGACACCTGGCTCTAAGACGCCAGATCCAAAGTCTGCTTGGCGACCATCAGGACACCGTGGTCGCCACCGATGTGCTTCGGCAGATGGCATTGGCGGCCGGAACGACCGTGGGAGAAAACGGCTTCAGCGACAGCATGTTGTACGCGCGCGAGCAGCAAATCGTGCGCCAATGCCGTCAAGACGCCCGGCATCTCCTGTCAACGGGTCGGTTGGGTAGTGGCTGGTGAGAGGAATTCCCGGTGGCCCGCTGAGGGGGCGGGCCACCGGGTCGGGCTCGCGTCTCCACAGGATGCCCGTATTAGACATATATCAAACAAGCGCGGGTCGTACTGCTTTTTAGACATTTCCGGCGATGGTGGCCTGGGCCTACCGCCTCTAGGCGGTCTGGGTGTTGGCGCTACATGAAGTCCAGCGCCTCGACCGTCGCGATGGGACCTTCGTGTGTCGGCCGGTTTGCGCCACCGATGCAGTACACCGTGTTGCCAACCGTGGCCACCACCTCAGCGTGACGCGCAGTCGGCATGGGGGTCAGCGTGCTCCACTTCCCGTCGGCGATGTCGTACATCTCGACCGTGTTCAGCACCATCGTCGGTTCTTCGCCACCGACGGCCACGATCCGGCCATCGATGTACGTGGCGCCGTAGCTTCCCCGCGGCGTCGGCATGCCCACCAGTTTGGTCCATGTCCCCGATCCTGGATCAAACCGTTCAAGCGCCGCAGAGTTCTTGTCGGCCGAAAGGAACCTGCCGCCGACCGTGTACACGTAGGTGCCATCAGGCACCGCGGCCAGGTGTTCGCGCGGCGTCGGCATGTTGGCGGCATCCGTCCACGAATTGCCGTCGAAGACCTCGGTCTGCGGGACGAGCTGTTTGGCGTTCTGCCCGCCAACAGCCACGAGTTTGTCACCCACCACGGCCGCGGCCAGCGCTGCCCGAGCGTGCGTGAGGCTCGGCAGCTGCACCCAGTTGCCGCCACGCAGAGCGAACACCTTGTTGGACGCATCCGCGAGGTTCTCGCTCGCACCTCCCAGCACTACCACCTCACCGCGGTAGGTTGCCGCCGCCGCATGGTGCAGTGGGATCGGCAACGGAGGCCCGGTTTCCCAGGCGCCGCTGCGCGGGTCGTAGCTCTCGACGGTCTGGAGCGCAACCCCGTTCCGCAGGCCGCCCATGACCCAGATCTTGTCGTTGAGCACAGCCCACGCCATCATCAACCTGGCAGTCGGCGCGTCCGGTAGCGAACGCCACTGCGACGCCGCCTGGATCTTGCGGGCAGGGAGCTTCAGCGCTTCCGCCGACGAGATCACCTGGCCATCCCCAACAGCGGTCGATCCGCCGATCGCATATATCGACTTCTCCACCGCGGCGACGGCCATACCATGCCGCGCGGTCGCCATATCCGGCAACCCGGCCCACGTTTTCGTCATCAGGTCGAACACCGAAACGCTTTTCAAGACTTGCCCCGACGACACACCCCCGACCGCCACCAGACGCCCATCGGCGATGGCCACGCCGAGGTCGCTGCGTGCTTGCGGCAGTGCAGGCAATGACGTCCAGGTTTTCGCGACCGGGTCATACGCCTCGACCGTCGCCAGGTCCGAGTTGCCATTGGTACCACCCACCGCGTACACCAGCTTTCCATCCGATCCCGCGGCCAGCATCTGCCGCGGAGTCGGTAGGGGCGCGCCCAGGCTCCAGGAGTTGCCGTCAAACACCTCGGTCGTGTTCAGCAGCGCGCCGCCTGCGTCAACACCACCGGTGACAACGAGGCGATCCCCCACCACCGCCGCTGCCGCCGCCGCCCTGGGCTGCAACATATGCGGCAGCTCTACCCAGCGACTGTTGACCACCCGCCAAACCTGGTCCGAGGCAACATTTTTGCCGCCCACTGTCTTGAAGCCACCGAGCACAACGGGGTTTCCCTGCCAGTTGACCGCCGTCGCGCGCTGAACCGCAACCGGTAGATCGCCGCCGCCTTTCCAGCTATCGATGACGGGGTCATAGCCCTCCTGCATTGCGCTGAGAGCGCCGTCGCTTCGAATCCCGCCGAAGATCCAGATCGTGCCGTCGACTTGGGTGGTCGCCCCGGCATCGCGCGAAACGCGCGCGTTCGTGATCGGTTTCCACGCAGCCGGTGCCTGGGTGCTCGGTTGGCTCGCAGCGCTCTTGTGGCTGCTGTTGTCGCGCGGAAGCGCGAGGACCACAACGGCGATCACCAGCAGCACGACCACGGCGGCGGCGCCGGCAACCAACGCAATGCGATTCCGCTGTCTCCCGGGCTCCCCGAACCAGGCGGCTGCCCGCGCCATTACCGGCGGTTTCCCGCCCGGAGGGGGAACCGGACCCGGCGACTTCGGTTGGCCGGGACCGCCCGGCGGGCGCATCGCGCTGCCGTTTCCGGACGGCTCAGACCTGCCGGACTGAGTCGGAACTGGACGGCCCGTTTCGGCAATGCGCCCGCCGCCGCGCAACCTGGTCGCCGCTGCAGAGAACTCGTCAGGACCGGCAGGCCCGGACGGCGGATGGGGTGTCGTCCCGGTGGCGGCCTCGCTCGGCGCCTTGGCGGCTGGTTTGGGAATGTTGGACGTGGTCCGGTCCGGCGGTTGCATCGACGCGGTGTGTGGGCTGGGGGAGACCGAGGGAGTTGCGGCGAGGTCCCCCGGCACGCTCGCCGTGTGCCCTGAATCAAAACCGACATTAGTGATTGCCATCGAATCGGGTTTCAAGCCGTTGAGGCGCTGCGCCGACTGCAATTCGCGGCCGAACTGCGCCGCTGACTTGGGCCGCTCCGCTGGATCGATCGACATCGCATGCTCGATCGCCGAGCACACCGCGTCCGGGATCCCGTCCGGACGCATATCCGGGACCCTTGTCGTACTGATCCGCAGATACTGCGCGATGAGGTCCTCGCCGCTGTGGCGTTCGTGTGCAGCACCGCCCGCAATGAGCGCATAAATCGTGGCGCCGAGGGAGTAAAGGTCGGAACTGATCGTGGCCGGATTACCGGTCATCACCTCGGGCGCGGTGTAGTCGATTGTGCCGGAGAAGAACCCGGTCGCCGTTTCATACCCACCTTCGATGTGGGCGATCCCGAAGTCGCTCAGTTGCGGTTCGCCGTAGTCATTGATAAGCACGTTTGCGGGTTTGATATCGCGGTGCAAAGTGCCGCTCTTGTGCGCGGTTTCCAGCGCCCCGCACAATTTCACGCCGATCCGCATTGCCTCGGGCCAGGGGATTGGCCCTTCCCGGCGCAACCGGACCGCCAGGGAATCCTCGGCGTGGTACGGCATCACGATGTATGGCCGCCCACTCGCCGTTACGCCGACCCGCAGGATGTTGACGATGTTCGGGTGACCCGAGAGCCCGCCCATTGCGTAGCCCTCGCGCAGAAAACGTTCCCTGCTGTCCTGGTCGAAATGTGATGGCAGCACCTTGACCGCGACGTTTCGCCCAAGCGCCGTCTCATAGCAGCAATAGACCACCCCGGCGCCGCCCCGGGCCACTTGGCGCGCGTCCTCGAATCCAGCGGCGGCCAACTCCGCAGCGAGCTCGCTCGGTGCCGGAGCCGGACCGTCGGCGGTAGGTCCTTCAGCCATTTCTGGGCGCCCAATCTCTCGTGCGATTAATGAATTCGCGAGGTCAAGAGTATCGCTCGCGATCTCGCGTGGAGAAGATTCCGCGAGGATCGTTTCCGAAGGCATGTTCTGATGCCGATATCGGGCTGTGGGCCAGAATGGTTTTATGACGCTGGATCTGAACGGATACTTCGATCGCATCAACTATCGCGGCCCTGCCGAGCCTAACCTCGATGTACTCCAGGATCTGGTGACCGCCCACACTCGAACCATTCCGTTCGAGAACCTCGATCCGCTGATGGGAGTGCCGGTCGACGACCTGAGTCCGGAATCTCTGACCGACAAGCTGGTTCGTCGGCGCCGGGGTGGCTACTGCTACGAGCAGAACGGCCTGATGGGCGATGTGCTGGCCGAAATCGGCTTTCGGGTGCGGCGATTAGCCGGGCGGGTGATCTGGATGCTCGCGCCCGACGCGCCGGCACCGGCACAGACGCATACGGTGTTGGCGGTAACGTTCCCCGGCTCCGGGGGGCCGTATCTCGTCGACGTGGGGTTCGGCGGGCAGTCACCGACCTCTCCCCTCCGGATCGAAACCGGCAGCGTCCAGCGGACCACGCTCGAGCCGTACCGACTCGAGGACCGCGGCGAAGGGCTGGTCCTGCAGGCCCAGATCCGTGGCGAGTGGGCGTCGCTCTACGAATTCACCACGCGGACCGCGCCGGAGATCGACCTGAAAGTGGGTAGCTGGTTCGTCTCAACCCACCCGTCGTCGCACTTCGTGACCAGCCTGATGGTCGCGCGAGTCACCGACGCCGCCCGAATGAACTTGGCAGGGCGCAACCTGACCATTCACGGCGCCGACGCTAGCGAGAAAATCCGCCTCCAGGACGCCGCCGCGGTCGTCGACACCCTGGGTGACCGGTTCGGCATCGACGTCGCCGGCCTCGGCGAGCGCGGCGTCCTCGAGGCGCGCATCGACAAGATTCTCGACGCGTAGACACCCAAATACGCGCAGAACTGCCGACCCCCGATTCCGCCGGAACGCAGCCACAATCGCGATGTGGGACAACCAATTCGCGCAGCTTATCCGCTTTCCTTGGCGCTTCGGCGGCCACGGGCCGGTCCGCCGCGGAGCATCTTCACCAGATAGTGATGACCGCCATAGCGGGTTGAATCGTCAAATGGTAAGCACTGCTATTAACCTGTCCCATCGTGAGTCGGGATCACCGGTTAAGCAATATTGTCGCGCCCTCCTCGGGCGATGTGGATTCTTTCGGTTTCAGCGGCGGGGCGATCGTGGTGCCCGAAGGTGTGACGGTGACGTCGTATTTCGATCGCAACCGAGCTGCGCACGGTGACAGTCCGGCGTACCGCTTCCTCGACTACTCGCAGGATCAGGATGGACGGGCCGTGGAGCTCAGCTGGAATGAGCTGTGGTCCCGCGTCTGCGCTATCGGGGCCCGCTTGCAGCAGGTCACCAAGCCAGGGGACCGGGTGGCGATCCTGGCGCCACAGGGTCTCGAGTACGTGGCGGCTTTCTTCGGTGGCGCTTATGCGGGCACAATCCCGGTCCCGCTCTTTGCGCCGACCTTGTCTGGGCACGCCGAGCGGTTGGCGGCGGTGCTGGCCGATGCCCGGCCCGCCGCGGTACTGACCACGACCGCGGCGGCGGAGTCGGTTCGGACATGCATTCGCACGCTGGTGCCGAAGGAGCGGCCGCGGTTGATCGCGGTGGACGCGCTACCCGCGACACTCGGTTCGATGTTCACCGGCGCGGCCCTTAGCACCGACGATGTCGCCTATCTGCAGTACACCTCGGGCTCGACACGCACGCCCGCCGGGGTGGAGATCACCCATCGGTCCGTCTACACAAACGCGATGCAGATGGTTCTCACCGGCGGGCTGGACGTGGACGTCCGCACGGTGAGCTGGCTGCCGCTGTATCACGACATGGGCTTGATGATGATCATGTTCACCGCGTTTTTTGGGGCACACGTCACGCTGATGGACCCCATGGCATTCCTTCGGCGGCCCTACCGGTGGATCAAACAATTAGGTACCGAAGCGAAGTACGGCCGGACGTTTGCGGCCGCGCCGAACTTCGCCTTTGAATTGACCGCGGAGCGAGGATTGCCCCCGAAGGGTGAAGCTCTCGACCTCAGCAACGTTATCTGCGTGCTGAACGGGTCCGAGCCCGTGACAATGTCGGCCATCGAAAAATTCACAAACGCATTCGCTCCTTATGGTCTGCCCGCGAATGCGGTCAAGCCGTCCTACGGGATGGCCGAAGCGACGCTATCGGTCGCCAGCATCGCCCAAGACGCCGCGGCCAGCGCGATCTACCTCGACCGGGAACAGCTCGGCGCCGGCCGTGCGGTGACCGTCGCGCCCACGGCACCGGGCGCGGTCGCACACGTCTCGTGTGGCCAGCCAATCCCTGATCAGTGGGCGGTGATCGCCTCCCCGGATGGCGCCGAGGTGCCCGACGGTACGGTGGGGGAAATCTGGTTGTACGGCAACAACATCGCCCGCGGATACTTCGGCCGCGAGGAGGAAACGCGACGGGTATTCGGCAACAAGCTGCAGTCGCGGCTCGACCCCGGCAGCCACGCCGGGGGCGTTCCGGACAATGGCTGCTGGCTGGCCACCGGTGATCTCGGCGTCTACCTCGACGGCGAGCTGTACCTGACCGGGCGGATCAAAGACCTCATCATCATCGATGGTCGCAACCACTACCCCACCGACATCGAAACCACCGTCAGCGAAGCGTCACCCGCGATCCGCAGCGGATATGTCGCTGCGTTTTCCGTCCCTGTCGATGCGCTCGACTCGCCGGGCAGTCACACCGGCGAGCGGGTGGTCGTCGTCGCCGAGCGCGCAGCGGGCGCGGGCCGCGCCGAGCCCGGGGAGATCGCGGAGACCGTGCGGGCAGCGGTCTCACGTCGGCACCACATCCGCATAGCCGACGTGCGGCTCGTGGCCGCCGGCACTATCCCCCGCACGACGAGCGGAAAACTCGCCCGCAATGCCTGCCGGGCCCATTACATCGCGGGGCGGTTCAACCGCTGATCGACGGTGATTGATCCGACAGCCACGGCCCGATCCGCCGCAGCGCCTCTTCGATGTCGCTGGTCGGTCCTGCGAATGACAGCCGGACGAACGAATTGCCGCGTGCGGTGTCGAAGTCGATGCCCGGCGCGATGGCAACGCCGGTGTCGGCCAGCAACTTTGAGCAGAACGTCAGCGAATCGGCGGTGAAGTCCGATACGTCGGCGTAGACGTAGAACGCGCCGTCGGTGGGGGCGAGCCGTTCGATTCCGATGTCGCGCAGGCCGTCGAGCAACAGCGAGCGATTGACCGTGTAATGACGCAGATTGCCATCGGCTTCGGCGATCGCCTCCGGGGTGAACGCTGCCACCGCGGCGATCTGCGACAGCACGGGCGGGCAGATGGTGAAGTTGCCGGTCAGGCAGTCCACCGCGCGGCGCAGCTCGGGCGACACCAGCAGCCAGCCCAGCCGCCAGCCCGTCATCGCGTAATACTTGGAAAAGCTGTTGACCACCACTGCGTTTCGCGAAGTCTGCCAGGCGCAGCTGGTTGGCGGTGCTCCGTGGTAGACCAGGCCGTGGTAAACCTCGTCGCTGATCAGCCGCGCTCCCGAGGCCTCACACCAAGACGCGATCGCCGCCAACTCGGCCGGTGGTATGACCGTCCCGGTGGGGTTGGCCGGGCTGGCGACGACGACGCCCTGCACCGGCGGGTCGAGTTCGGCCAGCATCTGCGCGGTCGGCTGGAACCGGGTCTCCGGTCCGCACGGGATCTCCACCACCTGACATCCCAGCGCCGACAAAATGTTTCGATAGCACGGGTAGCCGGGACTGGCCAGCGCCACCCGATCGCCCACGTCGAAGCACGCCAGAAAAGCGAGCAGGAACCCCCCCGAGGAACCCGTGGTGACGACCACGGCATCGGACTCGACGTAGATTCCGTGCTGGCGCTGGTAATCCGCCGCGATCGCGCCGCGCAGCTCGGGGATGCCTAGCGCCACCGTGTAACCCAACGCGTTGAGATGCAGAGCACTCGCCGCGGCAGCCCGCACCGGCTCGGGGGCGCCGACGCTGGGCTGACCCGCTGACAGGTTCACCAGATCGCCATGGCTGCGCTGGCGCTCCGCGGCTGCCAGCCAGACATCCATCACATAGAACGGCGGGATGCCGGCACGCAGCGCGACGGGGGGGTTCACGACGTTTTGAGCACCTCGTATTCCAGTTGGCTCAGCAGCTCTCGCGGCGAACCGAGCAGCTGCGCACTGCCGTGTGCGCGTTTGAAATACAAGTGCATGTCATGTTCCCAGGTGATCGCGATGCCGCCGTGCAGCTGAATGCCTTCGGCGGCCACCTTGCACAGCGCCTCGCTTGCGGCAAGGCGTGCGGTGGCGGCGTTGATGGGTTTGGGGTCACTGCACGCGTCGGCGACGACGGCCCGGGCCGCGGCGATCGCGACGTACAGGTCCGCCATCCGATGCTTGAGCGCCTGGAAGCTGCCGATCGGACGGCCGAATTGCACTCTGCTCTTGGCGTATTCGACGGTCATCTCCAAACAGCGTTCGGCGGCCCCGATCTGCTCGGCGGCCAGCAGGATGGCCGCGAAGTCAGCGACGCCAGGGTCGGGGCCCAACGCTGTGATCTCCGAGGCGGCTTCGGGCTGCACCCGGGCCAGCCGGCGGGTGGGGTCCATGGTTGCCACGGGTTGTGCGCTGAATCGGGTCCACCTGCTCAGCTGGCCGTCAACCGCGGCGACGACGACGTCGGCGATATCGCCGTTGACCACATAGTCGGCGTCGAGCACCAGCGCCCCGATCGAGCTACCCTCCGCCAGCCCTGCCAGTGTGTCGGCATCCGGTTCTGGTGCCGCCAGCAGTGCCAGCTCGGCCAGCGTGGTGCCCAGCAGCGGGGAGGGGACCAGGGCCCGGCCCAGCTCCTGCAAAACCGTTGCGGCATCGGCCAGTTCGCCGCCCGCACCGCCCAACTCTTCGGGGACCACCAGCGCAGCGGCACCGACTTGGTCGCATAATAGCTGCCACAGCGATTCGTCGTAGCCGCGGTCGGACTCCATCGCCGAACGCACCGCAGCTGGACTCGCGTGCTTGGCGACCAAAGCGGCGACGGTCTCGGCCAGCAGCTCTCGCTCTTCGCTCAAAGCGCCTCCAACACCCGGCGGCGATGTGCCTCCGGAGTACCCCAGGCCGATCGCAATGCTTGCACGCGCAGCAGCCACAGTGACAGGTCATGCTCCTGAGTGAACCCGATCGCGCCGTAAGTCTGCAACGCAGAGCGCGCTGCCAGCAAGCCCGCCTCCGATGCTGCCGCTTTGGCCGCGCTCACGTCGCGGGGCGCCAACGACAGCGCCGCGCCGTACACTAACGGGCGGGCCAGCTCG
>DASZLQ010000112.1:0-33403 GCA_035552295.1 Mycobacterium sp. | reverse complement strand
AATGTCCGGACCCCGCGCTGAGCCAGTCGCGCACGAGCCTCCTCGTCGGCCATGCCCGCCGACCACGGACCGAAATTAACGCTGATCCCCGAGACGCCCTGCTCGCGCAGCCGCCAGGCCAGCCCGTCGAGGAAGGCGTTAGCCGCGCCGTAGGCGGTCTGACCGAACCCGCCCCATACCGAAGCGATCGAGGAGGTGCTAAGGAAGAAGTCCAGCTGCAGGTCCGCGGCTGCTTCGCTCAAATGCCAAGCACCCCAAACCTTCCCGGCGAACACTCGATCCACTTCGGCGTCGTCTAGGGTGCACAGCGGGGTGGTATCGATCTCGCCTGCGGCATGGACGATGCCGGCCACCGGCGGTAGTTCGGCCTGCACAGTGGCTAACAGGCGCGCGACGTCGTGCGCATCGGCGACATCGGCCGCGACAACCCGGAATTCGCAGCCGTGCCGTTCGCGTAACGCATCGATGCGCCCTTGCGTGGCATCGCTGGGCGGGCGTCGGCCGGTCAGCACCAGATGCCTGGCGCCGTGCGCAGCCAGGTATCCGGCGATTTCCAGTCCGACCGAACCCAGCCCTCCGGTCACCAGATACGTTGCGTCATCACGCAATGCCAGCGGTGTTGCGATCCGCTGCCCAACCCGTCGAACCAGCCGGGGAACATAGACCGTTTGATCACGCAGCGCGACTTGGTCTTCCCTAACAGCCGGGTCGCGTGGTGACGCCGCCACCTGGTTGATCAACCGCGACCATTCGTCGGCAGTCCCTTCAGCCAGATCCGCCAGTCCGCCCCACACTTGCGGATGCTCCAGCGAGGCGGCACGACCGAATCCCCATAGGCAACTCTGATCCGGTGACACGGTGTCCGCATCAGTGACTCGTTGTGCGCCGCGGGTCACCACCCAGATGGGTCGGCGGAGTTCAGCGGCAACCGCGGCGCGGAAGAGTCGCCGTGTCCCGCCCAGGACTCGGTGTTGCATCCGTAACAGCGACCGCATCGATGGTGCGGTCTCGGAGTCGAGGGCCGCGACATGCACGATACGTAGCGTCGGTTCGTCTGCCACCGCAGCGCGCAACGCGACCACGAGCTGTTCCTCGTCCGCGTCGGCCACCGGCAACCCGAGAATCCGAGGCTGGTGCCCACGCGCGGTTAGCGCGTCGATCAACGGCTGAACCGCATCGGCATTATCGCCAATGAGAAGCCAGGTGGATTCCTCACCGGCTTGCGCATCTGAGACTGTGGCGGTGGATTTCTCCCAGCGAATCTCATAACGCGCGTCCGCGATCGACTGGGTTTTACGCTGTTGGTTGTGTTGTGCGGCAAGCTTTGTCAGCACATCCACGGTCTGCTGATTGCCGCTCGCACCGTCGAGTAGCGCGGCGAGTTCCTCGATGCGGTCGTCTTCGAGAAGCCGGACGGCTTCGGTGCGCGCGCCATCGTTCTGTTGTGGGTTGGGGCGGACCCGATTGTCTCGATACCAGTACTGGCGATGCTGGAACGGATAGGTGGGCAGGTCGAGCTTTCGCGCCCGTCCCTGCCGGACAGCGCCGAAGTCGGGCAGGTGGCCCAGGACGTACCCGTCAGCAAGGGCTTCGGTGATCTGGCGGTGGTCGGCGGTGTTTCGCCGCAATGACGCGATCGCCCGCGGTGCAGTGGCCGGGTCAGGCCATGCCCGCAGGGCTGCGGCGGTGAGCACCGGTTGCGGGCCGACCTCTAGCAACACTTTGCAATTCAGATCGGCAAGGGTGCGCACGCTCTTGGCAAATTCCACCGGTTGGCGTGCGTGGCGACGCCAATAGGAGCCATCGAGTTTCACGCTCCTGCCGAGCGCGGCGCCGGTGCGGTTGCACACCAAAATGCGTTGTGGCGCGCTGAAATTGAACCGGTTCGCATACGACTCGAACTCGTTGAGGATCGGATCCAGCAGCGCCGAGTGGAACGCGTGGCTGGTGTCTAGCCAGTCACACCGGACACCGTCGGCTGTCAACCCGGCCACCGCCTGGTTTAGATCCTGCGCGGGTCCCGACAGCACGGTATTAGCACCGTTGTAGGCGGCAACCGACAGACTTGGGAACTCGTCGGTGAGGCTCTCGACGCGCGCGGCGGCGGTGAACACCGCGACCATCCGACCGCCCGCAGGCAAACTGCCGAAAAGGCGGCCGCGCTCGGCCATCAGCAGCGCTCCGTCCTCGAGGCTGAACACGCCCGCGACGCACGCCGCCGAATACTGGCCGACGCTGTGGCCCAGCACCACGTCGGGTTCGAAGTCCCATGACTGCCAGAGGCGGGCCAGGCCCATCTCCACCGCGAACAAGGCGGGCTGGGCGTAGGAGGTCTGCCGCAGCGTCTCTTCGTTGTCTGGGCCATCCGCATCGAAAATAACTTCCAGCAATGGTTTTTCGAGAACGTCAGCGACCACTGCCGCGCAGCGGGTCAGTGTCTCGGCGAACACCGGTTCGGTGTCGAACAGCTCCCGGGCCATGCCCGCGTACTGGCTGCCTTGACCGGTGAACAGCCAGGCCGTCTTCGGCGTGTCATCGGATACTCCGCGCACCAAACCAGGTGCCGGGCGGTCGTCCGCGAGCGCTCCGAGCAACTCACTGGCAGATTCCGTCGAATTGACCACCAACGCGGCCCGGTGCTCGAAGTGTGCTCGCCCTACCCCGGCGGTAAAGCAAACGTCCGCCAGGGTGGCCTCCGGGTGCGCGCTCAACCAGCTGTGGTATTGATCGGCGATCTGCACCAGTGCGGCGGGCGTGCGCGCCGATAGCGGAAGTACGCTGAACCGTCGGCCCCCGGGCTGGTCGACCGGACCCGGTGCCACAGCGACCTGACCTACTTCATCAGGCGCTTCCTCGAGGATGACGTGCGCGTTGGTCCCGGCGAACCCGAACGAGCTGACTCCCGCAACGCGGGGCCGACCGTTGCGTTCCCAGGCGGTGGCCTCCTTGACAACCTGCACGGCAAGCCGGTCCCAGGGAATGTGCGGCGACGGATTGCGAAAGTGCAGGTGCTGCGGCAATACCTCGTGTTCGAGCGACAGGATGACCTTGATCACACCCGCGATCCCCGCGGCTGCTTCCAAATGCCCGATATTCGTCTTCACCGAGCCCATCAACAGCGGCTGGCTCGCCTCGCGCCCAGCGCCGAGCACCGCACCTGCGGCCTGGGCCTCGATCGGATCGCCCAGCGATGTCCCGGTCCCATGTGCCTCCAGGTATCCGACGTCGCCGGGCGCGATGCCGGCGCGCTCCAGCGCCTCGGCGATAACCCGCTGCTGGGCAACGCCGTTCGGCACCGTCAAACCACCCGATGCGCCGTCCTGGTTGATCGCGCTGCCCCGGATCACGGCCCGGATCCGGTCGCCGTCGCGGATCGCGTCCTCAAGCCGCTTCACGACAATGACACCGCAACCCTCGCCGCGCACGTAGCCGTCCGCGGCCGCATCGAATGTCTTGCACCGGCCGTCGGGCGCGAGCATGTGCGCATGGGAAAAGGTGATCATGGTCGCCGGGGTAAGCAGGACGTTCGCGCCGCCGGCCAGCGCGAGGTCACATTCCCCCAAGTGCAGCGCTTGGCATGCCTGATGGATTGCCACCAACGACGAGCTGCACGCCGTGTCGACGGCGACCGCCGGGCCCTGCAGCCCCAACCGATAGCTGATCCGGCCCGCTGCTGCGGCAGACGACGTCCCAATTGCCAAGTAGGCTTCGATCTCGGTGTAAGTCAGCTCGTCGGATGCCATTCCCAGGTAGTCATGGGTGGACAAACCGATGAACACACCGGTGTTGGTGTTCGCCAAAGCCGTTGGCGCGGTGCCTGAATGCTCCACCGCCCGCCACGCCGTCTCCAGCAAGAGCCGGTGCTGCGGGTCCATCAACCTGACCTCGCGCGCCGACATATCGAAAAACGGCGCGTCGAACCCCGTTACGCCATCGACGAAACCTGCCCGACGGGTCACAACCTTCCCTGGCGCATCGGGATCTGGGTCGAAGAATTCGTCGGCATCCCACCGGTCCTGGGGCACCTCCGATATCGCATCCCGGCCTTCCCGCAGCACCTGCCAGAATTCATCCGCGTCCGCGGCACCCGGAAAACGCGCAGCGTAGCCGACGATCGCAAAACCCGATGCCGGCTCCATCAGACCTTCGACGGATGCCATGCGGTTGTCCTCTCTGTTTCAGTCGGCGAAGATTCGATGCCCGCGGCCCTCGCGGTGCCGGGGCCGTGGTAGCTACGAACCACGTCTTGGGCCACTCACTGCCCACACCGCGGACCAGACCTGGCGGAACTCCCGTGGTGTACTGCCTCCGGTAACCGTCGTGGGGAACGTAAACATGCCGGCCCGGTTGCGCAGCGGAATCACCTCCGACAACGGAGTGTAGGACACGTGACAAATAGTAGTGTAGGACACGTGACAAATATGGGTGCTCCGCCGCGCCGCACCGCACCGCACAAGGATCGTCATGTGTGGCTGCCGCCTGCGTCCCACGCCGGGCTGTTCCATCATCACCACCGTCCGCCGCGCCGGTGAGCTGTTGCCCGCATATCCGCGCGTCTCGGCGACGGTGATTGCCCAAAGGGTTATCTTGATCTCGCTACCAGCGGGGCCGAACTACAGCCGTCCAAATTGAGGAGAAAAGATTGCGAATCGGGCAGATCACGATCGGCTCACTCAATGATTGGACGCCGACCCCAGGCGTAGTCATCTCGTGGCACCCGACGACCGCGGCTCAGGAACAGGTCCGACAAGCGCCGGCCAGTTCTGTGCCGGTCAGCTACATGCAGGGCCAACATCTTCGTAATTATCACGAACGGACAGCCGCGGGGCTGGACTTTTCGCGGCAAATCATCGCTACCTGTGAAGTACCCGGCCAGTGCGATATTTCTGCCATGAATCACGCCGTCAACGCATACCTGCGTCGGCATGACACTTTCCGAAGTTGGTTCGACCACACGGGTATTGGTGAGTTCATAAGGCATACCATCAGCGATCCGGCTGATATTGAATTCATGCCGATCGATCACGGCAAAATGACCGTTGATGAAATACGCGCTCATGTCGTGGCCATACCGAATCCGCTGGAGTGGGGCTGCTTCACCTTCGGGATTATCCAAAGCGAGAGTTATTTCACTTTCTTTGCCGCCATGGATCATGTCCACGGGGACGCGACGTTGATTGGCACAACAATGCTTGAGGCCAACGGAATGTATGCGGCGTTGAGCGGAGGCGGTGAACCCCTTGCGCTTCCCGACGCCGGTAGCTTTGACGATTTCTGCGCCCGCGAGCGCCAGTACGCGTCAACGTTAACCGTAGATTCGCCGCAGGTACGCGCGTGGATTGACTTCGCCGAGAACAACAATGGTAGCTTTCCTGAATTCCCACTCCCGCTGGGTAACCCGTTGGAGCCGAGTGACAGTGACATGGTCTCAGAACTCCTGATGGACGCAGAACAGACGGAGCGGTTCGAATCAGCCTGCACAGCGGCCGGCGCGCGCTTCATCGGCGGCTTGTTCGCCTGCATCGCCCTGGTCGAGCATGAGTTTACGGGTGCTCTCACGTATTACGGCCTCACTCCCAGGGATACGCGCAGAACTACGGATAATTTTATGACGCAGGGTTGGTTTACCGGCTTAGTCCCGATCACCGTGCCAATAGCTGCGGCCTCTTTCGGCGATGCCGCGTGGGCAGCGCAGGCTTCTTTCGATTCAGGTCTGAACTTGGCGAAGGTGCCGTATTACCGGGTATTGGAATTGGCGCCGTGGTTGAGCTGGCCACAGCCAAACTTTCTGGTGTCGAACTTCTTGCATGGCGGCGCGGCTCCGCTCAACGCTGTTCTTGCAGCAGCCGACCTGGGTTATGCGAACAATATAGGAATCTACTCTGACGGCCGGTATTCCTATCAACTCACCAGCTACGTATTTCGGTACGGGGAGGGCACGGCAATGGCGATCATGTTTCCCGATAACCCGGTCGCCCAGAAATCAGTTCTCCGCTATATGGAAGCGATTAAGTCCGTGTGCGTGCGGGTCGCCGACAGCGGGCATTGGGGACGCGTTGCGTAGCGTGAAGTAGTTCGATGAATAGTGGTGCGAAATTGCGCGGTTTGACAGGGCGTCGGCGAGTGTCGCCGGCGAGCGCATACGACTGCGCCGACCGAGGGTGGGCGATATGCGACGGCTAGCCGATTTTGTGGTGCGGTGGCCCTGGGTAGTAATAGGGCTCTGGGTCGCGATTGCGGTCGCCCTACCGCTGACATTCCCATCCCTCAACGAGATGGCCCAGAAGCATCCGCTCGCTATCTTGCCCAGCGATGCACCGTCGAGCATCACCGCTCGAAAGATGACCGAGGCGTTTCACGAATCGGGCTCAGAAGACCTCCTGTTGGTGGTCCTGACCGACGACAAGGGGCTTGGCCCCGCCGACGAAGCGGCTTACCGCAAACTGGTGGACACGCTGCGCCAGGACAAGCGAGATGTCTTGATGTTGCAGGATTTCGTCAGCACGCCGCCCCTGCGTTCGGTCGTGACCAGCAAGGACCACAAAGCTTGGGTGCTGCCGGTCGGCGTTGCGGGCGAGTTGGGCACTCCACGGTCTTACGCCGCTTTCAACCAGATCGGCGACATCGTCAAACACGCCGTCGCCGAAACGTCCCTGACGGCAAACCTCACCGGCCCCGCGGCAACCGTCGCCGACCTTACGGTCGCGGGCAATCGGGATCGGCTTCCGATTGAGCTGGCGATCGCCGTTCTGGTGCTCATCGTCTTGCTGGTGATTTACCGCAGCGCGGTCACCATGCTGCTGCCGTTGCTGACGATCGGGTTGTCCCTGGTGATCGCGCAGGCGGTGGTGGCGGGATACTCCCAACTGACTGGCTCGGGCGTCTCGAACCAGTCCATCGTATTTCTGAGCGCTATTATGGCCGGCGCCGGAACGGATTACGCGGTCTTTCTCATCAGCCGCTATCACGACCATCTGCGGTCAGGTGCGGATTTCGACCAGGCGGTCAAGGGGGCAATGATCTCGATCGGAAAAGTGATCGCGGCATCCGCCGCCACCGTCGGAATCACTTTTCTCGTCATAAGCTTCGCCCGAATGGGAGTGTTCAAAACGGTCGGAGTCTCGTCGGCGATTGGGATCGGCGTGGCATTCCTGGCCGCGGTGACGTTGCTGCCGGCAATTTTGGTGCTCGCCGGGCCACGCGGCTGGGTCAAGCCACGGCGCGAACTGACCGCTCGGTTCTGGCGGCGTTCGGGCATACGCATTGTGCGTCGGCCGAAGGCCCATCTGGTGGCCAGCTTGCTTGTGTTGATCATCCTGGCCAGCTGTGCCGGCTTGGTGCGCTACAACTACGACGATCGCAAGGCCCTGCGGTCTTCTGCTCCGAGCTCCATCGGGTATGCCGCGCTGGATCGCCATTTCCCCGTGAATCATTCCATTCCGGAGTACGTCCTCGTCCAATCACCGCATGACCTTCGCACGCCGCAGGCCCTTGCAGACTTGGAGCAAATGGCGGACCGAGTTAGCCAACTGCCGAATATCGCTGCAGTCAGTGGCATCACTCGTCCCACCGGAAATGTGCCAGAACAATTCAGAGCCACCTATCAGGCAGGCGCTATCGGGACCTTTCTGGCCGGTGGGTCCACCCTGATCAACGACCACACCAATGACCTCAACCGGCTGGTCGAAGGGGCCGGCACGCTGGCCGACAACCTCGGCCGCGTGCGCGGCCAAGTCAGCCTGCTCGCTTTCAGTATCCAGGGCTTGATCGACGCCTTCTCATCGATGAAATCCCAATACAGTGGCGACACGTTGGTCAAGGAGGTCGACACCGCAGCCAAGCTCATCGACCACGTGAACACGCTCGGCAATTCCATGGGCTGGAACTTTTCAGCCGTCAAGGACATGTTCGCCTGGATAGGCCCGGTGCTGACGGCGCTGCAGGGCAATCCGATCTGCGATGCCGATCCGTCCTGCAGCGCCACCCGCGGGGAGTTTCAGCGACTGGTCGGTGCGCGCGATCAAGGCGACCTCGACGCGATCAACGATCTAATTCGACAACTGCAGACATTCCCGGACAAACAGACCCTGAACGCATCGATAGACCGACTGCGTGGTGCATTCACGAGCGTCACCAGGGTGATGCATTCCATGGGGATGGACCAACCCGGTGGCCTGCAGGCGAACCTGAACAGCCTGCAAAATGGCGCAGACCGATTCGCCGGTGGGAGCCGGCAAGTGGCCGACGCAGTGGCTCAACTCGTCGATCAAGTCAAGCAGCTGGGTGCCGGGCTCAGTGAGTCGGCGGCGTTTCTGTTGTCGCTGAAACATGACGCGGCACAACCGGCAATGGCCGGGTTCAATATCCCGTCCCAGCTGCTGCATTTAGAGGAGTTCCAGAAGGCCGCCAAGGTATTCATTTCGCCAGACGGCCACTCGGTGCGGTACTTGGTTCAAACCAAACTCAATCCGTTCAGCACCGAAGCCATGGATCAGGTCAACGCGATCAGTGCGACCGCTCGGGGAGCCCAACCGAATACCGCATTGGCGGACGCCACGGTATCGATGGCGGGATACACCGTTGGTCTGAAGGACACGCGCGACTACTACGAACACGACATCCGGTTCATCATCGCGGTGACCCTCCTCGTCGTGCTGCTGACCTTGATCGCGCTGCTACGTGCGATTGTCGCGCCGCTGTATCTGGTTGCTTCCGTGGTCATTTCGTATTTGTCGGCAGTGGGCATCGGCGCTCTGGTATTTCAATTCATACTTGGCCAGCAATTACATTGGAGCGTGCCCCCACTGGCATTCGTGGTGTTGGTCGCGGTGGGAGCCGACTACAACATGCTGTTCGTCTCGCGAATGCGTGACGAGTCTCCGCACAGCATGCGTTACGGCGTCATTCGCGCCCTGAGTTCGACAGGCGGTGTGATCACTGCGGCAGGGCTGATCTTCGCTGCCTCGATGTGCGGTCTCTCGTTCTCCAGCATCGGCACCGTGGTCCAAGGCGGTTTCGTGATCGGTGTGGGAATTTTGCTAGATACCTTCTTGGTACGCACCATCACGGTTCCCGCCATCGCTGCGCTGGTCGGGCGGGCGAACTGGTGGCCGTCACGAGTAGGCGTGGGGCGGTGGATGTCGCGGTCACCGGCCGGACGCGCCGAGTAGGGACAGGTTAGCGCGCACGCGTGATGTATGTGAAACTACGAGACGAAGCCGAGCGGTCAGGAGTAGGGATGAAGAAACTACTCGCAGGCGTTACCACGCTGGTAACTGTCAGCGCCACAGGATATTTCGGCATCGGGACTGCGTCGGCCGATGACACGCCGGCTGGCGGGACGCCGGCCCCCGGGACGTCACCCGACGGGACGGCGTACGCGCTCGGAGGCGCTCATGTTCTGGGCATTCCCTATGACGAGTACATCCGCCGCGAAGGTGATGAATGGTTCCCCGGCCTGAAGCGCCAAATCGTCCGCTACCCGGCAGGGCAGGTTCAGGGCCACGTACTGGAACGACTCTTCCCAGGCATAGGCCGACTCGATGAAGCTTTCCCGGGCCTGGGTGTCAACGGTCCCAGCGTCGGCGAGTCGGTCGACGAGGGAGCGGGCAACCTCGATGCGGCGATCCGCAACGGCGGTCGCGGTACCGCGATCGGCTTATCCGAGGGTTCGCTCGTGCTTGAAGCTGAGCAGGCTCGGCTCGCCAACGATCCGACGGCTCCACCACCAGATCAGCTGAACTTCGCCACCTTTGGCGACCCAGTTGCGCGTCACGCCTTCGGTCAGAGTTTCCTGACCTCGATGTTCCCGGTAGGCGGCGTTGTTCCAGCACTCGACTACCGCATACCGCCTCCGTTCGAGAGCCAATACGACACCAAGATTTTCGTCTCCGCCTACGACTCGATCGCCGACTTTCCCGACCGGCCGGACAACCTGTTTGCTCTCGCCAACACGCTCATGGGCCTCGCCACTGGTCACACCGCGGTGGCATTCACCAACCCGAGCATGGTGCCGCCGCAGAACATCAGAACGACGGTTAACTCCAAGGGTGCGACAACGACGACGTACTTGATCCCCGAAAAGCACCTTCCGCTCGTCATGCCGTTGGCTTACATCGGGATCCCGGAAGACACGCTGAATAAGCTTGACGCAATACTGACGCCAAGAGTGAACGCGGCGTATTCCCGAAACGACGATCCGCTGACCGCTCCGATCCAAGTGGACCCGGTGCACGGCTTCGACCCCGCGGCCGTCACTGCACCGGCAACCCAGGCGACTTTCGGCGGCGGCGCCGATCCTTTTTCGCAAATCCTCAACGGTGCCATGTCCGTGTTGTCCCACGGCACAGGCTGACAACCGACTCCGAGCCGACGGATTCGACGAGTTAGTACGGACGTAATGTGACGCCTACGCCTCAGTCATCTATTCTCTCGATGCTGCACGGACGTGCCAGCCTGCGGCCCCATGACGTAGCGTTCACTTTTACCAATTATGTCGACGACTGGGCGGGTGTTCTCGAGAGTCTCACGTGGTCGCAATTATCCCGCCGAACATTAAATGTGGCACGCGAGCTCAGCCTTCATGGGTCGGTCGGAGACAGGGCAGTAATCCTGGCGCCCCAGAGCCTTGATTACATTGCGGCATTCCTGGGATCCATGCAGGCTGGGCTGATCGCAGTTCCGCTCCCGTTGCCGCACCGCGGCTCGAGTCATGAGCGTGTAAGTGCGGTCCTTGCCGATACGTCGCCCTCAGTTGTTCTCACAACGTCTGCGGTCGCGGAGGATATCACCGAATATGTTGATCAAGCACGCCTGGACGCTATTCCAAAGATCGTCGAAATCGATTCGCTGAATCTGGACGTCGACAGCGGAACAAGCGGTCGGACCGCTGATTTGCCTAGCACGGCCTATTTGCAGTACAGCTCAGGTTCAACCCGACTGCCAACCGGAGTCATGATCTCGCACCGCAACCTCCAGGTGAATTTCGAGCAGCTGATGCGCAGCTTCTTCGCGGACTCCCACGTTAAAGCCCCATCAGATCTCACGATTGTGTCGTGGTTGCCCTTTTACCATGACATGGGTTTGGTGCTGGGAGTCTGCGCGCCAATCCTGGGCGGCTATCGCGGCGAGCTGACGAGTCCGATTTCGTTCTTGGAGAGGCCGGCCAGATGGGTGCAATCTTTGGCCGGGAGTTCTCATGCGTGGTCAGCGGCGCCTAACTTCGCCTTTGACTTGGCCGCCCGCAAAACAACTGACGGTGACCTGGCCGGGCTCGACCTCGGGGGGGTGCTGGGCATCATCAGCGGTGCCGAACGTGTCGAGCCGGCCACATTGCAACGCTTTGTTGATCGGTTTGCTCACTTCAATTTTCGGGACCATATGGTGCGTCCTTCATATGGCCTGGCGGAGGCAACCGTATTCGTGGCGACTGGCACCTTGAGTGATTCATCGAACGCGGTTCACTTCGACGTCGGGGAGCTGTCCGCAGGTCGCGCTCAGCGATGTGCGGCCGGGACCGGCACACCGCTGGTCAAATACAAAGTGCCGCAATCACCCACGCTGCGGATCGTCGACTGCGACACAAGCCGCGAGTGCCCGCAGGGCCTGGTCGGCGAGATCTGGGTACATGGCGCCAATGTCGCCGACGGTTACTGGCGCAAACCGCTGGAGGAGCAGCGCTGCTTCGGCGCAATGCTCGGCAACCCGGGCACGCCTGACGGACCCTGGCTAAGAACCGGCGACCTGGGTTTCATCTTCGAGGGTGAGCTGTTCATTGTCGGCCGCATCAAGGATCTGCTGATCATCCGTGGGCGTAATCACTATCCCGAGGACATAGAGGCGACGGTCCAAGAGATCACAGGTGGTCGAGTCGCGGCGATATCGGTTCCGGTGAATAGCACCGAGAAGCTGGTCACCGTCATCGAGCTCAAGAAGCGAGGCGATTCCAACGAGGAGGCGATGCAGTGGCTCAGTGGGGTCAAAAGCGACGTCACCTCCGCGATATCCAATGCGCACGGCTTGAATGTCGGGGACCTCGTTCTGGTACCGCCCGGGTCGATTCCCACCACGACGAGCGGCAAGATCCGGCGCGCCGCCTGTGTCGAGCAGTACCGCCAGGACCAATTCGCCCGGTTGGACGCCTAAGCCGGCCGGTGGGCGAGTACCCAGAATTGCCAATGTTGGTCACTGTCCTGGTGATGGCCTTTGCCGTCAGTGTCGAACCGTTCCGAATCGGTATGACCGTGCTCATGCTGAACAGGCCCAGACCGGCGCTGCAACTGCTCGCGTTTTTGTCTGGCGCTTTCGCAATGGGAACGACGGTGGGTCTGGTTGTCTTGTTCGTCTTTCGACGCAGACTGCTGGGGTCTACCTACTTCACTTTGCCCAAGGTTCAGATTCTGATCGGGTTCCTGGCGCTACTGGTCGCTGTAGTCGTGGCCGTGGACGTCCCCGGGCGGTTGGGCTCGCGCCCGGCAAGATTGGCGACGCCGGCCCAACGATTGCTGAGCGGGCATTCGCTGTCGGTCGCGGGAATCGCCGGTCTCGGCATCGCATTGCCGTCGGTCGACTATCTTGCCGCGCTAGCCGTCATCCTGGCCTCACGCGCGGCAGCCCTCACGCAAGTCGCAGTGCTGTTGATGTTCAACGTCGTGGCCTTCGCGTTCGTAGAGATTCCGCTGCTGGCCTATCTACTGGCGCCCAAGACAACCGCCACGTCGGTGGCGGCGCTGCACAACTGGATTCGATCGCGTCACCGGCTTAACGTTGCAATCCTGCTGGCCGCGGTCGGCTGTGTGTTCCTCGCCGTCGGCATGGCCGGGCTTTGACCTTTTCTCAAACGCCGCGTTACTGCTGACTACTTCAGCGAACTTCACGGGCCAAATTTTTAGCCGCGGCTAAGTTCGCTCGGAATCGTGGGGCGCCCGGCTCGCGTGCCTGTGGGCCGGGTTGAACATAATGAGTCCAATCGCACCGGCAAAGGAGCCCCCCGATGAGCACCACCAGAGAAGACCGCCCGCTACGGGTGATCCAGTGGACCACCGGCAACATAGGGCGCCGATCGCTGCACGCCATCATCGGCAGACCCGACATGGAGCTGGTCGGCGTCTACGCACATGGGCCGGACAAGGTCGGTGTCGATGCCGCCAAACTGGCCGGCTGGCCGGAGCGGACCGGGGTGCAAGCGACCAATGACATCGATGCGTTGCTCGCGCTGAGGCCCGATGCGTGTTGCTACAACCCGTTGTGGCCCAACGTCGACGAATTGGTCCGCCTGCTGGAATCGGGCGTCAACGTGTGCACCAGCGCGGCCTGGATCACCGGCGGCAAGCAGACACCGCAGGACCGCAAACGCATCGAGGATGCCTGCGAGCGCGGCGGCTCGACAATCTTCGGCAACGGCGCACACCCCGGGATGACGAACATGGTCGGCATGGTGCTCAGCGCCTCCTGCGAGCGCGTCGACGAGATCCGGATCACCGAATCGGTGGACTGCTCGACCTACGAATCCGCGGAAACCCAGACGGCGATGGGGTTCTCACAAGATCCCGACACACCGGGGCTGGCCGACAGCGTGCGCCGGGAAAGTGAGGTCTTCGCGGAGTCGGCAGCGATGATGGCCGATGCGATCGGCGCGAAGCTGGACAAGATGACGTTCGACGTCACCTTTACCGCGGCCACCGCCGATTCCGATCTGGGCTTCATGAAGATCCCCGCGGGAACAGTCGGCAGCGTGTACGGCTACCACCGCGGCTGGCAAGGCGACCGCAACGTCGTCAGCGTCGGATTCAACTGGGTCATGGGCAGCCATGTGGTCTCGCCTAAGCCGCTGGAGCACGGCCACGTCATCCAGGTTTTCGGGCTGCCCAACATGCGTACCGTCCTGCACTGCCTGCCGCCAAAGGATTGGACCGAGCCCGGGTTCATGGGACTGGGAATGATCTACACCGCGATGCCGGTTACCAACGCAGTCCCGGCGGTGGTGGCAGCCAAGCCCGGGATCGTGACGTTGGCAGACCTACCGCCGGTCACTGGACGAGTAGCGCGCTGACCGGTGATGCTCGTCACCCAGACCGCACCCAGGAGGAACGCTTCCGTGCACTAAGGTTTACGATGCTTAGCTGAGCAAAGGGTCCGTTAAGAACTAGTGTTACCGACACGGTGGCGAGCGGAAGGCGGTGAGGTGATGGGGAGTCCAGGTTCAACTACCGGTGCCCTAACCCGCGCGTTCAAACGAGCCTGGATACCCGTGCTGCTGGTCGTTGTTCTCGCCGTCTCGGGACTGGTCGTGATGCGGCTGCACAAGATCTTCGGCTCCCAGGATCTCAACGCGAACACCGGCGCCGGGATCGAGATCGTGCAGTTCAACCCCAAGGTCGTCGTCTACGAGGTCTCCGGCCCACCGGGGGCCACCGCGAACATCAACTACTGGGACGAGAACGCCAACACGCACCAGGTCAATGCGGCTCCGCTGCCGTGGTCGACCACGATCTCAACGACACTGCCCGCGGTCAGCGCCAACATCATGGCGCAGAGCGACGGCAACCGCATCAGCTGCAAAATCACCGTGGACGGCGTCGTCCGCGAACAGCAAAACTCCGACGGCCACAATGCCCAGACCTTCTGCCTGGTGAAGTCCGCATGAGCGATGTGAACAGCGAGAGCCAGGCGAGCGCCGAAGACGCGGACACGGGGCCGATCCGCACCCAGAGCCCCGCTAAGGCTGAGCGCGGCCACCGGCCAGTCCTGCCCCACACAATCCGCATTTTCGCGGTGCCCATCATCCTGGGCTGGGTATTTGTGACGATCCTGGTGAACGTCATCGTCCCGCGATTGGAAGTCGTCGGCGAAGCGCACTCGGCGCCGATGGCACCACTGGATGCGCCGTCCATGAAGGCGATGATGCTGCTGGGTCACAACTTCCACGAATTCGACTCCAACAGCACCGTGATGATCGTGCTGGAAGGTCAGCAGCCCCTCGGTGAGGACGCGCACCACTACTACGACAACGTGGTCCGCCAACTGCGCGCGGATCCCAAGCACATCCAGCACATCCAGGACTTCTGGGGAGACCGGCTAACCGCGGCCGGGGCGCAGAGCGCTGACGCCAAGGGCGCCTACGTCATGTTGAATCTCGCCGGCAACCAGGGCACGACGCAGGCGAACGATTCCGTGGACGCCGTCCGCAAGGTGATCGAACGCAACCAGGCGCCGCCCGGGGTGAAGGCCTACGTCACCGGGCCCGCCGCACTCAGCGATGACATGCACATCATCGGCAACGCGAGTCTGGCCAAGATCACCCTGTTCACGCTGGGTGCCATCGCGATCATGTTGCTGCTGGTCTACCGCTCCATCGTCACCACGCTGGTCCAGCTGTTCATGACCTTCGTCGCATTGGCATGTTCGCGGGGAGTCGTCGCGGTTCTCGCGTATCACGACGCATTCGGGCTGACCACGTTTGCCGCCAACATCCTGACCATGTTGGCGATCGCGGCGGGGACGGACTACGGCATCTTCCTCGTCGGCCGCTATCAAGAGGCACTGCGAGCCGGCGAGGATCGAGAAACCGCCTACTACACCACATTTCGTGGGGTGGCTCCGGTCGTCTTGGGGTCGGGCCTGACCATCGCCGGGGCGACCTACTGTCTGAGCTTCGCGCGGTTGCCCTGGTTCAACACCATGGGCGCACCCGTCGCGATCGGAATGCTGGTCGTGGTGTTGGCCGGGCTCACGCTGGGTCCCGCGGTTGTTTTCGTGGGCAGTCGCTTCCATCTCTTCGAATCCAAGCGGGCAGCCAAGAGGGGTCGACTATGGCGCCGGGTGGGCACTGCGGTAGTGCGTTGGCCCGCACCAGTTTTGGCCGTCAGTGCCGCCGTTGTCCTGGTCGGCATGGTGGCCCTGCCGAGCTACACGACGAGCTACAACGACCGCTACTACCTGCCGACTTCAGCCCCGTCCAATCTCGGGCAAGCGGCGGCGGACCGGCATTTCTCGCAGGCGCGGATGAACCCCGACATGTTGATGGTCGAAGCCGACCATGACATGCGAAATCCGGCCGACATGCTGGTTTTGGATCGGGTGGCCAAAAACGTCATGCGCACCGTCGGTATCGCCATGATCCAGGACATCACCAGACCGCTGGGCATTCCGATTCAACACAGCTCGATACCGTTCCAAAACAGCATGCAGAGCCAAACGACCATGCAGAACATGGCCTTCCTCAAAGAGCGCATGGCCGACATCCTCAAATTGGCCGACCAGCTGCAGGTCAACATCGACATCACGGAACGCCAGTACGCGGTGACGCAAGATCTTTCCAAGGCCGCTGACGACAGCGCACGGACCACGGCCGAAACATCGGAGATCACCGATACGTTGCGGAACCACATCGCGGATTTCGACGACTTCTGGCGGCCGCTACGCAGTTACTTCTACTGGGACAAGCACTGCTTCGACATTCCCATGTGCTGGTCATTGCGGTCCCTCTTCGACTCGTTGGACGGGTTCGATCAGCTTGCCGGGAAGTTCCACGAACTCACGGCCGACATCCAGCGCACCGCCTCGGCCACGCACGAGCTGATGACGCTGTTCCCCACGCTGATTGCGACGCTGAAGGCCACCAAAGGGATCACGCTGACGCTGTACCAGACGTTCTCGGCGATGATCAACCAAATGGAGGCGATGAGCGACACCGCGGTCGTCATGGGGCAGAGCTTCGACACCTCCAAGAATGACGACTTCTTCTACCTGCCGCCCGAAGCCTTCCAGAACCCGGACTTCCAGACGGGACTGCGAATGTTCCTGTCGCCGGACGGTAAGTCGGCACGCTTCTTCATCACTCACCAGGGCGATCCGATGACCCCAGAAGGAATCTCGCGCGTCGATTCCGAGCGCACCGCCGCGCAGGAGGGCCTGAAGCAATCCTCCCTGTCCGACGCCAAGGTGTATCTCGGCGGTACCGCCGCAACCTTCAAAGACATGCACGACGGCGCCAAATATGACCTCATGATCGCGGTGGTATCGGCGCTCACTCTGATCTTCATGATCATGCTGCTGCTCACGAGGAGCGTGGTCGCCGCGCTGGTGATCGTCGGGACCGCGGCCAGCTCGATCGCCGCGTCCTTCGGCCTGTCGGTGCTCGTCTGGCAGGACCTCTTCGGCTTCAAGATCCACTGGATCGTCATGGCGCTTTCCGTGATCATCCTGTTGGCCGTTGGATCCGACTACAATCTGCTGCTGGTCTCCCGGTTCAGGGAAGAGATCCATGGCGGACTCAAGACGGGAATCATCCGGTCAATGGCCGGGACCGGCGGGGTGGTGACCGCGGCGGGTCTGGTGTTCGCCTTCACCATGGCGTCCATGCTGGGCAGCGACTTGCGGGTGTTGGGCCAGTTCGGGTCTACCGTCTGTATTGGTCTGCTGCTCGACACGCTGATCGTGCGCACACTGTTGATGCCGTCGATCGCCGTCCTGCTGGGACGCTGGTTCTGGTGGCCACAGGTCGTGCACCCGCGCGGTGACAATGCCCGACGGGCGGTAACCGCCTAGGTTTCTGCCAATTCCAGGCACACCGCGACGGCTCCCGCGCCGACGTGCAGCGCGAGCACCGGTCCCAACGGCGTGACGATCGCCGGCTCGCAAGCCGGTAGCCGCCGCGCCAGCATCGCCGCCACCTCGCTCGCGCCGTCGGGGTTGGCGACGTGGTGCACCGCCAGTGCTGCAGCGCCATCGCCGACAAGTTCGCAGACCCGATCGATCATCGCCGCCGTTGCATTGCTGACCGTGCGCACCCGTTGGACCAGAACAAGTTTGCCGTCCTCGACGCGCAGCAATGGCTTGAGCGCCAGTGCGGTGCCAAGCCAGGCCTTGGCGCCACCGATCCGACCGCTGCGGCGCAGGTTGTCCAGACGGTGCACCACCATGAACGCGTGACTGCGGGCCACAGCCGAACTCGCCGCGTCCGCGACAGAGTCCAGGTCGCCGCCGGCGGCCGCGGCCCGCGCGGCGGCCAGCACGGAAAAGCCGGTGCCCATCGCGGCGGATCTCGAGTCGATCACCCGCACGGCCGGATCGAGGTCGGCCGCGGTCCGTTCGGCGTTGCCGTAGGTTCCCGACAACGCCGACGAAATATGCACCGCCACCACACCATCCCCGTCGCTGTCCGCCAGCGCCTCCTGGTAGACGTTGGCCAGTTCGGCCGGAGTGGCCGCCGCGGTCGTGGCGTGCCGCTTGTAGACATCATCGGGGATCTCGTCCACGCCGTCGCGCAGATCGTCGCCGTCCAGCAAGATGTGCAGCGGAACTACTCGTATCGCCCACTTTTCGAGCAACTCGGCCGGCAGCCGGGACGACGCATCGGTCACCACCACAACAGGCATGGTTCTACCCGCGTGGCTTCTCGGTCGATACCCCGGCTTCGGCCAGCGCCTTGAGCATCAGCTCCGCGACTGCCTGGTGGGCCTCGAAATTCCAGTGAATTCCGTCGGGATTGCCGCGTCCACTCATAATGTGTTCGGCCACAGCGGCTTTGAGATCCACCAGAGGGACATCATGGCTCCGCGCCCATTCGGTTATCGCAGCAGCGGTCCCCGCGCGACCGTGGTGGGCCTTGCCATATGTCTCAGCGACGTGCACCGACGGCAGCGATGCCACGATCGGGATTCCGGGGCGGTTGAAATCGATTGCACCGCGGGTCTGTTCAAGGTACTCGGCGCTCAACTGCGGCGGCAACGCGGACCTGGCCACCGGCGAGAGCCTGGGTTGCACCCAGGCATACCCATCGCGGACCCAACGCCGCAGCCACGGCGGCCGCACGTAGCGGATCAGCTCGCGCAGCGCGGTCGGCAGCACCGAGGGCAGTGAATCCATCCCTCCGGTGACGAATAGAACCGCACCCGCCCTGGGCAGCGCCGCCCAGGCCCGCGGATCCTGGGTTGCCGCCCACCAGATGTCGCGGCAGGTCCAGCCGATGCGGCCAATCAGTTCCAAATCCCAACCTAGTTGTGAAGCAACAATATTGGGCCAGATACGGGCATCGTCGGCGGGCAGGCCACCGGTGGGCCCATAATAGGCCAGCGAGTCCGCGAAGACCAGCAACACCGGTCGTGCTTCAGAGGACATCGTTGGAGACCTGCGCCGAAGCGTTCCACACATCGAGGCGCCAGCGGATGCTGTCAAAGTCAACGCCGTAGTCATCGGAATGGCCGGACAGCTGCACCCAACTGGCGTTGCCCATGCCGCCCAAAATCGGCCAGTTGGCGATCGGAAGCTTCAACAGCGCGGCCGACAACGCGGCGATCAGGCCGCCGTGCGCCACCAGCACCACGGGTCGATCCGGTTGGTTGCTGTCACCCCATTCCGGGTCGCCGGATACCAGTTCGGCAACCAACGGCAGGCTGCGAGCGGCCACGTCGACCCTGCTTTCCCCGCCATGTGGTGCCCACGTCGCGTCTTCGCGCCACGCCAACCGGGCACCCGGGGCCTCGGCATCGATCTGGGCGTGAGTCAGGCCCTGCCAGTCGCCAAGATGGGTCTCCCGCAATCGGTCGTCCACCCAGACCTTCAGGCCGGTGCGCTCCCCCACCTTGATCGCCGTGTCATAGGCGCGCCGCAGATCCGACGAAACAATCCGCAACGGCTGCATCTTGCCCAGCACCTCCGCAGCGGCGACTGCCTGCGCGCGGCCCAGCTCACTGAGCTCGGTATCCAGCTGGCCCTGCATTCGGCTACCGAGGTTGAAGTCGGTTTGCCCGTGCCGCAACATCACCAGACGACGCACCCTCATTGCGCGCTCGCTGAGTCGCCGGAGTTCTCGCCCAAATCCACCGGCACCACCGGGCAGTCACTCCACAGCCGGTCCAGGGCATAGAAATTGCGATCGTCCTGGTGCTGGATGTGCACGACGATGTCGCGGTAATCCAGCAGCGTCCACCGGCCTTCCCTGGCGCCCTCGCGGCGCGCCGGCCGGTAGCCCGCCTTGCGCATTTTCTCCTCGACCTCGTCAACGATGGCGTTGACCTGCCGCTCGTTGGTCGCCGAGGCGATGACGAAGCAGTCCGTGATCACCAACTGGCCGGAGACGTCGATGACGATGACATCGTCGGCGAGCTTGGCAGCGGCCGCGCCGGCGGCCACCGTCGCCATCTCGATGGCTTCCTGGGTTGCGGTCACGTGTTCTTCCCGGTGGCCAGGCTGGAGGTCGTCTGGCCGGCCGCCCCAGCGGCCCCCCGTTCGCGGCGGTAGAGCCGGCGTTTGGAGACGTACTGCGCGACGCCGTCGGGCATCAGGTACCACAGTGGCCGGCGCTCCCCGGCGCGACGACGACAGTCGGTCGACGAAATCGCCAGTGCCGGAATCTCGACAAGGGTCAGCGCATCCTCGGCCAGCTGGCCCAGCACACCGGTGATGTGGTCGTGGCGCAACTCGTATCCGGGCCGGCTGACCCCGACGAAGCGCGCCAAGTCGAACAGCTCTTCCCAGCCCTGCCACGACAGAATGGAGGCCAGCGCGTCGGCGCCGGTGATGAAGTACAGCTCGGAGTCCGGGTTGAGGGCGTGCAGATCGCGCAGCGTGTCCCTGGTGTAGGTGGGTCCGGCGCGGTCGATGTCGACTCGGCTCACCGAGAAGCGGGGATTGGAGGCGGTGGCGATCACCGTCATCAGGTAACGGTCCTCGGCAGCTGACACGTGCCGGTCCTTCTGCCACGGCTGGCCGCTGGGCACAAACACCACTTCATCGAGATCGAACAGGTCGGCGACCTCACTGGCAGCGACCAGGTGGCCGTAATGGATGGGATCGAACGTCCCACCCATCACTCCTAGCCTGCGAAGCTGCTTTTGCACGATTTGCCAGCTTACTTGAGCGTGCGATCAGGACCGATTCCCCAGCTCGGGCCCTCAAAGCAAGAGATCACACCGGCAGCAGCTGGTCGATCACCGCGGCCAGCTGCTTGGCGGACCGGCACTCGTGCATCGTGATCACCTCTTGGTAACGCGGCACGGCCGAGTCGCCGCTGCCCCACAGGTGTTTTGGCTCGGGGTTGAGCCAGTGCGCGTGCCGGCTGGCGGTCACCATATCGGTCAGCACATCGATGGCCGGGTCGCGGTAGTTGGTGCGGCCGTCCCCGAGCACCAGCAGCGAACTGCGCGGTGAGAGCACATTCGGATGAGCCTGCAGGAGCGAGACGAAAGCGTTGCCGTAGTCGGAATGGCCGTCCCGGCTGTAGACGCCGGCCTCCCGGGTGATCCGCTGGATCGCCACAGCCAGGTCGGCCTCGGGCCCGAACATGTGGGTCACCTCGTCGGTGGTATCGATGAAAGCGAAGACACGAACCCGCGAGAACTGTTGGCGCAAAGCGTGTACGAGCAGCAGAGTGAAGTGGCTGAACCCCGCGACCGAACCGGACACGTCGCACAGCACGACCAATTCCGGGCGTGCCGGGCGGGGTTTGGCCAACACCACGTCGATCGGCACGCCACCGGTGGACATCGACTTGCGCAGCGTTTTACGCAGATCGATCGACCCGGCGCGGGCGCGGCGCCGACGGGCCGCCAGCCGGGTCGCGAGCGTGCGGGCCAGCGGTGCCACCACCCGCTGCATCTGGCGCAGCTGATCGCCGGAGGCTCGCAGGAACTCGACGTTCTCGGAAAGCTGTGGGATGCCGTACATCTGGACGTGGTCGCGGCCGAGTTGCTCGGCGGTGCGTCGCTTGGTCTCCGCGTCGACCAGCTTGCGCAGCTGAGTAATCCTCTGCGCGGCAAGCGCTTTGGCGATCTGCTCCTGCGTGGGTGTGGGCTCGTCGCCGTACGGGGCGAGCAGCCCCGCCAGCAACTTGGCTTCCAGCTCGTCCAGCGCCATCGCCTTGAGCGCCTGATACGACGAGAACGACGGGCCGCGGCTGGAGCTGTATTTGCCGTAGGCCTCTACGATCCGCGCGACCATCGCGACCAGCCGCTCATCCATGTCGGCAAGCTGGGGGTTTTCGGCGAGTAAATCCAGCAGCATCTGACGCATCGCCTCGACGTCGTCGGGCGGCAAAGCGTCGCCGTCCCCCGGCACGTCTTCCGCGTCTGCCGAGACCGCCGCGCGCGCGCCCAACGCTGGCGGGAACCACAGGTCGAACATGGCGTCATAGGTCTCGCGGTGATCAGGCCGGCGCAGCACCGCGCAGGCCATGCCTTCGCGCAGCACCTCCCGATCACCCAGTCCGAGGGTGGCCATCACCCGGCCTGCGTCCACCGTCTCCGATGGACCGACCGAAATTCCCTGTCCGCGAAGCGCTTCCACGAAGCCCACCAAATGACCGGGTAGCCCGTGCGGGGCGAGCGGCCTGCTGGGTCGGATGCGACGGACGGCCATCAGTACTTCCTAATTCAGCCGTAGCTCGCCACTGGCGCGCTGCTGGTCGGATTGGTGCTTGAGGACCACACCGAGCGTCTGGGCAACGACTGCGTCGTCGATGGTATCCAGGCCCAACGCGAGCAGCGTGCGGCCCCAGTCGATGGTTTCGGCGATAGATGGCACTTTCTTGAGCTGCATCCCGCGCAGCACACCGATAATGCGCACCAATTCCTCGGCGAGGTGTGCGGGCAGCTCGGGGACTCGGGACAACAGGATGCGGCGTTCCAGGTCGGGGCTGGGAAAGTCGATGTGCAAGAACAGGCAGCGGCGCTTGAGCGCTTCCGACAGTTCACGGGTGGCGTTGGAGGTCAGCAATACAAACGGCGCCCGCTCGGCGGTCAGCGTGCCCAGCTCCGGAACGGTAACCGCGAAGTCGGACAGCACCTCCAACAGCAGGCCTTCGATCTCGATATCAGCCTTGTCGGTCTCGTCGATCAGCAGCACCGTCGGCTCGGTGCGCCGAATGGCGGTCAGCAGCGGACGGGACAGCAAGAACTCCTCGCTGAACACGTCGCTCTTGGTCGCATCCCAGTCTCCGGAGCCGGCCTGAATGCGCAGGATCTGCTTGGCGTGGTTCCACTCGTACAGCGCTCGCGCCTCGTCGACCCCCTCGTAGCATTGCAGCCGAACCAAACCCGACCCGGTGGCCTGGGCGACAGCGCGGGCCAGCTCGGTCTTGCCCACACCGGCGGGACCTTCCACCAGCAACGGCTTGCCGAGCCGGTCGGCCAGGAAGACGGCCGTGGCAGTGGCAGTGTCCGGCAGATAACCAGTTTCGGCCAACCGTCGCGAAACATCGTTGATGTCCGCGAACAGCGGCACGGGTCGGGCGGGCACACTCACAATGGGACTCTCCTAAAGCACTTTTCGTCGCGGGCCGTCAGGACGAACGGATGTGGCCATCGCCCCACGCAATCCATTTGGTCGAGGTCAATTCCGGCAACCCCATCGGCCCGCGGGCATGCAGCTTCTGGGTGGAGATGCCGACCTCAGCACCGAAACCGAACTGCTCGCCGTCGGTGAACGCCGTCGATGCATTGACCATCACCGCCGCGGAATCGACTCCGTCGGTAAACCGTTGTGCGGCAGCCATATTGCTGGTCACGATGGCCTCGGTATGTCCGGAGCCGTACTCGTTGATGTGGGCGATCGCGGCGTCGACGCCGTCGACCACCGCCACCGCGATGTCCATCGAGAGGTATTCGCGGCGCAGGTTCTCCTCGTCGGCATCGAGGTGCACCGTCACCCCGGCGTCTTGCAGTGCGGCCACCAGCCTGGGCATTGCCTCCCCGGCGATCGCGGCGTCGACCAACAGCGTCTCCGCGGCATTGCAGACACTGGGCCGTCGGGTCTTGGAGTTCAGCAGGACCCGCTCCGCCACCGCCAGGTCGGCGCCTTCGTCCACGTAGACGTGACAGTTGCCGACACCGGTCTCGATAGTGGGCACCTGCGCGTCGCGGACCACCGCGTCGATCAGGCTGGCTCCTCCGCGCGGGATCACCACGTCAACCAGGCCGCGAGCCTGGATCAGGTGCGTCACTGTGGACCGATCCGCGACCGAAAGCAGCTGAACCGAGTCGGCGGGCAAGTCCTCGCTCACCAGCGAAGCACGCAGCACCTCGACGAGCACCCGGTTTGACCTCGCCGCCGACGAGCTTCCGCGCAACAACACGGCATTGCCGGACTTGAGCGCCAAACCGAAAGCGTCGACTGTGACGTTGGGCCGGCCCTCGTAGATCATGCCGACTACGCCCAGCGGAACCCGCTGCTGCCGCAACTGCAGCCCATTGGGCAGGGTATAGCCGCGCAGCACCTCACCCACCGGGTCGGGCAGCCCCGCGACCTGACGCAGGCCGGCGGCGATTCCGTCGACACGCTCGGGGTCCAACACCAGCCGGTCGAGCATCGCGGTCGGTGTGCGGGCGGCCCGGGCAGCCTCGAGATCTTCGGCGTTGGCCGCCAGGATCAAATCGACGTGGGCCGCGATCGCATCTGCGGCGGACTGCAGCGCCTGGTCCTTGGCGACCGTCGGCAACACCGCGAGGACGCGCGAAGCGACGCGGGCGCGGCGTGCGGCATTGTGGACCTCTCGGCGCAAGTCGGGAAGCGATGGTGCTTGCAGACTCATTTAACCAGCGTATCGGTCCTTAGCAGGCCAAGTTTGGCTGCCCCTCACCGAACGCCTAGAGCCGGCGGCTCACGCTACCCGCTCGCCGCGCCGGGCCTGCCGCACCTTGCTTTGACGTTCTTCGAGGATGCGGCCAAAGTTCTGTAGCAGCAACGGTTCACGCATCACGAGATGCTCGAGGTGTTCGCGATCGATCTCCAACGCGGTTACTTCCGCGAGCGCGAACGCGCTCGCGGTGTTCGGTTGCCGAGTCAGCGCGGTCAGCCCCAGGAACGAGCCCTCGACCAGCGTGCTGATCGGCACGACCGACCCGTCGTCGGCCGTCGCGGTCAGCTGCACGCGCCCTGCGACCAGGAACGTCATCCCGTTAGGCACCTGACCGACGTACTCCACGGTTTCGTCGGCACCGTATCGAACGAGCCTGGCACAGGAATACAGCGATCGCTGTTCGTCGGCGTTCAGCCGCAATGCCGGCGCCACCACGGTGCGCACCGCTTTTTCCACAAGTTCGGTAGTCGAGTAGTCGTCGTCGCTGTTGTCGAGGTGCAGCCCTTCCCGCCGTGCCGCGTACCAGATCCAGCGCAGAAATGTTGCGCGCGCGGCGCCATTGTCGGCCGGTGAGTTCAACCCGATGGTCGTGCGGTACTCGGCGCCGCCAACGGGTACCGAGCGGGGCACGCTGTCGCTCCTGAGGTGCGGCAGCCCGAGAGCGACACGCGACAGCATCGCGCAAACTCGGTCGGGCGGGTCAGCCGCCGAAAATGTGGTCGTCATGGCCAATTTGTGGGAGCCCGCCGGGCGGCTGAGATTCGTGAACGCCGTCGTGGCCAGCACCGAGTTCGGCGTGACGCGCATCCCGCTGCCCGTGTCGATGTGCACGGCCCGCCAGTTCACTTCGATGACACGCCCCCGCACCGTCCCCGTATCCAACCAATCGTTGATTCGGAAGGGCTGCTCGAACAGCATGAACAAGCCCGAGACGATCTGGCCGACCGAGTTCTGCAACATCAGGCCGATGACGACCGATGTCACGCCCAGCGCTGTGAACAAGCCACCGACCCGGACGCCCCAGATATAGGACAACATCAGAACAAGGCCCACGCCGATCAGCGCGAAACGCGCGACGTCGAGAAAGATGGCAGGCAGCCGTTTGCGCCAGCTCTCTTCTGGCGCGCCCGCAAACACGGTGGCGTTGAGCCCGGACAGCAACAGCACCAGCACCAGGAAGCCGAATAGCGTGGTGAGCATTCGCACGGGGACTTCTCCGGCCGGGATCTGCGAGGCCTTGACGAGCAACAGCAGCAGGGCAGCCAGCGGCAGCAGGTAGTTACGCAGCAGGCTTACCTGCCGGGCCAGGTGGCTATGCCGGCGGATAAGCGTTTGCTGCAGCTCGGTCAGAAAGATCAGCCCGAGCGGAAATCCGACCGCGATACCAACCGACCAGTAGAACCATGAGGAGTGCCACGCGTTCATCATCGCTCCGACAACCGGTACATCGCCTGATCGGTTCCGCCAACCGAAATCGTTCCGGCGGGCGTGAACTGGCGCACGTCTCGCATCGCTTCGTATACCTGAGAGCTGACATAGATGCCGGGCTGCGGTGCGCCTCTGTGCATTTGGTAGGCCAGGCTTACCGCTGCACCCCACATGTCATAGACGAGACTCGATCCGCCTACCAGCCCGCTGATGACGTTGCCGGTGTTGATGCCGACCCGAAGGCGCAACTCGTGACCGGTCTGGCTGTTGAACCGATCGATGATGCGATGCAATTCCACGCCGAAGTCAACGCTTCGGTGAATGCTGTCCAGTCGCGGAGTGATCACCCCACAGGTGGCGAGGTAGCTGTTGTGGAACGTGCGGATCCGTTCCACGCCAAGCGTTTCGGCCGCCGAATCAAACTGGCGGAACAGTCCGTCGACGATTCCGACCAATTCGTGGCCCGGAAGATCGTTGGAAAGCTCGTCGAGCCCGACGATGTCGGCAAAGATTATGGCGACGTCCTGGTGTTTCTGCGCGATGGTCGCTTCACCCTCGCGATACCGCTGGACAATCGACTCGGGCATCAGCGCCAGCAGTATCCGATTGTTTTCGTTGCGTTGCTCGTTGAGCAACTCTTCTTTGATCGCGAGATTGCGACTCATTTCATTGAAAGCCGCGGTGAGATCACCGATTTCGTCGCGTGACATCACCGGAATGTTGATGTCGTAGTCGCCGGAGCTGATCTTTCGCGTGCCCTCCTCGAGGCGCCGGACCGGCCGCACCGCTGCCTGGGCGATGAACATCGAGGCCACGCAGACGGCGAAAACCAGGGAGGTGACCGCAATCACCAGCGTCTTGCTGAAGTGGCCCAGCCGCGCGAAGGCATCGGAGTCGTCTCGCGTCGCCAGGATCGACCAGTGCAAGTCGGAGTTGGGAATGTTCAACGGGGCATAGGCTTCCAATTCCCTATTACCCGTGTAATCGGTGCCGCCGATGGTGCCGGACTCCCCGCGTTGCGCGGCGCGAAGACCGGCGCTTCCGACCGGCTGCACCAGCGTCGTGCCACCCAACCGGATCGCTCGGTCGACGACATCGGGTGGGGTGCCGGCGGCTATGGCCTCGCGCCGGTACTCCTTCGGGTCCTCCAGGAAAAGCCGCGAATCAGAACGCATCAAGTCATCGGGGCCGGCCAGATACGTCTCGGTCGAGGGGCCCATGCCGGCGGTTTGCCAATGTTTGTTGGCGGTCATGACCTTGTTGATCTTCGAGATCGGCACCGGCAGCGCCATTACGCCGTCGATTTTGCCGTTCATGCCAACCGGCGATACCACCCACGCTGTGGGGGCGTCGAGTTGCGGCTGAAACGGCTGAAAGTCGGTGATCCAGACGAAGTCTGCGTCGTTGGAGCGCAATGCTTTTTGGTATGCATCTCGCAGGTTTGATTCGCGATACGGGCCGGTGAGGATATTTGTCCCGAGGTCGGGGCCTTTCATGACGCTGTAGACGACGTTGCCCTGCGTGTCGATCAGCAGCGCGTCCCGATATTCGAAGCGGGTGACGATATCGCGAAGGTAGAAGTCGAAGTGCGCGTTAGCTGCCGACCAGGCGCTGCCGTCGCCGGCATCCGCGACGGGCATTGAGTCGGTGGCCGACCGGGAAGGTGCGGTGTAGTACGCCTGAACGTATTTCTGCGCGGCCGAACTCGGCAGAACCGCGTTGATATCGATCAAGCCACCGGTCGTGCGCTTGATCGGCTTGATCATTTCATTGTCGTAGTAATTGACGAGCGCCTGCTGCTGGGCGGGTGTGATCGTCGCGTTGGCCAATTGGTTAAAGCCCGCGGTGAGCGCCGCCGTAGCCTCGTTGACGCTGAATCCGCTGCTGTAGACGATCAGCGAATTGGTCACCTCCCTGAACAGGGCCTCCACCTGCCGCCTCTGCGACTCCCGCAATTCGATCAGTCGCTCGGACTCCACTTGCCGCAAGGCGCCGCGGCCGGTTAAAGCCCCGATGAGGCCGATCACCGCAACGCCGAGGATGCCCGCTAGCAGCATCGCCACCAAGATCTTGGACTGGATGCCGAACCGGAAACGGTGCCACACTAACGGCCGGCGCGTACCCGTGTGGGTCTTTTTAGCCGGGGCGGATTCCGGCGCGGTTTCCGTGGCTGTATCAGGGGCCGGTTTGGCGTCTGTTAGCTCGCTCGATGTCAATGCCTTCCGCCTTTCTCTAAGAGGATTCGGCATCGCTAACGCAGCAGACTAGCGCGCGAAACTCAAGAAATTGGCGTTTGCACGAAGCGTTCAGCGTCGAAACGCAGAACCGACGCGACTAACGTCGGCGGGATGGCGCGGGTTTGCGTGGTTGGCAGCGTGAACGTGGACCTTACGTTCGACGTCAGCGCCCTGCCACGTCCGGGCGAGACAGTGTTGGCGTCGTCGTTGACCTATGCACCCGGCGGCAAGGGTGGCAACCAAGCCGTGGCCGCGGCGCGCGCGGGCGCGCGGGTACAGTTCGTCGGCGCGGTCGGCGACGATCCGGCCGCGGAACAGTTGCGGGCTCACCTGTTGGGCAATGATGTTGGGCTGGACGGGACCGTCGCAATACCGGGGCCCAGCGGAACGGCGATCATCGTGGTCGATGCCGGCGCCGAGAACACCATCGTGGTGGCACCAGGCGCTAACGGGCAATTGACGTTGGCCGATGGTGCCGTGCGCTCGGTCATCACCGACTGCGAGGTGTTGTTGACCCAGTTGGAGATTCCGGTGCCGACGGCGGTGGCTGCCGCACGCGTAGGCCGGTCGGCGGAAGCGGTCGTCATGGTCAACGCCTCACCGGCCGGCCAGGACCGAAGCTTGCTGGCCGAGCTGGCGTCCGTCGCGGACGTGGTGATCGCCAACGAAGCCGAGGCCGACGAATGGCCCTGGCGGCCAACACACTTGGTGACAACTCTCGGTGCGCGCGGCGCCCACTGCGTCAGTCCCGATGACGAGTTCTGGGTACCCGCCCCGGTGGTCAAAGCGGTGGACACCACCGGCGCCGGCGACGTCTTCGCCGGAGTGCTGGCCGCGAACTGGCCACGCAACCCGGGCTCGCGGGCCGAGCGACTGGCTGCGTTGCAGCGGGCCTGCGCCGCTGCAGCGCTGTCGACATTAGTGCCCGGCGCCGGTGACTGCGCACCGGATGCCGAAGCGATCGAGGCGGCGCTGCGGGATGATTCATCCCCGCTGTCGGACTGATTGGCTACCCCGCGTCTCCGCCGACCTCGTGGGCGCGTCGGCCCGAGGGCACCATCGCCGGTGTAGTCAACCGTTGAATTTCTTGATCGCCTCCCCGGTGACCGGTGTGAACAGGTTGACGAGGTTACCGTCGGGATCGCGAAAGAGGATGGATCGGTTGCCCCATGGCATGGTGGTGGGCTTCTGCACCCACTCGCACACGGTCGGCTGGAGTCGCTCAAATTCGCCGTCGACATCGTCGACCTTGAATTCGATTATGGCGGTGTGGTTTTCAGCAGGGCGCGCGGCATCCTCACCAAAGAACTTCGTCGTTACCGTGTGGCCGATTGCCAAGGTGAACGACGGGAAGATGAGCTCGGCGAACACCGGCGTATAGCGCACCCCCGCAACCCCGGGGACCTGTTCGTAGAACTCGACCAGACGCTCCAAGTCGTCGGTGATGATTCGCAGGGAAACAAACGCATGGCTGGACCACCTTCGCGGCGCGTGGCACGAACGCGACCCTCGCCGTCTCCGGCGGTGTCGGCGGGCGAAGTTGCGGTCGACGGTCGTGTCCGTCGATCCCGTGACCGTGTACTGGTGACCGCCATGGAACTGCTCAGCGAGAGTGGAGTGAGCGGATTCACCGTAGACGAGGTCGCGAACCGGTCCGGCGTGGCAAAGACGACGATCTACCGCCATTGGCCCTCACGCCAAGCGCTTGTCCTCGACGCCGCGTCCCGCATCAGCGCCGAGGTGGAGGCTCCCGACACCGGCTCGGTTGCGGCCGATGCGACGGCTATCCTGACGAACCTGGCGCACCTGCTCGCCACGGCACGCTGGTCTTCAGTGGTGCCCTCGATCGTCGACGTCGCCGAACGCGACCCCGAATTCGCCGCGGTGCACGGGATGATCCAGCGCGGTCATGCCGCTCCGCTCGCGGAAGTTCTCACCCGCGGCGTCGAACGGGGCCAGTTACCCCCCACAACCGACACGTCGCAGATGATTTCCGCGATGATCGGACCGCTGTACTACCGCCGCTGGTTCACCCGCGAGCCAACCGATGAGGGCTTCGTCGAGACCATCGTCGCAAACGTGATCGGTCAACGATAAGAAACGCGGTGCGTCGCCAGGCGCTATTGCGTCAGTCCTCGGGGACTTCGCGCTCGATCTCATCGAGCCAGATGCGGGCGGACATATCCGACGGGGCGCGCCAATCCCCGCGCGGCGACAAAGCTCCGCCGTGAGAAACCTTGGGGCCGTTGGGTAATGCCGAGCGCTTGAACTGACTGAACGAGTAGAACCGCTGCACAAAGACACCCAGCCAGTGCCGGATCTCCTTGAGCGAATATGACGGTCGCTTGTCCTCGGGGAATCCGGTCGGCCACCTGCCACGCTCGGGGTCGCTCCACGCATGCCAGGCCAGAAACGCGATCTTCGACGGCCGGAATCCGAAGCGCAAGACGTGGAAAAGTGAAAAGTCTTGCAGGGCAAACGGCCCGACCTTCGCCTCGCTGCTCTGCAGCTCTTCCTCTTCACCGCTGGGAACGAGTTCCGGGGTGATCTCGGTGTCGAGCACCGACTGCAGCACCTCGTCGACCTGCGGCTCGAATTGCCCCGACGAGATGACCCAGCGAATCAGATGCTGGATCAGCGTCTTGGGCACGCCGGCATTGACGTTGTAGTGCGACATCTGATCGCCGACACCGTATGTCGACCAGCCCAGCCCGAGCTCGGAGAGATCACCAGTGCCCAGCACGATGCCCCCGCGCTGGTTGGCCAGCCGGAAGAGGTAGTCGGTGCGCAATCCGGCCTGGACATTCTCGAAGGTGACGTCGTAGACCTTCTCACCACGGGAGAACGGATGATCGATCTCTTTCAGCATCAGCTGTGCGGTGTCGCGGATGTCGATCTCGGAGAAGGTGACGCCAAGTGCACGGCACAGCTGGATCGCATTGCGCTTGGTGCGGTCTCCGGTAGCGAAGCCGGGCAGCGTGAACGCCAGAATGTCACTGCGGGGCCGCTTTTCGCGATCCACCGCGCGCGCGGCGACGATCAGCGCGTGTGTCGAGTCGAGCCCGCCGGAAATCCCGATGACGACCTTCGGGTAGTTCAGCGCGCGCAGCCGCTGTTCCAGCCCGGAGACTTGGATGTTGTAAGCCTCATAGCAATCCTGTTGCAACCGTTGCGGATCGGCAGGGACGAACGGAAAACGCTCGACTACGCGCCGCAGTCCGATGTCGCCGGCCGGGGGGTCCAGCCTGAACTCGATGCGGCGGAACGACTCGGCCGACGTCCGGTGATGACGGCGATTGTCGTCGAATGTCCCCATCCGCAGCCGCTCTGAGCGGAGCAGCCCGGTGTCGACGTCGGCGACCGACCGTCGCTCCCCTTTGGGGAAGCGCTCGGATTGATCGAGCAGCACACCGTTCTCCCAGATCATGGTCTGGCCGTCCCAGGCCAGGTCCGTTGTGGATTCGCCCTCCCCCGCGGCGGAGTAGACGTAGGCGGCCAGGCAACGTGACGATGCCGAGCGGGCGAGCAGGCAACGGTCCTCGGCGCGCCCGATCGTGATCGGGCTGCCGGACAGGTTCGCCAGCACCGTGGCGCCTGCCAACGCTGCTTCCGCACTGGGCGGAATCGGCACGAACATGTCCTCGCAGATTTCGACATGCAACACGAAGTCGGGTAAGTCGGATGCGGCGAACAGCAGATCGGGGCCGAATGGCGCTTGGATGTCACCGATCCGGATGACGCCGCGCTCGTCGTCTCCGGGGGAGATCTGGCGACGCTCGTAGAACTCGCGGTAGGTGGGCAGGTACGACTTGGGCGCTACCCCGAGCACCACACCGCGGTGGATGACGACTGCGGTGTTGTAGATCCGCTGCCCGTAGCGCAGTGGGGCACCGACCACCAGCACCGGCAATAGATCGGTCGACGCGGCGACGATGTCGGAAACGGCGGCCTCGACGTCGTCGAGCAACAGGTCTTGCAGCACGATGTCTTCGATGGAGTAACCGGAGAGCGTGAGCTCCGGGAAGACGGCCAGGGCGACGCCGTCGTCGTGGCACTCGCGCGCCAACCCCAGAACCGACTCAGCGTTGGCCGCCGGATCGCCGATCGTGGTGTGGTGCGTGCACGCGGCGACCCGGACAAAGCCCTGGCTGTAGCAGTTGTAAAAGTCCATCGCCCTTCCATTGTCGCCTGCCCGGTGTCAACAGGCATTCGCCGGGTATCACCTCAGCATGACCGACACCGCCGTCCTGGTGATCGACATGATGAACAGTTATCAGCATCCCGATGCTGAAGAACTGATACCTAATGTCGAGAAAATCATCGATCCGCTCGCCGATCTGGTCCGGCGCGCCCGTAAGTCCGACGACGTCGACCTGGTTTATATCAACGACAACTACGGTGATTTCACCGCTCAGTTTTCCGACATCGTCCGCTCGGCGCTCGATGGCGCACGGCCCGATCTGATCAAGCCGATCGTGCCGTCCGAAGATTGCCGCGTGCTGACCAAGGTCCGCCACAGTGCCTTCTACGCGACGGCCCTGGCGTATCTGTTCGGTCGGCTGGAAACCAAGCGGCTTATCCTCACCGGCCAAGTGACCGAGCAGTGCATCCTCTACACCGCGCTCGACGCCTACGTGCGCCACTTTCAGGTGGTGGTTCCGACCGATGCCGTCGCCCATATCGATCCCGACCTGGGCGCAGCGGCGCTCAAGATGATGGAGCAGAACATGTCCGCAGAACTGACCACCGCGGCGGACTGCCTCGGTTAGGCGCCGAAGCCCTGACACCCAACGTCGCGGAGATCATCAAGCCCCAACGCGGTAGCGGAAGTGCCGGAATCGTTGGCGGCACGGTGGATCCTGAATCGTGGGTGGAGAAATCTGCCTAACCCAAACTCGCCGCCGGTGGATTTACTGGCATTAACGACGGGATGGCAGCCGCAGCACGGGGCCATTCCTTCGCCATTGGATTGTGCTGCGGCAACTGACCTTTCGGGTCATTTCCGGCCCCTGGCCCCCGAACTTCAAAAGCGTGCGGTCGGAATACGTTTAGATCTTGGTCAGAGTGAAGGTTCGTGTGAATGGCGGGCCGTCTGAGCCGCGGTGCGCGGCACAGCGCAGCGGGATAACGGCGACCGTGCCAGTCATCGTTGCGAGATTGACGG
>DASZLQ010000111.1:0-11924 GCA_035552295.1 Mycobacterium sp. | reverse complement strand
GCCGTAGGGTCGCACGGGCGCGTTTAAGTGCACTCGCTATCGCCTGCTCGCTGGAATCGAGCATGTGGGCCACCTCGCGCGTTGAGTAGCCAAGGACATCTCGCAGGATGAGCACGGCGCGCTGACGTGCCGGCAGCAGCTGCACCGCCGTGATGAACGCCAGCGATATAGCCTCGCTGGCTTGGTAGCGGGCCTCCGGGCCTGGCGCGTCGGCTGGGACGCCCTCCAGAAGCAGGTCGGGGAAGGGCTGCAGCCACACCACCTCACCGAGCCCGGAGGGCTCGGGCAGATTAAGCGCGGTCACCGGCGGGCCCGACTTGGGGCGACGGCTTGCCGCACGCAGCGCGTTGAGACAGCGACTGGTCGCGATCCGGTATAGCCAGGTGCGCAACGAGGCGCGTTGCTCGAACCCGCCCAGGCCCTGCCAGGCGGCCAACAGTGCTTCCTGCAGGGCGTCCTCGGCATCTTGGGCAGAACCCAGCATCCGGTAGCAATGCACCTGCAGCTCCCGTCGAAACGGGTCTACCAGCCGGCCAAACGCGCGACCATCTCCAGCGCGAGCCTGGGCCAATAGCTCCTGGGTCACCGTCCACCCTCCACCTGACTCCTCACGTCAAGATCTCACGTTCAAGGTTTCACCGATATCGACCCCGGCCGCCCCGCAAATTGGGCGCTTTGCGCCCGGTGTACCCGCGCCGTGGTGTCTGCCCAGTTGACGGGTTGGCTGCAGCAGCGAGCCCGCCTACACCAGCGCAGCGAACCAGGAGACACTCATGCGAAAGATCATCGAATACACCCTGGCCTCGATCGACGGCGTATTCGCGGGACCCGAAACTCGCCGGTTCTACGATTACCGCGACGACGCCTACTACCGCGACGGACTAGGCCTGCTGGTTGCGTCCGATGCCATGCTGATGGGCCGCGTCACCTACGAGGAATTGGCCAAGATCTTCTCGGGCCGGCAACAGCATCCCTGGACCGATCGGCTCAACACGATCACCAAATACGTGTTCTCCTCGACATTAGAGCACGCCGACTGGGACAACTCTGTGATTGTGCGCGGTGACGCCGCGGCTGAGGTCACCAAGCTCAAGCAGCAAGACGGTGGCCCCCTGCTCGTCTTCGGCCACGGGCTGCTCGCGCAGGCCCTGTTGAAGGCGCAGCTGCTTGACGTGCTCGACCTGTCGATCCACCCCTTCATTGCTGGGTCGGGAGGGCTGTTGTTTCACCAAGACCTAACGGCGGCAATGAAACTCACCGCGACGAAGTGCTTCTCCAACATTGTGAAGCTGACGTACGAGCCACACTATGACCAATCCTGATGCGTTGCGGTGCGCGTGAGCCTGCCGCGTCCCTAGCCAACACCGGTGGGGGTCGAGCTTGTCGCACGGCATCATTGTGAAGGACTAAAGGCCCTGGTGCGCAACGCCGCTACCGTGGCGCTCATCCTCAGATGGGCTAGCTATCGCGGACGACGATCACAGGAACTCTTGCCGATTGGGCCACAGCGGAGCTTACCGAGCCCAGAAGCATGCCCCTGAACCCGCCACGCCCGTGGCTACCGACCACCACCAGCTGAGCACGTTCGGACTCCTGGAGCAACCATCGGGAAGGCTTGTCGCAGAACAGCAATCGCGTGACGTGCACATCGGGATACCGTTCTTGCCAGCCGGCGAGGCGTTCGGCGAGCACCTCCTGTCCTTTGGCCTCGCTGTCCCGCCAGTTCATCCCGAGCATCGGGAATACTCCCACGTCACTCCATGCGTGTAGCGCATCCAAGCCAACCCCTCGATGGGAGGCCTCATCAAAGGCCAAGGCAGTCGCTGCTTCCGAGGCAGCCGATCCGTCGATACCCAGTAGCACAGGTGCATTGGAATCAGGAGCAGTTCCCTCATCGGTATGAATTACCGCGACCGGGCAATGGGCATGATGAATAAGCCCCGTCGTGACCGAACCCAGCAGCAGGCGGCCCAACGCGCCCAATCCCTGGCTGCCGACGACGATCATCCAAGTGTCCTTCGAGGCTTCAATCAATGCCGAAAGAACACCGGAATACACGATCTGAGTGTGTATTTCAGGCGGCGCGGACTCTCCCAGGTTGGCGCTCAGGGTCTTGCGGGCCTCATCGACAACATGCTGTCCGTTTTCCTGCTGCCACTTCGTCATGTCCGCATACATCTGCCCGACGGGCCAGCCGACAACCACGGGAGGGATCGCATGCATCACCGTGATCGGCAACTGGCGCATGACGGCCTCTTGGGTTGCCCAAGCTACGGCGGCATGGGAGGCCGCCGATCCGTCGACGCAGACCAATATTCCGTGTTTTGTGGTGCCCTCGGACATTTCGCACTCCTCGACGCCATCCCGATCGGCCGATTCAGCGAATGACGTTATGCCTGATCTGCGCTTTTCGGAAGGGCCTTTAGACCCGGCTCCGCGGCTTACTACCGCGTTGCTAGGTGCCGTTGGCCTTCTTCAGATGTGCGATCTCGTTGCCCCACACTGACTGGGCACCGGCGTCACCGATGCGGTAGATCTGAATCATCGACGAGACCGCAACGACCAGCACGACAACCGCGACAATGATGTTCGTCACTCGCAGCGCCTTGCCGGCCCGGCGTTCGGCGAAATGCAATGCCACCAGGACAATTGCGACGATGAGCAACGCAACCGAAAAATACAACATTGTGCCGCCCCGCTCGGCATGCTCGCGCAAGATCGGGTCGGGATTGCGTCTCAGGTCATACAGCCACCCGCCGGCGTTTGTGGTGATCGGTGTCAACACCGTAGTCACAACGGCCAGGATCAGCGTGAGCCACACCAGCTGTCCCCGGCGGGCAGCGGGCCAAAGCACGCAAGCGATCTCAAGCAGAGCCGTTAGCGGTGCGAGTACCACCATAAAGTGCACGAGCAGTACGTGAGCCGGCAGGCCATTGACAACATTCATCGGACTCCTTGGCTGTTGGCGGCAGCGTGCGCCGATCGCGATCATAACGCCGCCGACGGCGGCAACGGCGGAGCAGCGCGGACCGCTTAACCTGCGACTTTGGTGAGGCTTTGCTTGCTGGCGAGACGGGAGGCAGTGCTGTTGGCTTTACATCGTGGTTGAACGAACCCATGCGGCCGAACCGCACAGCGAGGGTGTATCGGCACGGTTGAACTGGTTAAGAGCAGCGGTGCTGGGCGCCAATGATGGCATCGTATCGGTAGCTGGCATCGTGCTCGGTGTCGCAGGCGCCACCTCACAGCGTGGTCCGATTTTCACCGCCGGGCTGGCGGGTCTGGCGGCCGGTGCGGTGTCGATGGCGTTGGGCGAATACATCTCCGTGTCCAGCCAACGCGACAGTGAGCAGGCCTTGCTGACCAAGGAACGCTACGAATTACGCCATATCCCCGAGACCGAGCTGGCCGAGCTAACCGCCATTTTTGAGGCCAAAGGCCTTTCGCCACAAACCGCCGCGCAAGTGGCTGAAGAGCTAACCGCCCACGATGCGTTCGCTGCGCATGTGGACGCCGAGCTCAACATCGATCCTGAGGACCTCGCGAATCCGTGGCAGGCCGCGGCAGCATCGGCCGCCTCATTCATCGCCGGCGCGCTGCTTCCGCTAATGGCGATTCTGTTGCCACCAGTCGCGTGGCGGGTGCCAGTGACTTTCATCGCCGTGCTGGCTGCTTTGGGTCTTGCAGGTGCAACCAGTGCCCGCATCGGCGGCAGCTATGTCCGGCGCGCAGTGTTGCGTGTCGTGATCGGTGGCGCCGCCGGCCTGGCATTCACCTATGCGGTCGGGTACCTTTTCGGTGCTGCACTCAGCTGACACAACCCGCGTTAAGCCGGCTTGTCGGTGTCAGCGGGCGCATCTGCATTTGTGACGGTCTGGCCGCGTGCAGCCAAAGCGCCCGCGATCGAGGTGGAGGCGATGGTCAGCAAGGCACCGAACATCAGTGCCGACGATTCGCCTGCGGCGAGAAGGTGTTGCTCGGTCCCGATGGTGGCCGCGGCTACCGGGACGCCCAGCTGCGCAGCCGACAGCACCGCAAACGTGAGCGGCTGGCCGAGTAGCCTTCCCACGCAATGCGTCAGGACGGCACCCAGCCCGAGGCCTATACCCAACATAATGAATTTCGGATGCGAACCCAGCTCGCGTACCTGCAGTGAAGCTCCCAGCCACACGAAGAACAGCGGGCTGAAGAACCCCTCGGTGATACCGAAAAGCTGACGCGCCAGCCGGCGGGGTTCGCCGACCGCCGCGATGACCAACCCCAATGCAAAGCCAGCCAACATGATCGACACGTGGGTGTTGACGGCCAGCGCCGCCAGCGCGAACAGCACGAACAGGTTGGTGCGCAATTCCAGTGCGAGCTGGTGTTTCTCGGAATAGGTATGCAGGCGCTGAAGCCAGCCGGTGCGGTCGACGGCGCGCAGGAGCAGAAACAGCACTACCGCGCAGCCGGCGATCGTCAGCGCACTCAACGCCGCCGTTGGTGCCCGCCGGAAGTCGATCACCAACGGCAGCAACACGATACATGCGGCATCCGCGATAGCAATCTGCGTAGTCACCGAGAGCACATGCGGACCCTGCAACCGCAACGAATCAATCACCGGCAATGCCAGCGCCGCCGACGAAGACGCCATGAGGACCGCGTAAAGGGCCGCATGGTGGGTGCCGAACTCCGCCGCCAGCCCGAGACCGAGAGCCGCCGCGGCGAGACCGGACAGAACCACTCGCGCCAGCGCCAGCGGCACCGCCGAGCGCATCTCGCGGCCGCGGACCGGAACATGGGTGCCCACCACAAACATCACCAGCGCGAAGCCGATATTCGCGAACAACTGGAACGTTGGGTTGGCGGCATTGATGACGCCGAAACCGGTCTTGCCCAGGACGAGGCCCGCAATCAGCTCCCCGATGATGACCGGAATTCGCAAGCGCGGCAGTGACGCCAGCAGCGGACCGGCAAAACCGACGGCGGTCAGCAGCGCCAGCGTGCCGAAGCCGAACCCTTGCATGCTCGGACACTACCGCGATGTCGGGTCAGCTCATGACGTCGAAGATCGCCGCGGCGGAGGTGATGGCCTTGTCGGCGTTTCCCTCGTCGTGCAGGAGCATCCGCACACCGATACGTCCGGGCCCGCCGACGTGCGCGGTGCCCTGCACCCGGAAGGGACCCACCTTGCCGCGTGACATGAACATGACGTGCCAGCTGATTACCTGGACGTTCCGGGTTCCAGCGATATCTGCGGCAAGGTCGGTCGCCGCGGTCTCGAGGACGACGTGTTGCGGTCCGATGTGCAGAGCGGCGTCCGGTGAGGCAAGTTGGGCGCTGAGCGCAGGCAACACCCAGTGACCATCGTCGCGCTTGCTGGCACCGAAGGCCTGCCACAGCGGTGGTAGATCGGGCGAGTCCTCGATGACCAGTTCGGTGCCCGAAACATCCATCTTGTCCAGGCCTTCGGGTGGGACACCGATGATCGCTCCCTGCCCCTCGTTGAACGCGATCACCCGGTTTGGGTTGTCGGCATCGACGATCTTGCACCGCCCGTAGCCCATGGTCCGGCCCTGGTGCACGATGCCGGAGTCGATGATCTCGATTCTGGTGACGTCGTAACCGGGGTCGACGATCTGTACCGACGCGATGACCGGGTTGGGCACCGCGACCATGTCGGTCTGACACCCCTCTGGCGATGAGATTGCCAGCGGCGCAACCATGATTCCGCCGGCCTCGTTGCGCAAGTCGCGGCGGATGGTGACGGTGTTATCGGTTTCGCCGAGGTTCATGGACGAGTGGTTGCGGCCGATGTACCGGTAGCTGAGCAGACCAGTCCAGCGTCGGTATAGCTCGTCGCGGTACGCATCGGTGTCGTTTGTCAACTCTCGGATGTCGCGAAGTTGGTCGCTCAAAGTCGTTTGCCTTCCGAGGCCTTGCTGTGCCGCACCTGGTTGAACGGTACGCCGCGGTCGGCGGCGTACTCGCGGGGAAAGTTCAAGACCCGCTCGCCGATCACGTTGCGCGCCATTTCGGTGGTGCCGCCGCCGATGCGGGCGATCTGACGGCCCAGGTAGCGGGTGCCGATGTCGAGCAGCTCCGCGTCATCCTCGACCACGGCCGACGAACCCGCGATGGCGTAGGCGGTATCGGTTTCGACATTGTGAGCTTCAGCCATGTACAGCCTGATGATGGATCCCGCGGCGGGTGGCAGGGATCCATCGGCGACGGCGTGGTAGACATGCTCACTGAGTTGACCGCGCACCGCTCGGTGGACCAGGGCCCGGCCGACCATCTCCTGGACGCGTTCGCTGTCCCCCTGGTTGGTCCTGTCGACCAACGCCATCACGTCGATCGAAACATCTTCAGCCTCAGCGATTCCCGGTCCGCTGGTGTACTCCGAGCCGTCGCCCATGGTGCGGCGCTCGTGGTAGAGCTGTCGGGACGCAACCTCCCAGCCTTTGCCTGGTTCCCCGACGACGGCGTCGTCACCCACGTCGACGTCGTCGAGAAACTCCTCGCAGAATTCGACCGATCCGTTGACCTGCCGGATGCGGTTGATGGTTATTCCGGGATGTCGAAGCGGTACCAGGAACATGGTCAGCCCGTCGTGTTTCGGTACCTCCCAATCGGTCCGGGCCAGGCACAGGCCATAGTCGGCGGCGAACGCCCAGGTGCTCCAGGTCTTGGCGCCATTGATGATCCACCGCCCGTCCCGGCGCTCGGCGCGGGTGATGACGCCGGCCAGGTCCGAACCGCCGCTGGGTTCAGACAGCAGCTGCACGAGGACCTCATCGCCACGCAGCGCCGCTTGAACGTGGGTGCGTTTCTGTTCCTCGCTGCCCATATCGAGGAGCGTTGCGCAGCAAATGGCGAACGACGGCACGTTGAGCAGGATCGGGGTCTCATACGCTTGCGACTCGGCATCGAACGCTTTCTTGTATTCGTAGCTGAGTCCGAGCCCGCCATACTCCCGGGGGAAGCAGATTCCGGCGAATCCCCCATCGTGCAAGGTCTTTTGCAGCTCACGCGCTCGCTGCCAGGACGCCTCTTCGTCGCGCTCGAGGAGCGCCGCCTTGGCCGGATCGAGGCGCGGCATGTTCTCGGCCAGCCAGGCCCTGGCCCGGCTCCGGAATTCTTCAACGGACTCAGCGATCACCGGCGGCGTCGAATTCGTACGCGCGTCATCGCCGATGGCCTCCTCGCCGCGACTGTCCCGATCGAGCGTTGAGCTCGTGCTGGGCGACTGTACAGCACCGTTGAAAAGCTGTACAGGCCAGCGGCTAGGACTTGTTCAGGTCCACCGCGGCACGAATGAGTGCCTTCAACGCTTTTTCGTTGATCTTGTCGCCCTCGTGGAAGTCGATGGCACGCCTGGTGTTGCCGTCGAGGCTGGAGTTGAAGAGACCCGCGGGATCTTCCAGCGAGGCGCCCTTGGCGAAGGTCATCTTCACGACGTTCTTGTACGTCTCGCCGGTGCAGATCATCCCGTCGTGATACCAAACCGGGACCCCTCGCCACTTCCACTCCTCGACCACGTCGGGATCGGCCTGCTTGATCAATTTTCTGAGGCGAGCCAGCATCTCACCGCGCCAATCACCGAGCTCCTGGATTCTGGCGTCGATCAGCTGAGAGGGCGAGTTGGGCTTCGCCTTGGTCATGGTTGTAGTCGCTTTCTCGATGGTTGTTGTGCCTTTGGGTTGTCGCGCTGAGGCGGGCAAGTCGTCGCACAGCTCTACGACGATACTGATGGGGCGGACGTGACCATAGCGGCCCGGCCGGCTGACGAAAGGCCTACAGGTTTACACTCCTCCGATGAAATGTCACGCCGGGCAGAGCGAGCGAACGACGTGACGGCCGACGATGCCGCCGCCACGCTGCTCGCCATCGAGTCCATCAAGCAGCTCAAAGCCCGCTACTGTCGCCACCTCGATGCGAAGGAGTGGACGGCATGGCGATCGATCTTTACCGATGACTTCGTCAGCGACACCGCGGAAGCCGGCGGCAAGCTGATCATCGGCGCCGACGACTTTGTGGCGTTCACCCGCAATAGCATCGGACGACGATCGCAGGCAACGGCCCATCAGGTGCACGCGCCGGAGATCGAACTCACGTCGGCGACCACGGCGCGTGGGGTGTGGGCGCTGCAAGATGTCGTCCGGTTCGGTCCCGGCGTGACCTTGGTGGGCTACGGCCACTACCACGAAACCTACGAGAACATCGCGGGAACGTGGCTTATCAAGAGCTCCAAGCTAACCCGGCTGCGCGAGGACATCCTCACTCCCCTGTGCTCGCTCTATATCTCCGATCGTGTCCGGAGAGTAGTTGCACGGCTCGCCAGCCGGCTGTTGGATCGGTAACGCGACTAGTGTCGCGACGCGAAAAAGACAGCGGCTTTGCGAATCGAGTCTTCGACGGGTTCGGGTGTCCATCCAAGTTCGCGTTCAGCCTTGCTGTGGTCCAGAGGTGACATCAGTTCGGCCATTCGCATCCCGGCGTAAGCGAATGGGAGGTCGCGGCGCAGCAGTCGCGCCGCAGCATCGTTGACGCGCGCCCCGGCACGGAGCACCGCCATCGGGATGCCGATGCGGGGTGCCCGTCTGCCAACGGCGCTCGCGGCGATCCGGTGCAGCTCGCGGATACTCATGTATCGGTCGGAGACGATGTAGCGTTCGCCGTTTCGTCCGCGCTCTGCAGCGAGAAGCATTGCCTTGGCGGCATCTTCGATGCCTACCACTTCGGCCGAGTAGCCGAAGTAGAACGGGAAACGCCCGGTGGCAACGAGGGCTATCAGGGAGCCGTGTGGAGTCGGCGCCCAATCGCCGGGTCCATAAGTAGTTGATATGCACATTGCGACGGCGGGCAGCCCTCTGTCATGCGTGTAGGACATCAGCATCTTTTCGGCAGCCACGCGAGCTTCGATGTACGCGCCGCCCTGATCCCAGTTGTGCGGGTCATCTTCAGTGACCACCCGGCTGTCGCTGATGGCCAAAGTGCCTGTGGTGCTGGTGAACACGAACCTCTTCAGATCAGCGCCCAAGGCCGCATCAAGAACATGCCGCAGTCCGTCGACATTCGTCCGAAACAACGCCTGCGGGTCGCGCAGCCACATCCGCGCGTCCACGACGCAGTAGTAGACGACGTCGCAGCCGGTCATGGCCGCGCGCAGTGCGTCGTCGTCGAAGACGTCGCCGTAACAACGCTCGACATCGAGATCGTCGATTCCCTTGGTGGAACTGGTGCGGCGCAACATCACTCGCACGTCTGCGCCCGCGGCAACAAGCTGCCGCGTGACATGTGACCCCAGGAAACCGCTGGCCCCGATCACCAGTTTCTTCTTGGTGGCCACTAGCGGTCGATCCAGCCCATTTGCGCTTCGGCGTGGTGTCCTCCGACGGCTGGGGTGATTCGGTCGAGTCTGGTCAGTTGGTCGGGGGTGAGTTCGACGGTGTCGGCAGCGACGTTTTCCTCGAGGCGGGCAATGCGTTTGGTTCCCGGGATGGGCACGATGTCAGGGCCTTTCGCCAGCAGCCAGGCCAAGGCGACCTGAGCCGGAGTGGCGCCGACATCGGCGCTGATGTCACGTAGCTCGTCGGCGCTGCGGAGGTTGTGCTGGAAGTTCTCGTCGAAGAATCGGGGGTTGGTCTTGCGATAGTCGCTGTCGGGCAGCTCCTCGGTGGCGCGGATTGCGCCGGTGAGGAAGCCGCGGCCCAGCGGCGAGTAGGCGACGAACCCGATGCCCAGTTCGCGCAGCACGTCTAGTACTCCATCTTCGGGATCACGGGTCCATAGCGAGTATTCGGATTGCACGGCGGTGATGGGATGCACAGCATGCGCGCGGCGGATGGTGTTCACGCCGACTTCGGAAAGTCCGATGTGCCGGATCTTGCCGGCAGTCACCAACTCGGCCAACGCCCCGATCGTGTCTTCGATCGGCGTGCCGCGATCGAGACGGTGTTGGTAGTACAGGTCGATGTGGTCGGTCCCCAGCCTTTGCAAGGAACCATCCACGGCGACACGGATATTGGCGGGTCTGCTGTCGAGGCCGTCGCGGCCCGTGTGAGAGATCAGGCCGAACTTGGTTGCCAGCACGACTTGATCTCGGCGGCCCGGTAGCGCACGTGCGACGAGTTCTTCGTTGATGTAAGGGCCGTAGACCTCGGCGGTGTCAACCAGCGTGACGCCGAGATCGATGGCTCGATGAATCGCGCGGATGGATTCGGCGTCGTCACTGCCCGCGCCGGCGTAGGCCACGGACATGCCCATCGCGCCGAGTCCGAGGCGTCCGACCTGTAGATCGGCAAGGTCAGCCTGTTGCATCGCGCGTCTCCTGTCCTAGTGCGGTTCGGCGAGCCGTTGCCGAGAGAGAGCCGGGTACCGTGGCGCTGTGCACCGCGTCGAGCTTCCCCCGATCTGATGGACCACGCAAACACCGCGCCGCCGGCCCGCAATCTGGCGGTGGATTTCTACCGAGTCTCCGGCGTAGTCCTGATCGTGCTCGGGCACTGGCTGGCCGGATCGGTGACCTATCACGACGGACAGTTCGGCCGGCAGAACCCGCTCGTCGACCTGCCGTGGACTCAGTGGCTGACCTGGCCTTTCCAGGCGGTCCCGGCGTTCTTTTTGGCCGCCGGCTACGCCGGCGCAGTGTCGTGGACGCATCGGCACGAAACCGACGGTGTGCCGCGCCCCACCTGGCTTCGGCATCGGCTGGCCCGAGTTCTAGGGCCAACTGCGATATACGCCGCGCTGGTGTCGGTAATTGTGGTGCTATCGGACGCCAACCACGTGTCCGGCTCCGTGCTGGAATACGCGGGTTGGGCGGTGGCCATGCATTTATGGTTCCTCGCCGTATACCTGATTGTGGTTTCGCTGACGCCGATTGCGATTGCCGCACACCGTCGTTGGGGTCTATTGGTACCGGTGGCGCTCGCCGTGGGTGTCGCGGCGGTGGACGCCGTCTCGATCGGCAGTCACGTACCGTACCTGGGCTGGCTGAACTATCTGCTGTGCTGGGGTGTGCTCTACCAGCTCGGGATCGCTTGGCACGCTGGGCTATTGGCTATTCGCGGGGCTGCGCTACTCGCCAGCGGGTCGGCAGTTGTGCTGGCGCTACTGATTTGGCTCAGATTTTACCCGGTGAGCATGATCGGCGTTCCCGGCCAGACCATTGACAATACGACGCCACCTACCGTGGCACTGTTGGCGTTCGCCTGCGCACAGACCGGCATAGCGATGACGCTCGCGCCCGCGCTGAACCGTGCGTTGCGCGCCGGCATTGTCCGGCGGGTGCTTTCCATCGCCAATAACAACGTGATGGCGCTTTACCTGTGGCACATGATTCCTGTCGTGATCGTCGCGGTCGTGGGCTACCCGGCCGGACTATTGCCGCAACCGACCGAAGGTACGGCGGACTGGTGGCTCGCACGCCTGGAATGGGTGGTCATCCTCAGCCTCGTGACAGCCGTCGAGATGGTGCTGCTGTGGTGGGGACGGCGGCTTTTCGCCGCCCCGCTTCCGACGTTCGGGCTACCGCTCCCCGATCGGTGGGACGAGCCGGTCATGATGGTTGGTGCCGCCATGGCGGCGTATGGCCTGGCGTTTGTCGCCGCCGAAGGCTTCGCTCCAGACGGGCACTTGCCGTGGGTGACCGCACTGATCTTCGCCGTCGGGGTCATCCTGGTCGCGCTTCGACCCACAGAGGTCCGCCCGCGGCCCGTCGGCACGATCTCGTCGGCACCGCATCGGAGCCCCGACACTTAAACCACGCACACGACACGCAAAGCGTCACCGTGGCTTAAGCCTCGACGAACGTGTCCTCGGGCAGCGGGCGTTGACACACGGCGTGTGCCTCGTCGGCACTGAGCCCGAAGAGCCGCAGCACATTCTCGGTGACCGTGTCGGCAGCTCGCGCGTCGTCACGATCCGGGTCGTCCCGCAAC
>DASZLQ010000110.1:0-4416 GCA_035552295.1 Mycobacterium sp. | reverse complement strand
TCTGCGCACGTGGTCGAAGAACGCCGGGCCGGTGATGCCACCGTCCTCGACGCGGACGACACGCGCGCCGGTGTCACGGGCGAACTCCTCGGCGAAGACGTTCCAGGATTCCCAGCTGACGGTGTCGGCGTCGACGAGCACGAGAGTGTCCCTCGCGTGCACCTCGGCGGTGTCGGCTCCGACACTGATCGTGTAGAGCCGGTCGGCGCCGATCAGCCGCGCTTGCAGGCCGTGCCGCGCCAGGTCGCCGGTCCGTACCCAGCAGATCGCCAGATCGATGCTGTGGTCGGCGACCCGGCGCGCCTGAGCGTGCGAGGGCAGGACCCACGTGTCCACATGTAGCTGCGCCACACCCGACACGCGCGCGAGCAGGTCGGCGGGACGCCAGTTGACGTAACCGAGCCGCACCGGCTCGCTCGCGGCCATCCCCGACGCCGACCGGCGCAACTCGTCCGCCTGCGCCAGCAGCGCACGGGTCTTCGGCAGCAACGCCGCACCGCACTCGGTGAGGGCGACCGACCGGCGGTCGCGGTCGAACAGGCGCACACCCAGATCCCGTTCCAGCGCCTTGATCTGCTGGGACAGGGAGGGACTGGCGATGAGCAGCCGACTCGCCGCCCGACCGAAGTTCAGCTCCTCGGCGACGGCAACAAAGTAGCGAAGCTGGCGTAGCTCCATGTCCCGAGCCTAGTGCGGTAGGAGGCTGCGCCTACCACCAGAGAGCAAGCCGGTCGTGGCGAACGAGCCCGCACTCGGCTCACTATCGGGATATGGCAAGCGCAACGGTACGGCTGATCGGTGGCCCCACCTTGGTGATCGAGGCCGGGGGACTGCGGCTGCTGACCGACCCGACATTCGACCAGCCCGGCCCGTTCGACGTGGTGCTGCTGTCACACGACCAGCACGGCGACGATCCCGGCTTGCTGGAGCGGGTGCCGCTCGTGCTGACCACCTCGGACGCCGCTCAGCGGCTCGGCGGATCCGCGCGCGCCCTGCCGCCGTGGTACCACCTCAGCCTGCCCCGTTTCGACGGCGTCGCACTGCGCATTACGGGAGTACCGGCGCAGGAAGGACCGAACGGGACCACACACACCGGATTCGTTCTGTCCAGTGTGGACACGCCAGCCGTCTATATCAGCGGCGGCAACGCCTCCCTGGACGTCGTCCAGCAGGTGGCGCAACGCTGTGCGCCGATCGGCATCGCCGTGCTGTTCGTGGACGGCTACCTGACCCTCACCAGTGACCAGGCGGCCCGAGCTGCGGCGATCTTGGCCTCTCCCACCGTCATCCCGGCCCACGTCGAAGGCTGGGACCACTACACGGAATGCATCGACGACGTCCGGGCCGCGTTCGCCCGGCACGGACTCAGTGACCGGTTGCGGGTCCTCGCGGCCGGCGACACGGCCACCATCTAACCGGAACTCACACCCCAAGACAGCACCGCGCACCGCGGTGTGGATACCGCACGCCTATAAGACAAGGAGACCTACTGTCATGAGCACCCAGAAGGTTGCCGTCATCACCGGCGCTTCGCAGGGCATCGGCGCGGCTCTGGTCGTCGCCTACCACAAGCTCGGCTACGCCGTGGTCGCGAATTCGCGCTCCATCACCCCGTCCGGGGATCCCGACATCCTGGCCGTCGCGGGCGACATCGCCGACCCGGCGGTCGGCGCCCGCGTGATCGAGCAGGCGCTGGCCGCTTTCGGCCGCGTCGACGCGCTGATCAACAATGCCGGTGTCTTCGTGGCGAAGCCGTTCACCGACTACACCAACGCCGATTACGACGTGGTAACCGGTGTGAACCTGCGTGGCTTCTTCGAAGTCTCGAAACGGGCCATTGCCGCGATGCTCGACGGGGAAGGCGGGCACGTCGTCAATATCTCGACCAGCTTGGTCGACCACGCCAACTCCGCCGTGCCGTCCGCCCTGGCGGCACTGACCAAGGGCGGCCTGAACGCGGTCACGAAGTCGCTGGCGATCGAGTACGCGGCGCGCGGCATCAGGGTCAACGCCGTGTCTCTGGGCGTCATCCGCACACCCATGCACCCGGCCGAAACGCACGACACGCTCGCGGGTCTGCACCCGCTCGGCCGGATGGGCGACATCAGCGACATCGTCGACGCGATCGTCTACCTGGAGAACGCTCCGTTCGTCACCGGCGAGATCCTGCACGTCGACGGCGGCCAGAGCGCGGGCCACTGAGCATCCTTAGCCGATTCCCAGCTGCCACAGACAAAGGAACCATAATGACAAGCACTGAGACCGACGTCCTCACGACCGTGCTCGACCAGTGGAAATCGGCGGTCGACGCGCACGATCCGAAGCGCGTTGCGACGTACTTCACCGACGACGCGATCTTCCAGGGCCTGCACCCGTACAGCGTCGGCCCGGACAGCGTGGCCGCGTACTACGACAGCCAGCCCATCGGCATGACCACGGACTACACCGTCCTGCAGACCCGGCGACTGGCCGACGATCTGGTCCTCGGCTACCTCAGCGTCGACTTCGGCTTCACCGACCGGCCGACGCTGACCGTATATCTCAGCGTCATCGCGCGCCGCACCGGCGAGTCCTGGCTCATCAACCACTACCAGGTGTCCCGGCTCGGCGACTCAGACGCAACCACAGCGTTCACAGCTGAACAGGAGCACGGCCATGGAATTTCTTGTTGACATGGTGACCACCGTCCCCGAAGGGACCTCCGGCGAGACCGTCGAGGACACCAAACGACGCGAGGCCGCGCAGACGAAGGAACTCGCGGCACAAGGCCACCTGCTGCGGCTGTGGAAGCCACCGGAGGCGCCCGGCGAATGGCGCACCTTCGGCCTGTTCAACGCCACCGACGAGGACGAGTTGCGCCAGGTGCTCGCCTCGATGCCGCTGCACGAGTGGATGACCGTCACGGTCACGCCGTTCACGCCACACCCAAGCGACCCGGGCATCGGACGTCCGGCCGGCTGACGGCGACGACACCAAGCAAGGGCAACGACCGTCGAGCCGGGTGCTCAAGCGCGCCGCCCATGTCATCCCATCACGGCCCGGACCCTAGCCCACGCCGATTCGGGCGCAATACCACCACCATCAAAGGAGTCACCATGTCGAACCACTTCAGCGCCGACTATCTTCGGTTTCCCGGCGACGATACGCGGCTGGACCTCACCGACGTGTACGCATTCAGGTCAACAGAGGACCCGGGCAAGACGGTGCTGATCATCGACTCGAACCCGACGGTGAGGCCCCCCATCGAGTTGCCCTCGACGGTCATCACCAGCCGGGATTTTCACCCCGGCGCGGTCTACCGGATCAACGTCGACACCGACGGCGACGCGCAGGCCGACGTCGCGTTCACGTTCACCTTCTCCGAGCTCGACAACGGCGCTCAAACCGCGACCGTCTACTACGCCACCGGCGCCCAGGCCCGCGAGCCAGGACCGGTCGGCCAGGTGCTCATCTCGTCCCTCCCGGTCAGCTTCGACGCGATGGCGAAGCCCGTCCAGGTCGAAGGGATCCGGCTGTTCGCGGGGGCGCGCAGCGAACCGTTCTTCGCCGATGTCGAGGGAGCCCTGCACGGATTCGCCTGGACCGGGCACGACGACTTCGCCGGCAACAACGTCTTGTCGATCGCGCTGGAGGTGCCCGACGACCTGCTCGGCGCCGGCCCGGTGATCGGCGTCTGGGCGTCGATCAGCCTGCGCCGCGACGGCGTGCTGACGCAGATGGACCGCGGGGGAAACCCGACCATCAACCCGTTCATCAACCCCGACGGCGAAAAGGACCTCTACAACTCCCGGCAGCCGGCCGACGACGTGGCCAACTACCTGGGACCGTGGTCCAAGATCCTGGAAAACAACGGTTACCCACCCGACGAGGCCAGGCAGGAAGCCCACACGGTGCTGCCCGACATCCTGCGTTACGACCGCACCAGCCCCGCCGCCTACCCCAACGGCCGCACCCCCACCGACGACGTCTACAGCATGCGCTTCGCCTGGCTCAGCCACGGCAAAATCCCTCCGACCGGCCTCAAGCCCCACGACGACCTGCTCCACGAATTCCCCTATCTCGGCCTCCCCAACACCTAACGGCCAGGGCCGACATCGAAGGTCAGCTCATCCGTTGTGCGATTGAAGGGGGAGGCAGTTCGACGTCGGTTCCTTTGTTCTCGCGCGAGCGCTGCGTAAATCGCTTCGGCCTCACGGTCAGGTGAACCAGCGCCGCCCTTGCCCGGCGATGACGCGGCCGAACTGCAGCTCGGGGAAGTGTGCGCCGGCGCCCACGGTTGTGCCGTCCTCGAGCTCGCGGAACAGTCGTTCGCGGACCTGTTGCGCGAGCTCGGGATCGACGTCGCCGATCGATCGCCAGGTGGGTTCGTCGAGCTGTACCGGGCAGACGATCGCGTCGCCGAGCAGCAGTGCGCGG
>DASZLQ010000109.1:0-27067 GCA_035552295.1 Mycobacterium sp. | reverse complement strand
GGACGCATGGCCGGCGGTGGCACCGCCGCTGTCGTGCGCGGTGAGCGCAGGGCGCAAATCGGAGCCGGGGCCACCGGGCCGGGCGCTGCGTTGTGGGTCGAGGTGACCGAGGTCACCGAGGCCGACCCGACCGACGAAATCAAGGCGCTGGCTGCGGAGTACAAGAAGTTGCTGCTGGCCATGCTGCAACGGCGCGAGGCCTGGCAGATCATCGACTACGTCAACAGCCTGACCGATCCGTCGGCGCTGGCGGACACGTCCGGTTATGCGTCCTACCTGACCGATGTGCAGAAGCGCCAGCTGCTGGAGACGGTCGATGTCGCTGTGCGGCTGCGCGTGCTGATCGACTGGACCAGTGACCACCTGGCCGAGGTCGAGGTCAACGACAAGATCGCCGAGGATGTGCGCGAAGGCATGGAGAAGACGCAGAAGGAATTCCTGCTGCGCCAACAGCTCGCGGCCATCCGCAAGGAACTGGGCGAGGGCGAACCCGACGGATCCGACGACTACCGGTCCCGCGTCGAGGCCGCCGACCTGCCCGAGAAGGTGCGCGAGGCCGCGCTGCGCGAGGTGGGCAAGCTGGAACGCGCCAGCGACCAAAGTCCAGAAAGCGGCTGGATTCGCACCTGGCTGGACACGGTGCTCGAGCTGCCGTGGAACGTCAAGACCGAGGATTCGACGGATCTGACGGCTGCGCGGCAAATCCTCGACGCCGACCACCACGGGCTGGTCGACGTCAAGGACCGCATCGTCGAATATCTGGCCGTGCGTACCCGGCGCGCGCAGCGTGGGCTACAGGTCGTCGGCGGCCGCGGCTCCGGCGCGGTGATGGTGCTGGCCGGTCCTCCCGGCGTCGGCAAGACATCGCTGGGCGAGAGCGTGGCCAGGGCGCTGGGCCGCAAGTTCGTGCGCGTCGCGCTGGGCGGTGTGCGCGACGAGGCCGAGATCCGCGGGCACCGGCGCACTTACGTGGGCGCGCTGCCCGGCCGGATCGTCCGCGCGATCGGCGAAGCGGGATCGATGAATCCCGTTGTGCTGCTGGACGAAATCGACAAGGTCGGTTCCGACTACCGCGGTGATCCGAGCGCCGCGCTGCTCGAGGTGCTCGACCCCGCGCAAAACCACACGTTCCGCGACCACTACCTGGATCTGGATCTGGACCTGTCCGATGTGGTGTTTTTGGCCACCGCCAACGTGATCGAGAACATCCCGTCGGCCCTGTTGGACCGTATGGAGCTGGTGCAGATCGACGGCTACACCGAAGACGACAAGGTCGCCATCGCCCGCGACTACCTGCTGCCCCGGCAGCGGGAGCGGGCAGCGCTGAACGACGACGAGGTCGTCGTCACCGACGCCGCCTTGCGCAAGATCGCCGCGGACTACACCCGCGAGCCGGGAGTGCGCCAGTTCGAACGGCTGCTGGCCAAGGCGCTGCGCAAGGTCACCACCAAGCTCACCGAGGACAGCGGGCCGAAGGTCCGCAAAATCTTGGATGAGCCGGACTTGGTGGATTACCTTGGCCGGCCGCGGTTTACCCCCGAGTCGGCCGAACGCACCTCGGTGCCCGGCGTGGCCACCGGCCTTGCCGTCACGGGCCTGGGCGGCGATGTGCTTTACATCGAGGCCGGGGCCACCGATGGGGAGCCGGGTCTCCAGCTGACCGGTCAGCTGGGTGACGTGATGAAGGAGTCCGCGCAGATCGCGTTGTCCTACGTGCGCTCGCACGCTTCCGCGCTGGGCGTCGATCCCAAGGCGCTGGACCGGCGTATCCACGTGCACGTTCCGGCCGGTGCGGTGCCCAAGGACGGCCCGTCGGCCGGTGTCACGATGGTGACCGCGCTGGTGTCGATGGCCACCGGACGCCAGGTCCGCTCCGACGTCGGCATGACCGGCGAGGTCACGCTGAACGGCCGGGTGCTGCCCATCGGCGGCGTGAAGCAGAAGCTGCTGGCCGCCCAACGTGCCGGTCTGTCGACGGTTTTCATTCCGTCGCGCAACGAGCCGGATTTGGACGACGTGCCCGCCGAGGTGCTCGAGGCGCTGGCCGTCAAACCGATGACGGACGTCGCCGAGATCGTCGCGCAGGCGCTGGTGACTTCAGAAAGCACAGCCGAAACCACCACGGCCGCCGCCTGACCTCGCACCTGGCGTTTAATGGAGCCGTGAACCTGAAACGAGAAGTGGTCCACGGCGTCCAACGGATCGTGGTGAACCCGGTGGGCCGGCAGCTGCCGGTGACCATGCTCGAGACCGTCGGCCGCAAGTCAGGACAGCCGCGGCACACCGCGGTGGGCGGACGCGTGGTGGACGACCAGTTCTGGATGGTCTCCGAGCACGGCGAGCATTCGGACTACGTCCGAAACATCAAGGCCAACCCTGCTGTTCGGGTGCGCCTTGGCGGCCGGTGGCGAAACGGAACCGCACACCTGATGCCTGACGACGACCCGCTGCAGCGGCTGGGGAACTTACCCCGGCTGAACAGCGCGGTCGTGCGCCTGATGGGTAGCGACCTGCTGACCATTCGGGTTGATCTGGACTGACACCGCCGCGGGTGTCGGTCGTCGGCGTTAAGGTCGCCACATGGCCTACGACGAAGACCTGGCCAACCGCATCCGCGAGCTGCTGGCTCGCGAGCGGGGTGTCGAGGAAAAACGCATGTTCGGCGGTCTCGCGTTCCTGATCAACGGCAACATGTCCGTGGCCGCCAGCGGGCAGGGCGGCTTGCTGGTGCGGATACCGCCGGACGACACCGAGAAGCTGCTGGAACGTGCCCACGTCGGCGCGATGGTGATGGCGGGCCGGGAAGCCCGCGGCTGGTTGCGCGTTGACGCCGAAGGTGTGAAAACCAAGCGCCAGCTTCAGAGTTGGGTGACACGAGGAGTCGGCTACGCGCGCAGCCTGCCTGCCAAATAGGTGAGCAATAGCTGTCCCGGTTTGCCAGCGAACGGTGCGGGTACGCGGTGCGGTATGAACAGGCGCGAGCAGTTGGTGCGACGAGTTCTCAAAGTCGCCGGGACGACGTACGCCGCCGAGGCGGGCATTCGCGTCGACGACAAACCGATGCCGCTGTTTCAGTTGCTGATGCTGTGCATGCTCGCCAGCAAGCCGATCGATGCCACTACTGCCATGCGTGCGGGTCGCGAGCTTTTCAAGGCGGGCCTGCGGACACCAAAAGCCGTCCTGGCCTCCGACAGGCGCACCATGATCAGCGCGTTCGGTCGCGCTCACTATGTGCGCTACGACGAAAGCTCAGCCACCCGCCTCACCGACATGGCTGAGCAGGTCCGCGACGAGTATTCCGGAGATCTCCGCGAACTCGCCGGTCGCAGTCGACACGACATTGGCGAGGCGAAACGGATGCTCAAGAAGTTCAAGGGAATCGGCGAAACCGGCGCCGACATCTACCTGCGCGAGGTTCAAGACGTCTGGACCTGGGTGCGCCCGTACTTCGACGACCGCGCCACCGCCGCGGCAAAGCAACTGGGTTTGCCCGCCGACGCGTCGAAGCTGGCTTCGCTGGCTCCGCGTGCCAACGCACGGCTGGCCGCCGCGCTGGTGCGGGTCGCCCTGGACGACGATCTGCGCCGGCAGGTGACCGGTTGAGTGGCCGGTGACGGTGCGGATCGGCACCTCGGGCTGGTCTTATCAGCACTGGACCGACGTGCTCTACGCGCCGGGGCTGGCGCCCGCCAAGCGGTTGGCCCGCTACGTCGAGGTGTTCGATACCGTCGAGCTGAACGCCAGCTTCTACCGCTGGCCCAAGGATTCGACGTTCGCGGCGTGGCGCGATCAACTCCCGGCCGGCTTCACCATGTCGGTCAAGACGCATCGCGGATTGACCCACTACCGTCGACTGGCCTCGCCCGAGCCCTGGATCGAACGGTTCGACCGCTGTTGGCGCCTGCTGGGCGATCGGCGCGGTGTGCTGCTGGTTCAGCTGCACCCCGGGCAGCAGCGCGACGACGCGCGGCTGGGTTCGTTCCTGCGGCAGGTGCCGGTGTCGATCCGGGTGGCCGTGGAGTTGCGGCATCCGTCGTGGAACGACCCCGCGGTGTACCAAGTGCTGGAAAGCTGCCGTGCGGCTTATGTGGTGATGAGCGGCGCCGGGTTGGCGTGCGTTCCGCGCGCCACCACCGATCTGGTGTACGTCCGGCTGCACGGTCCGGATCAGGATGCGATCTATGCCGGCCGCTATTCCGACGACGAGCTGCGGCGCTGGGCCAACAGAATCGCCCAATGGGACCGCGACGGGAGGGACGTGTGGGTGTATTTCAATAACGACCTGGGCGGCCACGCTGTCCGCAATGCGCTGACGTTGCAAGAACTTTTGCGGTAAGCCGGCCCGAGTAGGCTGGGGATGTCGACGGCAGAACGGAGCAGCAATCATGGCCAGCTCGACCATATTCGTCATCATCGGCGGCGGACTTGCTGGAGCCAAGGCGGTAGAAGCGTTGCGCGACAGCGGCTTTGACGGTCACGTTATCTTCTTTGCCGAAGAGGAGCATCTGCCCTATGAGCGGCCTCCGCTGTCCAAGGAGTATCTGGCTGGCAAGAAGTCGCTGACCGATTTCACGGTGCAGAACTCCGACTGGTACCGCGACCACAACGTCGACCTGAGACTCGGTTCGCGGGTGTCGGCTTTGAACCCCTCCGAGCACGCCGTCGCACTCCCCGACGGCACCACTGTGCAGTACGAGAAGCTGCTGCTGGCGACGGGATCGGCTTCCCGGCGCCCGCCGATACCTGGGTCTGGTGCCGGCGCGGTCCACTATCTGCGCACCTACGACGATGCTGTGGCGCTGAATTCTGTTCTCACCGAAGGGTCTTCGCTGGCCGTGGTGGGCGCCGGATGGATCGGCCTGGAGGTGGCCGCCGGTGCACGCCAGCGTGGCGTCGACGTGACCGTCGTCGAGACGGCCAAACAACCTCTGGTGGCCGCACTCGGCGAAACGGTGGGCGAAGTGTTCGCCAAACTGCATCGCGATCACGGGGTGGACTTACGGCTAGAGGCGCAAGTGGAGGAGATCACGACGACGGACGGCCAGGCCACCGGACTGAAAATGCGCGACGGGTCGACGGTTGCCGCTGACGCGGTGTTGGTGGCCGTCGGCGCTAAGCCGAATGTCGAACTCGCCGAACAGGCCGGGCTGTCCATGGGCGACGGCGGGGTGCTGGTCGACGCGTCGCTGCGGACGAGCGATCCCGACATCTACGCGGTCGGCGACATCGCCGCCGCCGAACACCCGCTGTTCGGCGGCCGGATCCGCACCGAGCACTGGGCCAATGCGCTCAAGCAACCCGCGGTGGCGGCAGCCGGGATGCTCGGCGAGCCAGGCGAATACGATGAGCTGCCCTACTTCTTCACCGATCAGTACGACCTCGGAATGGAGTATGCGGGGCACGCGCCCAGCTTCGAGCGGGTGGTGTTCCGGGGCGACGTTGCCGGACGTGAGTTCGTCGCGTTTTGGCTCGACGCCGACAACCGGGTGCTGGCCGGGATGAACGTCAACATCTGGGATGTGCTCGACGATGTCAAAGCGCTGATCAGGTCCCGGACTTCCGTCGACCCCGACCAGCTGGCCGATCCGCAGTCCCCGCTTGCCGACCTATTGAGCTGACGCTTCGACGGGCGCCCAGGTCCCGTCGATGACGTCGGGTGGGCGTTGCGCCTGCAAGCGCTCCCGTTCGGCGCGCCGACGCTTGATCCGCAACCGGGCATCGGCCGGCATGGTGACCAGCTCGTCGCAGGTCAGGTAGTACACGTCGGCCACCACGTCGATCAGGTCCGTCGCGACCCGTCGAGATCCCAGCTCGCGCAACGTCATTCGAAGCTGATGCGTGAAACGGATGGTGGTGTCGTTGGCCAGCTCGCGCGAAACGCGGGCGTTGGTGGCGAGTCGCCGGGCCAGTGTCGCGGGCGGCGTTGGCTCGGCGGGTGCCGCGGCGGCTTCGGCGGCCGCCACCAACAGCATCGCCGGATCGTCGAAGAACACCGTGCTGGCCAGCTCGGCTTCCCCTGGCCCGCGGTGCCCAATTCGGGCGACGGCGGCATTGAGCGCGGCGGCGGTGTTCGGAGACAACGCGCGGATGCTGTCGAGATTGCCTTCCCGGGCCAGGGCGCACAGCGGTGGGTCGGCGCGCAACACCGTTGCCAGTCCGGCGGTCTCGGCCGCGATGCGGCTACCTTCCATGATCATGCCCACCCCGGGCACCCTGGTCCCCGCCCCGGCGCGCTCCAACACGGCCGCCGTGACGCCGGTGTCGATCAGCGACAGCGCCGTCAGGATCCAGCCTTGGTGAATCCTGTCCCGCAACAGCCGTAGCCGCACTGCGAGACTGGCATCCGGAAGCAAGCTCAGCTGCGCGGTATCGAGGTGCTCTGCAACCGCGGCGGCGCAGTAGGCCCGCGTGTTGGTCCTGAGGTGGCGCAGGATGGCCACCGATCGTGCCGTGGCAACCGCTTTGGCGACCGATCCGACCGCCCCGCCGGCCAGCTGGGGTTGACCAAATGGCAGCAGGTCACCGACCTGCGGCTGGTCGACCAGGGCGTGCCGGACGACGGCTTGCTGGTCCCAGCCGGGCAGCTGGGTAGCGGCAACGACGTTGGACGACACTCCGACGTAGGGGCGGTGACCGAACACCGCGATGGCCCTGCTCCCCCATTCGTCACCGACCACGCCACCAAGTGCAAGCACCTGACCCATCACCCGGCTGGCTGCGTGGAGCGCGCCCAGCTGGACGTCCAGGGTTATCGGGGTCAATGGTCCGGGCAGCGCTTCGGCCAGGCTCGTTGCACTGAAAACCGGGAACCGCGGATCGATCAGGTCGTCGAATTCACCCTCTATGCCCTCTGGTGCGGCGTTGCGCAGCACATCTGACCGTGCGTACCGCGGGAGAACCTCCACCGGCAGCGCCAGTTGCCCTCCGTGGCTGATCGCACCCGCGGGTCCGATTCTGCGGCCGACGAGCCCGCGCGCGGTGTCGGCAACCGCCTCGATCGCCTGCCAGCCGTACTCGAACATCCAATCCTCTTGCGCCGCAGTGATATCCATTTCTGGAATCAACTGTGACCAGCTGGGAATGCGATGCAGCCGGGAACGCGGGTCAACGGACCGCAGCACCCGCCAGGCCGTGATCACGTTGGTGGCGTCAGGGGTAGCGAGGTCCACGACACCGGTGCGGTCGGTGTTCAGCGCCAAAACCAGGAAGCGCACCAGGTCGTCGACGTGCAGCACTCGCATCTTCTGCGCCGAGACCTTGCTGCGCAAGAGCGTGGCTACGGTGCGGCACACCATCCAGTCCAGCTGACGGCCGACCGGCGGCGCGATCCGGATGACCACGCTCGGTGCCCAACTCGTGGACACCAGCTCTTCGGCCGGCCGATACAGGTCGGGCCGACCTGCGGCTTGGGACACGAACAGCAGCCGGGCACCGGCGCTGGCGGCCGCATGGGTCACACGCGCAACTCCGTCGATGTCTGCGCTGCCGGGGGCGGTGCTGTCGACCGGGGCGAGGTGGATGACGGCGTCGGCTTCATCGGCCAGTTCTTGCAGGATGGGGTGCCTCAGGGGCGCGCAAACAAATTCGACATTGGGGTCCAGGCAGTCGTGCGGGCGCTCAGCAATGCCGCTGACGGTGTGGCCGGCAGCAATGAGCTGCCGTGCAACCAGCCGTCCGACGGTGCCGGTGGCGTCGGTAACCAGGATCTGCACCCGGGCTCACCTCCAACAACGTCACTCTCGACAATAGGCACGTCGGTATCACTTACGCGACCGTTACTCCGCAAACGGCGCGCCGGCCTGGCGCTATTCCCCTGGCCGGTTAACGCAGCGTCGCATTGCCGTCCGTGGCGACGGCAACCTTGGCGCCACCGATATCTTCACGCACCGTCGCTTGCGCCGTGGCGCTGTCGCTGATCACCGCCAGCGTTCGCGACCCGTCGGGTGTGCGCACAGCAACGAATGCCTTCTCCGGCTGCCCATCCCGGTCGAACGGTGTCGTCCAAGCTTCGACGGTGCCGACGCCCTCCCACTCGACCAACCCGTCCCGGGTGGGCACTTTATCCACCGCCGATTGCACGTCCTCCCAACGGAATTCGGAAGGAGGTTCGGTGCCGTAGACACCGAAGCTGTGCTTGGTCAGGTAGCCGCCGTTGGCGGTGATCAGGGCACGCCGTCCGGGATTGGCCACCAGCAGTTCGGCCATGGTGGCAATCGAATGCATGACGTAGTTGCTCCACGGGCCGCCCGCGAATGTCAGCCCGCCGGTGACGGTCAGCGGGCGAGCGGGGTCGTCGAGGCTCAATCGGAGTTCGGCCGCGGCGACCTGGACGGCGGAAGGAAAACACGAGTACACGTCGACGTAATCGACGTCGTCGATCCCCAGGCCGGCGAGCTCCAGCGCCCGGGCCCCGGCGATCCGGATGGCCGTAGACCGGTGCAGCTCGTCACGTTCGGCAATGGCAGGGGTGTCGTGTGCGTCGGTGCCCGCATGCGGGTAAACCCAACGGTCAGCGGGGATCCGCAGACGTTGTGCCCGCTCCGCCGACGTCAGGATCAGCGCGGCACCCTGGTCGACCATGTTGTTGGAGTTCATCAACTTGGTGTACGGCCAGCTGATCATCCGGTTCTGCGGACCGGGCTGCCAGATTTCCTCTGCGGTCACCGGCTTACGGATCCACGCGTTGCGATTGCCGACCGCGACGGCGTTGAAGCGCGCCCAGAGCTCGCCAACGCGCTTGAGGTGGTCCTCGACCGACTCGCCGCTCGCGACGCGAAGCGCCTGCTCGAACAGTGGGTAGACGTAGGCCGGGCGGTCCAGCCCGATCCTGATCTCCGCGTCGCCGGCCATCGGGACGTCGTCGCCGCTGACCTCGGCCATCGGTACCGACGCGTCCTGAACCGTCCACTCGAGTTTGCCGCGCTTGGCCTTCAACCCTCGTCTGGTTCGCCACGTTTCGGCGCCGGCGAGCAGCACCACGCCGGCCCGGCCCCGATGGATGTCCAGGCAGGCCTGGTTGACCAGCGACTGCGGCACGTTGCCGCCGACGGGGCTGTACAGCGTGCGGAAGTCGGCGGCGCCGATCCGTTCGCCAAGCAGCAGTGCGGGATCCCGGTAGCGCGCCGACAGCACGTTCACCACCCGGATGGAATCGACGGCCTCGATCACCCGGGAATGCGCGGCTTGCCGAGCCGCGGCGGCCATCAGGTCGATCGGTTCGACAGACCGCGTTTCCGGGTCGATTTCGTCGCGATGGTTGACCTGACCGCAACCGATCAACACCGGTGTCCGGGGGTCCACAGTCACGGAAAGAACCTACGTGACGTCGATGCCGGCCCCCGCCGCGGGCATCGAAGGTGAGGCTTTGGCTATCGTCACAGGCCGACCCACGATCGGATGGAGACAGCCAACCAATGACCGCGCACTTGAGCTATGTCGAAGCCGTGATCGTCGGCGCTGCCCAGGGCATCACCGAACTATTCCCGGTCTCCAGCCTCGGGCACTCGGTATTGGTTCCGGCACTGGTCGGCGGGCAATGGGCCAGAGACCTCAACGTCTCCGCACCCCAATCGCCCTACCTGGCGTTCATCGTCGGCCTACACGTCGCTACCGCCGCGGCACTGCTGGTGTTCTTCTGGCGTGACTGGGTGTGCATCCTGGCTGGATTCATCTCCTCGGTGCGGTATCGCCGAATCCACACTTCCGATGAGCGGTTAGCCTGGCTGATCGTGCTGGCCACCATCCCGGTGGGCCTGGCCGGGTTGGCCCTTGAACAGCTATTTCGCACCACGCTGGGCAGACCCATTCCGGCGGCGGCATTCCTGCTTCTCAACGGGATCGCCCTGTATGCGGGCGAGGTCCTGCGCCGCCGCGTGGCACCCGATCAAGACGACCCGCCGCCGGCAGAAGAGGGCGCACACAGCGGCGAGGCCGTCGACAATCGACTGGCCGAACTGCCGATGGGCCGGGGTGTGCTGATCGGCTCTGCCCAAATCCTGGCCCTGCTCCCCGGTATCAGCCGCTCCGGCATCACGATCGTGGCCGGCCTATGGCGCGGCCTGTCGCACGAAGACGCTGCCCGATTCTCCTTCTTGCTGGCAACGCCCATCATCCTGGCCGCCGGGTTATACAAAATCCCAGAGTTGTTCGGGCCGCTGGGAAGCGGCATCGGTGGTCAGGTCCTGGCCGGCAGCGTCGCATCCTTCGTCTGCGCCTACCTGGCCGTGCGGTATCTCACCCGGTACTTCCAAACCCGCACCCTGACACCGTTTGCCATCTACTGCGCCCTGGTCGGGGCGGCCAGCCTGGCCTGGCTCACCCTGCGCTAGACGAATGTGCGTTGATAGCGCACTTCGGTGGCCGGCGCATTGCCGTACGTCGAGATGCGGTGCGTCCCGTCGCACCGCCACCCGTCGCGCTGATAAAACCGGCGAGCGCGCAGGTTTCCGTCCAGCACCCACAGCGCGGCTTGCGTGACGCCGATGCGGCGCAGCCGCTCCCGGGCAGCGGTCATCAGCAGGCGCCCTACCCCGGTGTGCACATATGCGGGATCGACGTAAATCGCCATCAGCTCACCGAAATTCGATAAGTCAATGTCGCGGCACAGCCCGGTGGTGGCCAAGCCGCAGATCGTCGAGCCCTTAACCGCGACCTGGGTGGAGGGCAGCGCCAGCCCGATACGGCCAAACGTGTATCCGCGGGCCAAGGCTTCTGGCGTCAGGCTGTCGAGGTATTCCTGGGCGATGAGTCCCCGGTACGCCGACTGCCACGACCGGACGTGGACACGGGCGACGTCATACGAATCCTCGGGAACGGCCGCCCGCACCTCGGTCATTGTTGCAGTATCAACGCACGCTGCAGGCCTGGCCATCCGATTACGCCAGCGCGCTTATTGCGCAGCCAGACGTCGAGTGCTGTGCTTACCAGATTGCTCAGTTGACACCTGTTAAGGCCTGGGGAGGAAGAACATGGCAGACACCGCATCCATCGGCCTGAAGGTCCGCGACAAGGTCATCGCCATCACCGGCGGCGCGCGGGGAATCGGATTGGCCACCGCGACCGCACTGCACAACTTGGGCGCCAAGGTCGCGATCGGCGACATCGACGAGGTGCGGGTGAAGGAGTCGGGCGCGGCGCTCGGCCTGGAAGTCTACGGCAAGCTCGATGTCACCGACCCGCACTCGTTTTCGGAGTTCCTAGACGATGTCGAGCGCCAGCTCGGCCCGATCGACGTGCTCGTCAACAACGCCGGCATCATGCCGGTCGGCCGGATTATCGACGAGCCGGATGCGGTCACCCGGCGCATTCTGGACATCAACGTCTACGGCGTGATGCTGGGCAGCAAGCTGGCGGCGCAGCGCATGGTCCCCCGCGGATCCGGACACATCATCAACGTCGCCTCGCTCGCCGGGGAGATCTACGCCGTCGGGTTGGCCACCTACTGCGCCAGCAAGCACGCGGTGGTCGCATTCACCGACTCGGCGAGGCTCGAGTACCGCAAAGCCGGTGTGAAGTTCTCGATGGTGTTGCCGTCGTTCGTCAACACCGAACTGACCGCGGGCACCAAGGGGGCCAAGGGATTCCGGAACGCTGAGCCGGCAGAAATCGCCGACGCGATCGTCGGGCTGGTGGTTCGCCCGCGGCCGCGGGTGCGCGTCACCAAGGCGGCCGGCGCGATGGTCGTGTCGCAGAGGTTCATGCCGCGCAGGCTCGGCGAGGGCCTCAACCGCCTGCTCGGCGGCGAGCATGTCTTCACCGATGATGTCGACGTCGAGCGGCGCCGGGCCTACGAGGCCCGGGCCCGCGGCGAAGAATGAGCACCGCGTAGAGCGCGGTTCACCAGAGGCGCGGACAATCGGCCGGGTGAGCCTAGAAACCCCGACAACCGCGACGTCTCTTCCTCAAGTCCTCTCCGACGACGAGCTGGCCCTCATCGACAAGTACTGGCGTGCCGCCAACTACTTGTCGGTCGGGCAGATCTACCTGCTGGACAACCCGCTGCTGACCGAACCGCTGTCGGCTGAACACGTGAAACCGCGGCTGCTGGGTCACTGGGGTACCACGCCGGGGCTCAACCTCGTGTACGCGCACCTGAACCGGATCATCCGCAACCGCGACGCCAACGTCATCTACGTCACCGGGCCAGGTCACGGTGGGCCCGGGCTGGTGGCCAACGCCTACCTCGAAGGCACCTACAGCGAGGTGTACAGCGGCATCGGGGAAGACACCGACGGGCTGCGCCGGCTGTTCCGCCAGTTCTCCTTCCCCGGCGGCATTCCCAGCCATGTCGCAGCGCAGACTCCGGGGTCCATCCACGAAGGCGGTGAGCTCGGCTACGCCTTGGTTCACGCCTATGGCGCGGCATTCGACAACCCTGATCTGGTGGTCGCCTGCGTGGTCGGTGACGGCGAAGCGGAGACCGGACCGCTGGCGGCCAGCTGGCACTCGAACAAATTCCTCAACCCGGCCGTCGACGGCGCGGTGCTGCCGATCCTGCACCTCAACGGATACAAGATCGCCAACCCGACCGTGCTGGCCCGTATCCCGCACGCCGAGCTCGAATCGCTGTTGCACGGCTACGGATACCGGCCGATCACCGTCACCGGCGACGAGCCGGGATCCGTACATCAGCAGCTCGCCGCCGCCCTCGACGACGCGTTCGACGACATTGCGGCGATTCAGCGTGCGGCGCGCACCGGCGAACCGACCGGTCGGCCGGTGTGGCCGATGATCGTGCTGCGCACGCCCAAAGGCTGGACCGGACCCAAAGTGGTGGACGGAAAGCAGGTGGAGGGCACCTGGCGAGCGCACCAGGTTCCGCTGGCCGGGACGCACGAAAACCCCGCGCACCGGGCGCAGCTCGAGGAGTGGTTGCGCAGTTACCGTCCCGGGGAGCTGTTCGACGAGGGCGGCGCGCTGCGCTCGGAGCTTCGGGCGATCGCACCGAGCGGTGATCGGCGGATGAGCGCCAATCCGCACGCCAACGGCGGGCTGTTGCTGCGCGAGCTGGATATCCCGGACTTCCGCGACTATGCAGTGCGGGTCTCACAACCGGCCGCATCCACGCACGAAGCCACCCGCGTGTTGGGCACCTTCTTGCGCGACCTCATCACGCGCAACCCGGACCGCTTCCGTCTCATGGGTCCCGATGAGACGGCCTCCAATCGACTGGATGCCGTCTACGAGTCCACCGACAAGGTTTGGCTTTCGCAGACCGAGCCCGATGACGAACACCTCGCGCCGGACGGCCGCGTGATGGAGGTGCTGTCTGAGCACCTGTGCCAGGGCTGGCTGGAGGGCTATCTGCTGACCGGCCGGCATGGGTTGTTCAACTGCTACGAGGCGTTCGTGCACATCGTCGACTCGATGCTTAACCAGCACGCGAAGTGGCTGTCCACCAGCCGCGAGTTGCCGTGGCGGCAGCCGATCGCGTCGCTGAATTACCTGCTGAGCTCGCATGTGTGGCGCCAGGACCACAACGGCGCATCCCATCAGGACCCGGGGTTCATCGACTTGGTCGCCAACAAGCGCGCCGAGATCGTCCGGGTTTACCTACCGCCGGACGCCAACACGCTGCTCTCGGTGGCCGACCATTGTCTGCGCAGCCGCGACTACATCAACGTCATCGTCGCCGGCAAGCAGCCCGCGCTGAGCTACCTGGACATAGACGACGCGATTGACCACTGCACCCGCGGCCTGGGGATCTGGCAGTGGGCGAGCACGGCCACCGGCGAACCCGATGTGGTGCTCGCCTGCGCCGGGGACATCCCGACGCAGGAAACGTTGGCCGCCGCCGACATGCTGCGTCGCGAACTGCCCGACCTGGCGGTGCGGGTGGTCAATGTCGTCGACCTGATGCGCCTGCTGCCGGACTCCGAGCACCCGCATGGCTTGCCCGACAACGAATTCGACGCGTTGTTCACGCGCGACAAGCCGGTGATTTTCGCCTACCACGGCTATCCGTGGCTGATTCACCGGCTCAGTTATCGCCGCACCAACCACCAGCACATTCATGTGCGCGGGTTCAAAGAGCGGGGCACCACGACGACGCCGTTCGACATGGTGATGCTCAACGACCTCGACCGTTTCCACCTTGTCACGGATGTCATCGACCGGGTGGACGGGCTGGCCAACCGCGCCGCGGTGCTTCGCCAGCGGATGGTGGACGCGCGTCTGGCCGCCCGCCGCTACACGCGCGAGCACGGCGAGGACGACCCGCAGATCGCCGGCTGGACGTGGGAGTCGAGGGAATCGAACTGAGCCGGGCGGCCGCGCTCTGCAGGTAAGCTTGCCGGATGCTCGACGCGACCGTTGCCGCCGACACCCATCCGGTGGTGTCGCAGCTTTCGGCGCTGCACCGGTTCCGGGTCCACCTCGACATCGCCGTGGTCGTCGTGGTGCTGGTGCTGACGAATTTGATCGCGCACTTCACCACGCCGTGGGCGAGCATCGCCACCGTCCCGGCCGCCGCGGTCGGGCTGGTGCTCTTGATGCGGGCCAACGGTCTGGACTGGGCCGACCTGGGCCTGGGTCGTGAACACTGGAAGTCCGGGCTCGGTTATGCGCTGGCCGCGGTGGCCGTGGTCGCGTCGGTCATCGCGGTCGGAGTGCTGCTGCCGATGACCCGGCCGATGTTCATGAACAATCACTACGCGACGATCTCCGGCGCGCTGATCGCCTCGATGATCATCATTCCGCTGCAAACCGTGATCCCCGAGGAGTTGGCGTTCCGGGGTGTCCTGCACGGCGCGTTGAGCCGGGCCTGGGGATTTCGCGGAGTCGCGCTGGTGGGTTCGTTGTTGTTCGGTCTTTGGCACGTCGCCACAGCGTTGGGGCTGACGAACAGCAATGTCGGCTTCACCCGCGTGTTCGGTGGGGGTTTTGTCGGGATGCTGGCCGGGGTGACGTTGGCGGTGTTGGCCACCGCGACCGCAGGGTTCGTCTTCAGCTGGTTACGCCGGCGCAGCGGCAGCCTGATCGCGCCGATCGCTTTGCATTGGTCGCTCAACGGGCTGGGCGCCCTGGCCGCCGCGCTCGTCTGGCATCTGTCGACCTGAACCCGGACGTCCGGTCACACCAGCAGCACGGCGGCGCCGGCGATGCGCCCGGCAGCCAAATCGGTCAACGCTCGATCCGCTTGTGCGAGCGGGTATTCCGGCGTGGTCACCTCGATGTGATGCTGGGCCGCGAAATCGAGGAACGCACGCGCATCGGCCCGGCTATTCGACGTGACCGACCGGATTTGGCGCTCCTGAAACAAGTGACGTTGGTAGTTCAGGCTCGGAATATCGGACAGGTGAATCCCGGCGATCGACAAGATCCCTCCACGGTCCAGCGCTTCCATCGCGGGCAACACCAAATCACCGACCGGGGCGAACAGGATTGCGGCGTCCAGCGGCACCGGCGGCGGATCGGCTGCGCCTTGCGCCGACGCGGCGCCCAGCTTCATCGCGAGCTGCTGCGCCTCGACGCCGCGGGTCATTACGTGCACCTCGGCCCCTTGCGCCAGCGCGACTTGCGCGGTGATGTGGGCGCTGCCGCCGAAGCCGTAGATACCCAGCCGGCCACCCGGCGCTAGCTCGGCGCGCAACAGCGAGCGATATCCGATGATGCCGGCGCACAACAACGGGGCAAGCTCGCTGTCGCTGTAACCGCTCGGCAGGTGGTGCGCGAAAGCCGCAGGCACCGTGGCGAATTCGGCGTATCCACCGTCGGCGTCCCAGCCGGTGTAGCGGGACTTTGGACATAGGTTCTCATTGCCTCGACGGCAGTACTTGCAGACACCGCAGGTGTGGCGCAGCCAGGCGATTCCTACCCGGTCGCCCACGGCGAAGCCGTCACCGGCCTGTCCGCCCATTTCGACGACCTCCCCCACCACCTCGTGGCCGGGAGTCACTCGTTCGCGGTGCACCGGAAGATCACCCTCGGTGACGTGCAGGTCGGTTCGGCACACGCCGCATGCGCGCACGGCCACCAGTAACTCGGATGGCTCAGGACGCGGCACTTCGGTGGTGACTTGCTCGAGCGGTCCGGTATCCATCGGGCCGGGCCGACGCACTCGCCACGCGTGCATCGTCGTGGTTGCCGCTGGGCCCATCAGTCCATCATGCCGCTAACAGCCACGGCCGCAACGGCTTCGCCCGGTTAGCGTCTCCGCACCAAGCTGACTACCCAGAGCAGGATCACCGAGCCGAGAATCGCGGTGAACAAGGTGAACCACCAGCCGCCGGCTGCGGTGTCGACGAAGAAGCTCAGCAAGAATCCGCCGATCAATGCGCCGATGACGCCGATCACGATGTTCATCAGGATGCCGGATCCGCCGCCTTTGACGATCTTGCCGGCGATCCAGCCCGCGATACCACCGATGATGATGTAGCCGATCCAGCCGACGCTGGTCAGGGTTGTCGAGCGGGCAAGAAATTCGGTCGCTGCCATGACGTTCATCCGGGTCTCCTTGCATTCGCTGGCAAAGCCGGGTTCAACTACCGGGCCGTGGTTTCGGTATACCCCGTTTGCGTAACGAATTGAGGACAGAATCGGCGCCGATCGGCAGATCAGGCCGATCGCGTCTCCTGTGGCATCGGCGTCGGAGTGGGAGTGACCTCTCCCGCGGGCGCTTGTGCGGGTGGAGCAGCCGGCGCCGGTGCGCCCGGGGCCGGCGCAGGGGCGGCAGGCGCGGGGGCCGGCGCTCCCGGCGCGGGTGCGGCCGGCGGGGCCGCCCAGGGCTGGATCGATTCGGCCAGCGCCTTGGCCGCGCCCGTGTCCACCGGGTCATTGGCAGTCCCGAGCCACACCACGAACCAGCGCTGCGGCGTGCTGGCCGCGGACGAGCCGACGACGCCCGTCCAGATCTGGCCGTTGGGCTTGCTTGGGTCGCTGAACTTGACCTCGTAGTACGACGCGCTTCCGGTGATGCCATTGGCGCCGGTCAGCGGGGCCGTCGCCTGGTTGATCCGCGTGCCCGGATAAGGCATGAAGAACTCACCCATGTCCGAGCCAAGCCGGACCGCAGCCTTGGCGTCGTTGGGTTCGGCACTGGCATAAAGCTTTTGGTCCAGCCGGCCCATCACGATGCGAGTGTCGTTGGCGACCGGCGGCGGCTGATTGGGCATCGGCGGCTGGCCGGTGGTCTTGCTCAGTAACTCCGAGCCGTAGTCGAGGTGGGACGCGTCCGACTCCACCCAACCGGGGGGAAGCACGAAGCTGAATCCGCCGACGGGATTGCCGATTCGGCCGGCGTTCGGGTCGACGGCCGGCGGTGGCGGTGCATTCGGGTCGAGGGGCGGCGGCGGTGCGGCGTTGGGATCGCCCGGCGCCGGGGCGGCCGGCGGCGGCGCGGCCGTCGTGGTTGCCGGGACCGGGGTCGGGGTCTCGGGATCGGCGTGCGACGTCGCCGGCAATGCGATGGTGACGGCGCTGGCACTGGTCACCGTGGCGATCGCCAGCGTCGCCCACAGCGCTTTGCGACGTGGCGAGTTCGGGTCCACCTGATCCATGGCGACGAACCTACCGTGTTACGGCTGTGACGCAAGGGTGCCTTGCTGAAGATGCGATGCGGTTTTCCCGATGTTGCCAATGTGCAACCAGTTTCGCGTGGCTGGAGTTCGCCAGCACGCTCAGGAGTGAGCGCGGCGCTGCACTGCCGGATACAGCGCCACTTCATGAGCTTTGACCGAGAACCACACGTTGTCCCCGGGCGTCAACCGCAGCTCCGACGCGGCGTCGACGGTGATTTCCGCGGCCAGGCCCGGCGCACCGTCGACCTGTTCCTGGCCGCGCACCAAGACCGCGGATCCGCGGACACCCAGCTCCGCAATGGTGAGCTCGATGCAATTGCGCGGGCTGCCGTGCGGCGGGGTTCGATACACCGCGACCGCAGTCGGCGGGAACACCGCGATGGCATCCTGCCCGCCGCCGAGCTCGTGCGCCGGAATCCCGTGCCAGTGGTCGCCGGAGCGGGCGTGCAGCGAGCCATCGGCTCCGATCGTCCCGTTGACCAGATTGATGCCCGCGATGCGGGCCCCGAAATGACTGCGCGGGGCGGCGAGCACGTCGGCCACCGGGCCGATCTCGGCGATCTTCCCGGATTCGAGCACCAGCACCCGGTCGGCCAGGGTGAACACGTCCAGCAGGTCATGCGTTATCAGGATTACCGCGCAGCCGCTGCGGGTGACCACGTTGCGCAGCACTGCGCGAATGGCCGCGGCCGCGGCGACGTCGAGCCCGGTCAGCGGCTCATCCAGCAGCAGCACATCCGGCTCGGCGGCCAACGCCCGCGCGATTGCCACCCGCTGGGCTTGACCCCCGGACAGCTGCCGCGATTTTCGGTCGGCGAACCGCTCGGCGTCCACCTCGCGCAGCCAGCGCAGCGCCGTCGCCCGCTGTTCAGCGCGAGCGGAGCGGGACATGCCAAAAATCTTCTGACGACTGTGTGGTCCGAAGGCCACGTTGGCGGCGACGGTCATATGCGGGAACAGCAACGGGTCCTGAAGAAGCAGCCCGACCCGGCGATCGTGCGTCGCCACGATCACGCCGGCCGCTGTGTCGGTCAACACCCGATCCCCCAACCGCACCAGGCCCTCGTCGGGGCGCACCAGCCCGGCGATGACATGAAGGGCGGTCGATTTGCCCGCGCCGTTCGGGCCCAGCACCGCGAGCACCTCGCCCGCAGACACCGAAAACTCCACATCCAGCTGGCGGTCGGCCACCAGCGCGCGAAGCTGCAACTCGGTCATCGCCGGCTACCTCGCATCGGTCCCGGTCAGCCTGCGCGCACCCAGACCGAGCACCACCAGCGCCGCCACCGCCACAAGCAGGATCGACAACGCCAGCGCCGCGTTCGCGTCGGTCACGCGCTGCAGGTAAATCTCAAGCGGCAGTGTGCGAGTCACCCCTTGCCGCGAACCAGCGAAGGTCAGTGTCGCGCCGAACTCGCCGAGCGAGCGGGCGAACGCCAGCACCGCTCCCGACACCATGCCCGGCAGCAGCAGCGGCAGGGTGACCCGCCACCAGACGGTGCTGGGCCGCGCACCCAGCGTTGCGGCCACCACCTCGTAGTCGGCCCCCGCCGTACGGGCAGCACCCTCGAGGGAGATCACCAGAAACGGCAGCGAGACGAAGGTCTGTGCCAACACCACGGCGGTGGTACTGAACGCGATGCTGACACCGGCGGCCTCTAAATACTGTCCGACCAACCCGAGCCTGCCGAACGCGTAGAGCAACGCAATGCCCCCAACCACCGGCGGCAAGACCAGCGGCACCAGGATCACCGGACGCAGGAACCGCGCTAGCCGCCCCGTGCTGCGGGCCAGCACCAGCGCCATCGGTACTCCCAGCAGCACGCACAGCACGGTGCTGGCGGAGGCGGTCTTCAGACTGAGCAGCAGCGCCGTCTTGGACGAAGAGCTGGTGATCAGCGACCAGAAGTTCGGCCAGTCAACCTCGATCGCGATCGACAACAGCGGCAGTGCCACGAAGACGATCCCCGCGGCGGCGGGGATGTACACCCAGCGGGGCAGCTCCGTAGGCCGGTGCACGGCTGGTGGTCAGGGCTTCGCGAAGCCCGACTGGGCCAGGATCTTCTGACCCGCATCAGACGTCACCAGCGCCACGAACTTCTGCGCCAGGGTCGGTTTTGGTGCCTTCTTCAGCACCCCGATGGGATACACGTTGACCGCGCCGGCGGCCTCGGGAAAGTTAACGGTCGTCACCTTGCTTCCGGCGCTGTGCGCATCGGTGAGGTAGACCAGCCCTGCGTCGGCCTGTCCGCTGGTGACCTTGTTGAGGACGTCGGTCACGCTGAGTTCCTCACTGACCGGGTTGAGGCGCACCCCGATGCTGTCTGCGACGCGTTGCGTCGCCGATCCACAGGGCACCGGCTTCTGACAGATCACCACGCTGAGCCCGGGCTTGGCGAGGTCGGCGAACGATCCGATCCTTTTCGGGTTGCCCGGCGCGGTGACGATGACCAACGTGTTCGAGGCGAAATTCGTTGGGTTACCCGCCAGCAGCCCGGCCTTGGTGACCGTGTCCATCTGTGCGGTGTCCGCCGATGCGAAGACGTCGGCGGTCGCGCCTTGAGTCAACTGAGTCGCCAGCTCGGAGGAACCGCCGAACTCGAACTCGACACCGCTGCCGGGGTTATCGGTTTTGAACTGCCCGCTGATCTGGGTGAACGCGGATTTCAGCGAGGCCGCCGCGAACACCACGATCGATCCGGAGGCCTGCGACGGCGCAGACGGTGACGACGAAGGTGATTTCGAGCTGCAGGCCACGAGGCCCACCAACAGGATGGCGGATAGCAGAAAGCCCAGGACCCCGATCCGGCGCATGGGTGAACCCTAACCCGCCGAGGATGCGGTCCGCCTGGGGGCTAAATCGTCGCAAAAGCGTGACGGCTGAATAGTTACGCAAATGATCCGCGCGCCGCACCGTCCGGAATTTCGCCGAATAGCTACTGTCCAGTAACATCGACCGAGATCGAGGCCGCAGCGTCTGGGTTCAACGTTGAACACGAGGAGGTCATGGCAGTGGAAGTGCTGGTCACCGGCGGAGACACGGACCTGGGTCGCACAGTGGCCGAGGGCTTCCGCGATGATGGTCACAAGGTGACCCTCGTGGGCGCACGGCGCAGTGATCTCGAGATCGCCGCCAAAGAGCTGGACGTGGACGCGATTGTCTGCGACACCACCGACCCGGTCAGCCTCGAGGAGGCCCGTGGGCTGTTCCCCCATCACCTCGACACCATCGTCAATGTGCCAGCTCCGGGCTGGGACGCCGGCGACCCGCGCACCTATTCGATCTCCGACACGGCCGCGGCATGGCGCAATGGCCTTGACGCGACAGTGCTTTCGGCGGTGCTGACAGTGCAGGCCGTGGGTGACCACTTACGCTCCGGTGGCTCCATCATCAGCGTGGTGGCGGAAAACCCGCCTGCCGGTAGCGTCGATGCCGCGATCAAAGCAACCCTTTCGAATTGGGTTGCCGGCCAGGCAGGGATTTTCGGCACTCGCGGGATCACGGTCAACGTGGTGGCAAGCGGGCGCAGCGTCCATGCCGGTTACGACGGCCTTTCGCGCACGCCGCCGTCGGTCGCAACGGAGGTCGCGCGCTTGGCGCTGTTCCTCACCACCTCGGCGGCTCGGCACATCACCGGCCAGACGCTGCACGTCAGCCACGGCGCGCTGGCTAGTTTCGCCTGAGGCTGAATCAAAATCCTTTCCGCACTCTGGTTCGGACGCCGGGCCGGTCGCTACGGTAACTAGCGTGGCTATTCGACTTGGTCTGCAGATTCCCAATTTCTCTTACGGCACCGGTGTGGAGAAGCTCTTCCCAACGGTCCTCGCTCAGGCCCGTGAGGCCGAATCGGCTGGATTCGATTCGGTTTTCGTTATGGACCACTTCTACCAACTGCCCATGTTGGGCGATCCTGACCAGCCCATGCTGGAGGCCTACACGGCGCTGGGCGCGCTGGCCACCGCGACCGAACGGGTGCAGCTGGGCACCTTGGTGACCGGCAATAGCTACCGCAACCCAACGCTGCTGGCCAAAATCATCACCACGTTGGACGTGGTGAGCGCCGGCCGGGCGATTCTCGGCATCGGCACCGGCTGGTTCGAGCTCGAGCACGATCAGCTGGGCTTCGAATTCGGCACCTTCACCGAAAGGTTCAACCGCCTGGACGAGGCGCTGCAGATCATCCTGCCGATGATCAAGGGTGAACGGCCGACCTTCTCGGGTAACTGGTACCGGGCCAGCGAGGCGATGGCCAATCCGCGCTACCGCGACCACATTCCGTTGATGATCGGCGGCAGCGGTGAGAAGAAGACCATCCCCCTCGCGGCACGACACTTCGACCACCTCAACGTGATTGCCGGGTTCGACGAGTTGCCGGGCAAGGTGAAGATTGTGCGGCAGCGATGCGAGGAGATCGGCCGCGATCCGGCCACGCTGGAAACCAGCACGCTAACCACGGCGGTCGTCGACGAGAACTTCAAGGCCGACCAGATCCCCGCCGAGATGACCCAGCGCATGGTGGTCGGTAGCGCTCAGTCGGTCGCCGACCAGATCAAGACCAAAGTCTTGGACGCCGGGATCGACGGAGTGATCATCAACATGCCCTTCTACACACCCGGCGTCATCACCGTGGCCGGCGAGGCGCTGCGGCCCCTGTTTGGTCTGTAACCGGGACCGCTACGAGCCTCCTGCATGACGCGAATCACGTTCGGCGACCAGGGGTAATACGCCGGTGTGGTTCATTACACAGGCTTACGACCTGGGTTTCCGGGTGGCGGCTTGACTACCGTGATAGCTAACTGAATTCGCGCGTCAAGGAGCCCCGGCAGGAGCAACGGATACATGAGCCCCCAGCCAGAAAGTACAGCTGAACCGAAGCGTCGGCATCGAGTCGTCATCATCGGATCAGGATTCGGCGGACTCAATGCGGCAAAGAAGTTAAAGCGGGCCGATGTCGACATCAAGTTGATCGCCCGCACCACCCATCACCTGTTTCAACCGTTGCTGTACCAGGTGGCCACCGGAATCATCTCCGAGGGAGAAATCGCCCCACCGACCCGGGTCGTGTTGCGCGACCAGCGCAACGTCCAGGTGCTGCTCGGCAACGTCAATCACATCGACCTGGCCAACCAATGCGTCGTGTCGGAGTTGCTGGGCCACACCTACGAAACTCCTTACGACAGCGTGATCGTCGCCGCCGGGGCCGGCCAGTCCTACTTCGGCAACGACCACTTCGCCGAGTTCGCGCCCGGTATGAAATCGATCGACGACGCGCTGGAGCTGCGCGGCCGGATCTTGAGCGCCTTCGAGCAGGCCGAGCGGTCAAACGATCCCGAGCGCCGCAAGAAGCTACTGACGTTCACCGTCGTCGGAGCCGGCCCAACCGGCGTCGAAATGGCCGGGCAGATAGCCGAATTGGCGGACTACACCCTGAAGGGTGCGTTCCGACACATCGACTCGACCAAGGCGCGGGTGATCCTGCTCGACGCCGCCCCCGCGGTATTGCCGCCGATGGGCGAAAAGCTGGGTGAGCGCGCGGCCGCACGGTTGGAGAAGATGGGCGTCGAGATTCAGCTGGGTGCCATGGTCACCGACGTGGACCGCAATGGCATCACCGTCAAGCACTCCGACGGCACCGTCCGGCGCATCGAGTCGGCATGCAAGGTCTGGTCCGCGGGGGTACAGGCCAGCCGGCTGGGCAGAGACTTGGCCGAGCAGTCGCCGGTCGAACTGGACCGCGCCGGACGGGTGAAAGTGCTGCCCGACCTGAGTGTCCCCGGATATCCGAACGTGTTCGTCGTCGGCGATATGGCCGCCGTCGAAGGCGTGCCGGGGGTGGCCCAGGGTGCCATCCAGGGCGCCAAGTACGTCGCCAACACGATCAAGGCCGAGCTCGCCGGAGCCGACCCGGCAGAGCGTGAGCCGTTCCAGTACTTCGACAAGGGCTCCATGGCCACCGTGTCGCGGTTCTCCGCGGTGGCCAAGATCGGCCCGCTGGAGTTCAGCGGCTTCATCGCCTGGCTGATCTGGCTGGTGCTGCACCTGGTGTACCTGATCGGGTTCAAGACCAAGATCACCACGCTGCTGTCGTGGACGGTGACCTTCCTGAGCACTCGGCGCGGCCAGCTGACCATCACCGACCAGCAGGCGTTCGCACGAACCCGGCTTGAACAGCTCGCAGAACTGGCCGCAGAGGCCCGCGGCTCAGCCGAAGCCACCCGAGTGGCCAGCTAACCGTCCTGCTAGGCGGTTGCGAAATATATTGGCCGATAACGTGTTTCGGGCTTGTTGTCAGCCGTCACTGGGCTGCGCCTCGAGATTTTGCAGCCGCACATGACCCCGGGCGACCACCCGGTCGCCTGCGTCGGTAATGGTGACCAACCACAGCTGTTGACGCCGGCCGCGGTGGATCGGTTCTGCGGTGCCGTACACCATCCCGGAGGTGATGGACCGCAAGAAATCCGTGTTGTTGTTGACGCCGACGACATTCCCGCCGCCGCGGGTGGCGAGCCAGGTGTGGGCGGCCACGCTGGCCATGCTCTCGACCATCGAGCAGTACACACCACCGTGCACCAGGCCCATCGGCTGCAGCAGTTTGGGCGTGACCTCGAGCTGCGCCCGGGCTCCGTCGGGGCTGAGTTCGGTGAATTGCAGCCCTAACTCGCTGTCGAACGGGGCGGTGAAATTCGGCGGGAGGGTCGCTTCCGGCGGCGATGGCACGTTCCTGTGTCTACACCATTGGCAAATCGGCCGGCGCCAGGCCGTAATCGCAGCTCTAGAAAAACGGGCGAGCCCCGTGCGCACAGGCACGGGGCTCGCCGATCGAGTAGACCGGGGGTCACTGCAGCCCTCAGGACTCTGCCGCGGTCCGTTGTCGCTCGACCGAAATCAGCATAGGCAAGGCTGCCCTAATCTTGCAAGCGTTTGGTGCGTAGGGTGTAACCCGCGCCGGCTGGCCCTCGCGCGCCCGGAGTTTGGTCAGAGGTATTGGCCAGGTTTCGGTACGACAGTCGGTAGTAAGCAAGGAGTACGCTTGTTGCAACCCTGATGGAGATGAGCAAACTATGGCCAAACTGACACGGCTCGGGGATCTGGAACGCGCCGTAATGGATCATTTGTGGTCCACGCCGGAACCCCAAACCGTTCGCCAGGTCCACGAAGCGCTGTCGGCGCGACGCGAGCTTGCTTACACGACGATCATGACCGTGCTGCAGCGGCTGGCCAAGAAGAATCTGGTCTCGCAGATCCGTGACGACCGGGCTCACCGGTATGCGCCAGTGCACGGCCGCGACGAGTTGGTCGCGGGGCTGATGGTCGATGCACTTTCCCAGGCTGAGGACTCCGGCGGCAGACAGGCCGCGCTGGTGCACTTCGTCGAGCGCGTCGGCGCCGACGAGGCAGACGCACTTCGCCGGGCGCTCGCCGAATTGGAAGCAAACCAACGCAATACGCCACCGGCTGGCGCTACTGCGGAGGACTGAGGGAGACTAGCAGCGTGTCCGCGCTGGCCTTCACCCTCCTCGCCTTGCTGCTGGTCGGTCCCGCACCGGCCCTGCTAGCACGAGCGACGTGGCCGTTGCGCGCCCCTCGCGCCGCGATGGTGTTGTGGCAGGCGATTGCGTTGGCCGCGGTCCTCTCGGCATTCAGCGCCGGCATTGCGATCGCCACACGGGTGCTCATGCCCGGCCCCGACGGGCGGCCCACGGCCAGCATCATCGGCGCCGCCGGCCGGCTCGGGTGGCCGCTGTGGGCGGCGTACGTCGCGGTCTTCGCGCTGACCGTGCTGGTCGGTGCCCGGCTGATGATTGCCGTGGCGCGGGTGGCCATCGCCAATCGGCGACGCCGGGCCCACCACCGCATGGTGGTCGACCTGGTCGGGGTTGGACACGATGCGGCGCTGGCTCGGCCGTGCGCCCGGACGCGCGACCTTCGCGTCTTGGAGGTGCCACAGCCGCTCGCCTACTGCCTACCGGGCGTGCGCAGCCGGGTGGTGGTCAGCGAAGGAACGCTGAACACGCTGGCCGACGCCGAAGTCGCGGCCATCCTCACCCACGAGCGGGCCCATCTGCGCGCCCGCCATGACCTGGTTCTGGAAGCGTTCACCGCGGTGCACGCCGCCTTCCCGCGGCTGGTCCGTAGCGCCAACGCGCTGCGTGCGGTGCAACTGCTCGTCGAGCTGCTGGCCGACGACGCCGCGGTGCGCGCTACCGGTCGCACTCCCCTGGCCCGGGCGCTGGTCGCCTGCGCATCCGGGCGGGCGCCGTCGGGCGCGCTGGCCGCGGGCGGTCCCTGCACAGTGCTGCGAGTCCGCCGACTGTCCGGGCGGGGCAACAGCCTGATGCTGTCGGCGGCCGCGTACCTGGCCGCGGCGGCCGTGTTTGTGGCGCCCACCGTCGCGCTGGCCGTACCGTGGCTCACCGAGCTCGAGCGCTTGTTCAGCCTCTAGCGCAACGCAGGGCGAATCACATTGGCGGACCGCTAGTCCGCTGTGCCACAGTGTGGTCGGAATCGCTTTGAAACGCTTTAGGTAGAAGTTCCCCACCCTAAGAGGCCCGACCGAAAGGCAAGACATGAGTTCGTCGGATTCGAAGACCGGCACCGCGCAAATCGGCGTCACCGGGCTGGCCGTCATGGGTTCGAACATCGCCCGGAATTTCGCTCGTCACGGCTACACAGTGGCGTTGCACAATCGGTCGGTCGCCAAGACCGACGCACTGCTCAAAGAGCATGGTGGCGAAGGCAAGTTCGTGCGATCGGAGACCATTGAGGAATTCCTGGACGCGCTGGAGAAGCCGCGGCGGGTGCTGATCATGGTCAAGGCCGGCGACCCCACCGACGCGGTCATCAACCAGCTCGCCGACGCCATGGAAGAAGGCGACATCATCATCGACGGCGGCAACGCCCTCTACACCGATACCATCCGCCGGGAGAAGGCGATGCGCGAACGCGGGCTGCACTTCGTCGGAGCCGGCATTTCCGGCGGCGAAGAGGGCGCGCTCAACGGGCCGTCGATCATGCCGGGCGGGCCGGCCGAGTCCTACAAATCGCTGGGCCCCCTGCTCGAGGAGATCTCCGCACACGTCGACGGCGTGCCCTGCTGCACCCACATCGGCCCCGACGGCGCCGGGCACTTCGTCAAGATGGTGCACAACGGCATCGAGTACTCCGACATGCAGCTGATCGGTGAGGCCTACCAGCTGCTGCGCGACGGCCTCGGCAAGACCGCACCCGAGATCGCGGACGTCTTCGCCGAATGGAACAAAGGCGATCTGGACAGCTTTCTCATCGAAATCACCGCGCAGGTGTTGCGCCAGACCGACGCCAAGACCGACAAGCCGCTCGTCGATGTCATCCTCGACGAGGCCGAGCAGAAGGGCACCGGCCGCTGGACGGTGAAGTCGGCGTTGGATTTGGGAGTGCCGGTCACCGGCATCGCCGAGGCCGTGTTCGCACGCGCGCTGTCGGGCTCGGTGGCCCAGCGCAAGGCGACCACCGGGCTGGCCTCCGGTGACCTCGGCGACAAGCCAACGGACACAGCACAATTCATCGACGA
>DASZLQ010000108.1:0-9900 GCA_035552295.1 Mycobacterium sp. | reverse complement strand
CCGCGAGGAAAGATCTGTCGTTGCTGATGTCCCCGCCGTCGCCGTCATCGGCGTATGCCGGCGCTGCGATGCCGATCATGACAACGGCGCTTGCCACTGCCGATAAAAGTTTCATGACCCGTCGAGTGTCCCAGACTCGCGGTCAGTGTGCATTCCGACTAGTCAAGGCGGCGTTGGTGGCGCCTGCGAGCTTTGTCGCGCCTGTCCGGGGGTGGCCGGTGAAGTTAGAAAGTGATCGGTATACGGCAGAGTTTCCGCACCGCCGCGAGGCCGTCTGGTGTTCCTGGCCAGTGTTTTTCGAGGGAGTCGGTTCCGGCTTTGCGGACGATGTAGCGCAGAACGACCGCAGTGATGATTGCGTCGTCGGCGAAGCCGATCACGGGGATGAAATCCGGGATGATGTCGATTGGCGACACGAGATAGACGAGAAGAATCACCACCCAAATTCGGACTGCTTTGGGCACCGTTTTGTCCGTGATGAGTCTTTTGAGTAGTCGCAGAACGTCCGGCAGTAGCCGCATCGTTTCGCGGATGCCAGCTTCGTCGGGTTTGGTCAGCCACAACGCGGCGACAAGCGCAAGCCAGAGCAGCAGTATGCCAGCCACCGCACCGAGCGCGACGCTCCACCAGTCCGACCACACCCCTGCATCTTGCCGCGTGGAGGTCAGCGTGGGGGTCAGACAGGGTATTGCAATCCCTGTGACCGACCATCCGGACGAGCCAGAGGCTCAGGCAGAAAATGGCCCTGACCTGCAAAAATGGCACTGTCGCAACGGTTTTCGAACCATGAAATGCATTGCAACATAAGGGCTTTGAGCAACTATGGCAGCAAAGCACGGAACGCGCAGACGTGGCCCACGACTTTGACGCTGATCAACACCGACCTCAACAAATACGACGGGCTGGCAACGGTGCACACCCGCAAGGGCACCCAAAAGTTCTTCGAAATCATCGTGTTGGCGGATCCCACCGGCGCGATGATGTACCGGATCGACCCTACGGCGGCGTCGAACCTAATCGACACAACCAGCAAGGAGGAGAAGGCCTCGCCATGCTGGGGCTCGTCTTGCTGAGCTATCTACTTCACCGACCGCACCGTGCTGGCGGACAGTATCGGCTAGCTCTATCGACGGCCAGCGGCCCACCCCGCTCTTGAGCCGCAGAGGGCGACTGACCGAACCACATACGGCCCTGCGCGAGGCTACGTTAGGCCGTCCTCCAGGTAGCGCAGCGAGTATCTGTCCTGCCCCTGGGACTCAATCTCAGACAGCCAAGTGGCGCTCTCCTGGATCGCGTCCGTTGCTCCATACACCCGGCGATTGCAGCCGGGGCAAGTCAAGAGTGTGTACATCTTGTCACCACCCCGCGGCCATTCCTCGCGCGCCCGGTCTGGCACCTGGATCCCGATGGCCTGGTCCTCAGTGTTCCGGATCAGTTGGCCGGCGACGTGCCCCTCGGGGCACACCAGGTCTATGGCTAGTGATCCCTTGTCGGTCATTCCAGTGCCCCTTTTTCCGGTGATGGTCTCGACGTCGCGTAACCCTAGACGTGATCGTCGGCAACGACGCTGGTTTTACAGGAGTTAGCTGAGTCAAAGATATTTAGCAGCACACCGCAGCCAGATGACCTTGTTTTCGCAGGTCAGAGCACAGCGTATGTCGGCTCAATTGTCGAAATACCTCGACTTATCTAACAGCCGGCGGTCCCGTTCCCCCTGACGGTCATGCTGATAAGCCTCAACCTGTTCGGAGACCCACTCTTCGAGCAGCCGATCCTGCAAGGCGAACATCTCTTTTCCTTCGTCGTGTTCGGCGTGGTCGTAACCCAGCAGATGAAGTACGCCGTGGATTGTCAGCAGCGCCAACTCATGTCCAAGGCTGTGGCCAGCCGCAGCCGCCTGCTCAGCGGCGAATTCCGGGCACAGCACGATGTCGCCCAGCGTCGACGGCCCCGGCTCGGGGGCGTCGGGACGGCCACCCGGCTCGAGCTCGTCCATCGGGAAGCTCATCACATCGGTCGGACCTGGCAGGTCCATCCAGCGCATGTGCAGGTCGGCCATCGCTGCGGTGTCTAGTAACACCATCGACAGCTCGGCACTCGGGTTGACGTCCATCTTGGCAATGACATATCGCGCGACGCTGACCAATTCAGCTTCGGAGACGTCGATGCCCGACTCGTTGGATACCTCGATGCTCATGGGACCATCATCGACGAGTGCGGGCACCCGCCGCCCGCCGAGCCGCCCGATTCATCCCCGAGCCGGGCTCCTCGTACCTGGCGTAGGCGTCGACGATCTCCGAGACCAGCCGGTGGCGTACCACATCCACGCTGGTCAACTCTGCGATGTAGATGTCATCGACACTCTCGAGGATGTCGACCGCTGACCGCAGACCGGATCTGGCGCCACCGGGAAGGTCGGTTTGTGTCATATCTCCGGTAACAACGACCTTTGATCCGAAACCCAGTCGGGTGAGGAACATCTTCATCTGCTCGGCCGTGGTGTTCTGTGCCTCGTCGAGGACGATGAACGCGTCATTCAACGTGTTGTGCGTGAGCAGGAAATCTTCAGTGACATACAGCGAATCCGCGGCCGCAACCTGGATGCACACCGCCTCGTCGGTATCCGCAGGTTCGATTCGATCGATGAAGCGCATTGGCCGGCCGCCGCCCGTCGCGCCATACTTTGCAGCCTTATGGGCTAGCCGAAACGGCATAATGCCCTCCGGCAGCCGGAGGTCGAGAACATACGCGTCAGATCGGTGGTGCACATCCCTACCCCGCGCAAGTCCCGGCTTGCGCCCCTGAGCAGGCCTGGTACGCCAATAGACGACGCCGCCCAGCGACTGCACCAGGAATACCACATCATCACGCAAGCGAGCAGAGACCGTCGTGAACTGGATCCGGCACGTCCGCCCCTGTTGAGTGACCGGACCGCCATCGGAGTCGAAGAGGCCCTGCAGTAGCGCCAACCGCGCACTGGGCGAATTAAAGAGGTAGTCCTCAGGGATGAACTTCGTAGCCGACCGCATACCCGCCAGTCCCAGCTGACGGAGAGCACTGGTGATTGGATTTGCAATGGTGATGATCTCACCGGGATAAGTGATCCGGTTCAGCACGTAATCCACGGCGGACTTGCGTCGAACTTCGATCCCAGGAATGAGACGTCCGAGAGATTCAGCCAGCTCGGGATCGGTTGTTGCGAAACTAGGCGTGGTCGCACAGGTGATACACCCATCGCCGAGGAGCAGTCCGAGAGCATAGGGGTCGAGAGGCACCGGCCGTGATTCGAAATTCACTGGTGCACTCAACAGCGGCAACTCGTAGCGGTGGTAATGCGCAGCGCGAAGGTTGCCGATCATCTCCTTGGTCTGCAGCACACGCGGCGGCTTCCCAGAACCGCGGTCCTTGCGGGTGTATACCGACCAGAGGTGGTCGCCGGACGCGAGCGTCGAGCAACCGTCTTGCGTGTAGATCCGATAGATCTCCTTGAAGCCCTGGGGATAAACTCCGCGCACTTCGGTGGGACGTCCGTCCGAGCCGATCACGAAATCACCGACCCGTAGTTCGCCGATCGGTCGGAAACCGTTGGGGGTCAACACCTTGGTGAACACCGGCTGCGCCCGGCCCCGCATGTACCCCAGTGGCGCCACCTCAATCACCCCGGCGGACATCAGCTTTGGAATCAGCTCGGGGTCCATCATGTCGTACAGGGCGTCATACAGCGGCCGCAGATACGGGTCGATCTTTTCGCTCAGCGTGCCGGGCAGAAAGCCAAGGCGCTCACCGGCTTCCACCGCCGGCCGGGTCAAGATGATGCGGGTTACCTGCTTGGTTTGCAGAGCGTGGACCGCCTTGGCCATGGCTAGGTAGGTCTTTCCGGTGCCGGCCGGGCCGACGCCGAAAACGATGGTGTTGGCGTCGATAGCGTCGACGTAGCGCTTCTGGTTGAGCGTCTTGGGCCGGATCGTTTTACCGCGGCGCGACAAGATGTCCAGCGTGAGCACTTCGGCCGGTGACTCGTTACCGGTGCCGACCAGCATGGCGATGCTGTGCCGCACCACCTCTGGTGTCAACGGCTGGCCACTTCCCACGATCGCGACCAGCTCGGAGATCACCCGCTCGGCCAGCGCCACGTCGGCCGGCTCACCCGAGAGGGTGACGGTGTTGCCTCGCACATGCAGATCGGCGTCGAGCATGCGTTCCAACGCGCGCAGGTTCTCGTCCGCCGAACCGAGCAGGCCCACGACGAGGTCGGGCGGAACATCGATGCTGCTGCGAACCTGAGCAGGGGCCGATGATGCGTCAGCGGCGCTGGTCTCGCGTGGCGTCACGTGGTTTCCGATGCCTGCCTTCTGCGGTTCTCGCCCTTTACGGGCGTATTTCTAGATTTTCTATCTTACCGCCGGGTGGATGCCTGACCCAATGGTCAGCAGCGCCGTCCAGCACGTTGCGGGCCTGGGCAACGCGGTCCGCCGAATCACAGGCTCGACGCACCATCCCATCGGGAAGTGAGCACGCCCAGCGCGCCCAGCGCCACCGCGGCCGCGGTCGACGTCCGCAGCACCTGCGGGCCAAGCCGGACCGCCACCGCGCCCGCGTCCGTCAACGCCGCGATCTCATCAGGCGCGATACCACCTTCCGGACCGACCACGAGCAGAAGCGAGTTTGCTTGCGCCACAGTGACATCGGAAAAGACATCCGCGGGCCGGTCGGTTGCCGACTCGTGCAGGGCAAGCACCTTTGCACCGGCTGCTACCTCGTCGCGGATCCGCTGGGTCAACGCGGCAGTCGACAGCACGCCGTCGACCGCCGGGATGTAGGCCCGACGGGATTGCCGGGCCGCCGACCGGGCGACGGCACGCCACCGGCGCAGACCCTTGTCGACCCGGGCATCTTGCCAGTTGGCCACACAGCGAGCCGCCTGCCAGGCCAGGAACGCGTCCGCGCCGGCCTCGGTGGCCAATTCGATCGCCAACTCCGAGCGCTCGGACTTGGGCACCGCCTGCACCACCGTCACCGAAGGCTGCCCTGGCGTGACGCTCCACCGCTCCAGTACCCGGGCATCTAACCCGTCGCGCCCCGCGTGCTCGACCAGGCAGCGGGCCAGGCCACCGGCTCCGTCGCCGAGAACCAGTTGCTCGCCGGGACGGATCCGACGCACGGTGGCCGCGTGAAATCCGTCGTCGCCGTCGACGACGGCCAGCGCGCCGGTATCGGGCAGTGCGTCGATGTAGAACAGCGTCGCCACCATGTGCGCGGTCCGTAAAACTGCGACTAGCGGCCGGTGAAGGTCTCGCGCAGCCGGCTGAACAATCCGCCACCGCTGTGCGTCGAGCGGACCTCGGCCACGTCGCGGCTGCGGCGGTTCTTCAGCTCGCGCAGCAGTTCGCTGTCCTGGTGGTCCAGCCGGGCCGGAACTACCACCTCGATGTGGACGTGCAGATTGCCCCGCATGCTCGAGCGCAGGTGAGGCATCCCGTGCCCACGCAGCGTGATGACCGAACCTGGTTGCGTGCCAGGCGGAATGGTGATCTCGCTCATGCCGTCGAGGATCGCGTCGACGGTGACCGCGGTACCCAGCGCGGCGTCGACCATCGGCACCGAAATCGTGCAGTGCAGGTCGTCACCGTCGCGAACGAAGATGTCATGGGCCTGCTCGTGGACCTCGACATACAAGTCACCGGCGGGTCCTCCCCCGGGCCCGACCTCACCTTGGGAGGCGAGCCTGACCCGCATGCCGTCGCCGACACCGGCGGGGATCTTGACGCTGATCTCCCGACGAGCCCGCACCCGGCCGTCGCCCATGCACAGGTGACATGGGTCGGGGATGACCACCCCGACGCCGCGGCAGGTCGGACACGGCCGTGACGTCACCATCTGGCCCAGCAGCGAGCGCTGCACCGTCTGCACCTCTCCGCGGCCGCCGCAGGTGTCGCAGGGAATCGGCGCGGAATCGGCGTTGGTGCCCTTGCCGTGGCAGCGGTCGCACAACACCGCGGTATCGACCGTGACCTGCTTGGTCACGCCGGTTGCGCACTCTTCGAGATCCAGCCGCATCCGCAGCAGCGAGTCCGAGCCGGGCCGAACCCGGCCGATCGGACCGCGTGATGTCGCACCGCCGCTGAAGCCGCCGCCGAAGAAAGCCTCGAAGACATCCCCCAATCCGCCGAAACCGCCGAACCCTCCGGCTGATGCGGCGGCGTTTTCCAGCGGATCCCCACCCAAGTCCACGATCCGGCGTTTCTCCGGGTCGCTCAGCACTTCGTAGGCGACGCTGATCTCCTTGAATTTCGCCTGCGCCGCCTCATCGGGATTGACGTCGGGATGCAGTTCGCGCGCCAGCTTCCGGTACGCGCGCTTGATGTCCGCATCGCTGGCGTTTCTGCTCACGCCGAGCTGCCCGTAATAGTCGCGTGCCACGCCTGACCTTTCTTATGCCGCGCCTACGCGGCTGTCCACAAATTGTCGGGGTGCGCGTTCATCGAGCACCCAGGACTTCACCGATATAGAGAGCAACCGCGGCCACGCTGGCGATAGTTCCCGGATAGTCCATGCGGGTGGGCCCCAGCACACCCATACCGCCGAACACGGTATCCGTGGTGCCGTAGGCGGTGGACACCATCGACGTGCCCACCATCTGCTCGGCCGCCGTCTCGTGACCGATGCGCACCGTCACCTTGCCGGCTTCCTGCTGCGCCGCCAGCAACCGCAGCACCACCACCTGCTCCTCGAGGGCCTCCAAGATCGACCGCAACGAACCGCCGAAGTCCGCGGCGTTGCGGGTGAGGTTGGCGGTGCCGCCCATCACCAACCGTTCGTCGGTGTGTTCCACCAGTGACTCCAGCAACACCGTCGCCGAACGGCCAACGGCGTTACCCAAGCCTCCGGCGCCTTCGAGATGGCTGGCGAGATCGGCCACCGCGGCCGAGGCCGCCGACATCCTTTTGCCCTCCAACGCCTGGCCGAGCATCTCACGCAGTTGAGAAAGCTGGTGATCGTCGATGACATCGCCGAGTTCGACGATGCGCTGATCGACCCGGCCGGAGTCGGTGATGACCACCATCAACAGCCGCGCCGGCGTCAGGGGGATCACCTCCAGGTGGCGGACCGTCGAGGTTGATAGCGTCGGGTATTGGACCACCGCCACCTGGCGAGTCAGCTGAGCCAGCAGCCGCACCGCACGGCGCAGCACGTCGTCGAGGTCGACACCGGACTCCAGGAAGCTTTGGATTGCGCGCCGCTCGGCCGACGACAGCGGCTTGACGTCTTCGAGCCGGTCGACGAACTCGCGGTATCCCTTCTCCGTCGGCACCCGCCCGGAGCTGGTGTGGGGCTGGGTGATGTATCCCTCGGCCTCCAGCACCGCCATGTCGTTGCGGACCGTGGCGCTGGACACCCCCAAGTTATGATGTTCCACCAGCGACTTCGAGCCGATCGGTTCCTTGGTGGAGACGAAGTCGGCGACGATGGCGCGCAGCACCTCGAAACGACGCTCGTCCGCGCTTCCCATCGACTCCCACCTCCTTGATCGCGTTCATTTTACGGTCTCAAGAGGTGCTAGCCGCCAATGGCGGGCCTCGCGGCAGCCGGCGGCAATTTTCCGACTAGCCTGTCCAACATGCATCCGTCGGGCCCGGGCGACGTGTCAGGGAAGATCCACCAATGATTTTCAAGGGCGTACGGGACGGCAAGCCGTACCCCGAGCACGGGCTTTCCTACAAACAGTGGTCCCAGATACCGCCGCAGCAGATCCGGCTCGACGAATTGGTCACCACCACCACAGTGCTCGCATTGGACCGCCTGCTTTCGGAGGACTCCACCTTTTATGGCGACCTTTTCCCGCATGCGGTCCGATGGAAAGGCATCACGTATCTCGAAGACGGACTGCATCGTGCGGTGCGCGCGGCGCTGCGGAATCGCACCGTGCTGCATGCTCGGGTGTTCGACATGGATTTGCCGCTGGGCCAGCAGGTCTAGCCGTTGGATGCCGGCAGTCAAGCCGGTCACATTCCGCGGTCGCCAGGTGTCGACGTAGTGAGGACCATTAAAGGTCCGCACCGCGACTCTTCAGGAGGACCGCCATGCCTCGTCTTAAGGGAGTGTCCGACCGCGACGCCGGCCTGGGCGCCAAGATCGCCTTCTTCTTCACCAAACGCAAGCTGGCGCAGATGACCGGGCTGGAAACGGCCGGGATGCTGGAACCGCTGCGGATGTATGCGCATATCCCCCGGCTGCTCAATGCCTACGGCAAGCTGGAACAGGCGGAGTCCAAACTCGATATCCTCAGTCCTCGCGAGCGCGCGCTGGCCGAGCTGAAGTCGGCCACGACGGTGCGTTGCGAGTACTGCATCGACCTCGGTTCACAGATCGCCCGCCAATGGGGAATCACCGACGAGGAACTGCTGGCGATGGCCGATTACCAAAACGCCTCGTGCTTCTCCGACGTCGACAAGCTGATTTTGGAGTATGCGACCGCCATCAGCCGCACCCCGGTCGAGGTCAGCGACCGGCTTTTCGATGCGCTGCGCGCCCAATTCGACACGCCCCAACTCGTGGGACTCACCCATGTCATCACGCTGGGCAACCTGCGTGCCCGGTTCAACGTCGCGCTCGACATCGGGTCGTCGGGCTTTTCCGGCGACCGGGTATGTGCCCTGCCCGAGTCACACCCGGGGGCCGGTCGTACGTGACCGTCGATGCGTCGTTGGTGGCGCGTTTCGAGGCGGCCCGACCACAGCTGGGCGCGGTCGCTTACCGCATGCTGGGCTCGATTGACGATGCTCAGGACGCCGTGCAGGAAGCGTGGCTGCGGCTCAGCGGCAGCGCTGAGGCCTCAGGGGACGGCATCGCCAACCTCGATGCCTGGCTGACCACCGTGGTGGCCCGCATCTGCCTGAACATATTGCGCGACCGCCATGGCCGCCACCGGGAGGAACCGGTCGCCCAGCTGCCGGATCCGATCGTGGATCCCGTCGGGGAGTTCGACCCCGAACACCGCGCGATGCTCGCCGATGCGGTGGGCCTGGCATTGTTCGTGGTGCTGGATACGCTGCCGCCGGCGGAGCGGCTGGCGTTCGTGCTGCACGACGTCTTCACCGTCCCGTTCGACCAGATCGCACCCATCGTCGACCGGACGCCGGAGGCGACCCGGAAGTTGGCCAGCCGGGCTCGTCGGCGCATTGAGCAGGCGGACCCCGCCCCCGACGGCGACATCGCCGCGCAACGCGAGGCGGTCGACGCCTTCTTCGCGGCGGGACGCAGCGGCGACTTCGACCGGTTGGTGTCGGTGCTGCATCCCGACGTGGTGTTGCGCGGTGACTTCGGCGCCGGGGCGGCCGGGTTCCGGGCCGACGGTGCGGCCTCGGTGGCCAAGCTGGCCCGCAGTTACGCGGGACCCGAGCGTGAGGCGCGTGCCGCTACCGTCAATGGCGCCGCCGGCGCGGTCATCTTCGTCGGCGGGCGCGCAACGGCGATCATGGGATTCGTGGTGCGCGACGGACACGTCGCGGCCATCGACGTGCTAGCCGACCCCCAGCGCATCGCCAAGATCGACCTGAGCGCAGTGGCCGCCGATCACTGACCGGCGGCCTGCAGCAAGTCCATCGCTGAGGCGCGCGACAGTACCCAGCCGCCCTGGTTGACGAACGTGACGTTCTGGGTGACCGGCGACGTCAGCTTGGGACCCGAGACCGAAACGTCGGCAGTGACCGAACCGGGCGCGGCCGGTTGGATGTTGGTCACGTCGAACGCCAAAGGCAGGTCGCCATTCTTGGCCGCTTTCTGCAGCTTTTTGTCGGCGACATGCGCTTCGATCCCACTGATGCCACCTTGAACAAGGTTGCTCTTGCTGGAGAACGAAACGTTGGGGTCGGCCAGGCTGTTCAGCAAGCCGGTCAACTG
>DASZLQ010000107.1:0-14353 GCA_035552295.1 Mycobacterium sp. | reverse complement strand
CCCGCGATGTGGCCGCCGTCGTAGGCGCTGGTGTCTTCGTCGACCTCGACGAAGACCACGTTCGCGGCGGCGAGATTGCTCTCGGCCCAGTCAGCGGAGACCAGGACGTCGGAGCGTGCCATGGTGGGGATCCTTTCGGTTTCTTCTAGCGAGGTGGTCAAACGGGCTGCGCGGGACGGTCGGTCGGCCGGAAGCGCGCAACGAGCGGGTAGAGCTGGCAGCCCAGGCAGATGCCGAAGGCCGCGTTCAGGAAGGCGGCCACCAAAGCGGCCGCGGTGGCGATGACGCCCAGAAGTGGCGCGCCGCCGGCAAATCCGGCAACGCCGCCGACTGCGAAGATCAAGCCAACCAGCTGGGCGAACTTCAGCGGTGCCACTGGTTCGCGTTCGGTGACCGGTCCCAGCCGGGGCGCCACGACGGTGGCGAACACCCGTCCATAGGGATGACGGCGCGGCCCACCCTGGGCGCCGACGGCAAAGACCACCGCCTGCAGGCCCAGAATGACCGCGGCGGCCACCGGGCTGACCGCCGAGACGATCAGCGTGACGACCAGGACCGCGGTCGTGACCCAGGCGGCGAACCTGGGCCCGCGAACGTCGACGCGGTCCGGTTGGGTGCTGGTGTTGTTGCTTGACACGAACGACTCCTAGGTACGCCTATTGCACGGAAACGGTGGGAGGCATGCCACGGTAGGGCTCCGAGGCTGCTCCGAGAGCTACGCGGAAGGGCGCGGCTACTCAGCAGCTACAGCAACAGCAACAACCCGCGACGCGGCACAGATCAACTGCGCGACGCTTGGTGAGCATGGGCTCGAGGCGGGCTGACACGACGGCTAGCTTACCCAATGACACAGTGGTCAAGCCAACAGCGGTTCGAGCGCTGACCGCAGGTCGGCGGCCTTGGGCACTCCCGAGGCCCGGTATCGCTGCCGCCCGTCGACATCAAAGATCAACGTGGTGGGCAGCGACAGTACCGAAAATCGGCGCGCGACCTGCGGATTGGCATCCAGGTCAACCTCGACGTGGGCGACGTCGCCCAGGTCGTCGCAGACCTGGTCGACCACCCGGCGAACGCGATCACAAGGTCCGCACCACGGGGCGCTGAAATGCACAACGGTCGGACCGGCGTGGGAAAGACCAAGGTCAGCTTCGTCCGCGTGAGCGCCCTCAACCGACTCCGAATGAACTTCGCGGATATTTCCGGTGCGCCGGGTGAGCAACCATCCTGCAAGAGTTGCCACTAGCATCGCCGCGACCGTGGCGACGATGACGGTCATCATGACTGCTTAAACCCGTCGAGCGTGATCGTTACTCCCCGGGTGACGCCTTCGATGATGACGTCGGAGCCACGTGCTCCTTCGGTGGTGGGCGCCACCCCGAACGGGAGCCGCTGGTTGGGCAGCCTGGTGCGGAACGCATGCAATACCGCATCGCGCTTGTCGTCAGGAACGGCTTGGTTGGCGGTGTCTGGCCCGGTCAGGACAACGGTCGGCGTGATGACCAGCGTCGCTGGGTCGTAGGGGGCGATGGAAAGGTCCGCCGAAACGCTGACGCGGTGCTCGAAGCCGGCCGAGTGCGGTGTGCCGCTGAAGACCAGGCCGTGGCTGTCGGAGATGCCTGATGCGGTGATGCCGCCGGTGGCGGTGTTGGTTTCCTTGGGCGGTGCCTCAACCATCAGGTCGCTGATACCCATATATCGGCCCAGGTGTGTCGAGTCGATGATGATGCGGCTCTCCAGTCTGCCCACCGGGAGTTTTGCATTGGTCCTGATCAGCCAGGACGCATAGGTCAGGTCTACGGAGTACATCGTGGCTTCGAGGGTGGCCTTGCCGACCCTCGCGTGATCGACGGCGTGGGCCTTGATCTCCAGCTGGTCGTAGTGGTCGCGCATTGCCTGCGGAAGGAATGGGAATGCCACGATGGCGACGAATGGGTCTGACCCAAAATTTGCCGCTTTGCGCACGTTCGACGACAGCCGGTACTCGGCGTAGATACTGGCTCCGTAGTCGACGCTGAGCGCTCCGATAGCAACCACGGCTATCGCGGCCGCCGCGATCACGCCGATCAGCACCCTGCGCATCCGCATATTGTGGCCTGTCCATCCGCCGGCCCGCTGCACGGCGGGGTGCCGGCCGGTCGCACTCCGGCCAGAGCGCTTCGTCACACTCCGCGCCGAAGGGCTTCGTCACCGGGCCAACCAGCAGGTGGCACGTTATCGTTAGATGACCTGGCCACTAACGCCACGTTGCATTATCGATTTGGGAGATGCCTTTCCCACGAGCTGGAGGGGCTTTTTGGAGCTTTTACTGCTGACCTCGGAGCTGCATCCCGACCCGGTCCTGCCGTCGTTGTCGCTGCTCCCTCACACCGTCCGGACGGCGCCGCCAGAACCGTCCTCGCTGCTGGAGGCCGGAACCGCGGACGCCGTGCTCGTCGACGCGCGCACCGACCTATCGTCGGCGCGCGGTCTGTGCCGTCTTTTGAGCACGGCGGGCCGGTCTGTTCCGGTCTTGGCGGTCGTCAGCGAAGGCGGCCTGGTGGCGGTCAGCGCTGACTGGGGTTTGGACGAAATCCTCCTGCCCAGCATCGGGCCGGCCGAGATTGACGCCAGGCTACGGCTGGTGGTCGGCCGTCGCGGCGGGCTGGCCGATCAGGAAAGCGCGGGCAAGGTGAGCCTCGGCGAGCTGGTGATCGACGAAGGCACCTATACCGCGCGACTGCGCGGCCGCCCGCTCGACCTCACCTATAAAGAGTTCGAGCTGCTGAAATACCTGGCCCAGCATGCCGGCCGGGTGTTCACCCGGGCGCAACTGCTGCACGAGGTGTGGGGGTATGACTTCTTCGGTGGCACCCGGACTGTCGACGTGCACGTACGGAGACTGCGCGCCAAACTCGGTCCCGAGTACGAAGCGTTGATCGGCACGGTACGCAACGTGGGTTACAAGGCCGTCCGGCCGGCGCGCGGCCGAGCGCCGATGGGGGCGCCCGACGACACCGAAGAGGCCGAGCCCGAGACTGACGGTCTGCAAGACCCGCTGGTCGACCCGCTACGCAGTCAGTGACCTGGTCGGACCGGGGCCCTGACTGGCGCTCCGCACTGACCGCCGAAGAGCAGCGTGGCGTGCGCGAACTTGTCACGGCGGCAACCGGATTCGATGGGGTAGCACCCGTCGGCGAACAGGTACTGCGGGAACTCGGCCACGACCGCACCGACCATCTGCTGGTCACCAGTTCTGAAACCAACGCGGCAGGCATCCCGATCGTCGGCTACCTCAATCTCAGCCCGCCACGCGACGGCGGTGCGGGGATGGCCGAGCTGGTGGTGCATCCGGACGCCCGACGACGCGGTATCGGCGCGGCGATGGGACGCGCGGCGCTGGCCAAAACCGCGGGGCACAACCAGTTCTGGGCGCACGGGACCCTTGAGCCCGCTCGGGCGACCGCGTCGGCGCTAGGTCTGGCCCCGGTCCGCGAACTGGTCCAGATGCGACGCTCGCTGCGGGATGTCCCCGACACCGTGGCGCCGGTACCCGGGGTCAAGGTCCGTACCTACGCGGGCCCCGGCGATGACGCCGAGCTGCTGCGGGTCAACAACGCCGCGTTCGCCGAACATCCGGAGCAAGGCGGGTGGACTGAAGCCGAGTTAGCGGAACGGCGCAGCGAACCCTGGTTCGACCCGGCGGGCTTGTTTCTGGCGTTCGCCGACTCCGCGAGTGAAAGGGCGGGCAGGCTGCTGGGCTTCCACTGGACCAAAGTCCACCTCGATCAGCCGGGCCTGGGCGAGGTCTATGTCCTGGGCGTCGACCCGTCGGCGCAGCGCCGCAGCCTGGGTCAGCTGTTGACAGCCATCGGTATGGAATCGCTGGCGCGGCGGCTCGCCGACTCGGCTGAACCCACGGTGATGCTTTACGTCGAGTCGGACAACGTCGCGGCGATGCGCACCTACGAACGCTCGGGTTTCACCACCCACAGCGTCGACACCGCCTACGCGCTGCTCGCCGACTGACCGGAAGCGCAGGTTCACGCGGCGCGGAACCGTCGACTGTTCACTCCAGATTCACTTTTTAGCCACTTGTACGGGGCCGCCGACGCATATTTTCACGATGACTTGGCAACCTCCCTTGGGAGCTGGCCCCCGGCGTCCACATGCGTCTACATGCGTCCGGCTGCGTCAGAAAGCGAGATCGGTGAGGCTCGACAAGGTGGGGACGGCGCTGCCGGCAGTGGTAGTGACGATGGCGGTCGGCGGTGGGGCCCTGACCGGCTGCGGCAGCGACAACAACGGCCGCGGCGGCGCGACGACCGCCGTCTCGGGACCAGCCGGCACGGCGGCCTGCGCTGGCAAAAATGGGCTGACGGCGGAAGGGTCGACCGCTCAACAGAACGCAATGGCATTGTTCAACCAGGTGTGGGGGCACTACTGCCCGGGCAAGAGCGTGGCGTACAACCCGACCGGGTCGGGCGCCGGCCGGGAGCAGTTCATCGCCGGACACGTCGACTTCGCTGGAGCGGACTCTCCGCTGGTCGCCGATCAAATCGGCCCCGCCGCCAAACGCTGCGATGGAAACCCCGCATGGGACCTGCCGCTGGTGTTCGGGCCGGTCGCACTGGTCTACAACCTGCCGGGGTTTCAGAGGTTGGTGCTTAGTAGCGACGCGCTGGCCAGGATCTTCAGCGGCCGGATCACGGCCTGGAATGACCCGATACTCGCGGCGCTCAATCCGGGCGTGGCGCTGCCGGACACCAAGACCACGCCGATCTACCGGTCGGATTCGTCGGGCACCACCGACAACGTGCAGAAATATCTGACGGCCGCCGCGCCGCAGAGCTGGACCAGGGGAGTCGGCACCGAGTTTCAGGGCGGTGTCGGCGAAGGGGCCACGAAGTCGGGAGGCGTGATTCAGGCGGTGCGGGCCACACCCGGCGCCATTGGATACGTCGAGAAGGGCTTCGCCGACCAGGCCGGTCTGCCCTACGCCCAAATCGACACCGGCAACGGCGCGGTTCCGCTCAGCGACGACACGGCAAGCAACTCCATCAACGCGGCCCGCTTCGTGGCCGACGGCAACGACCTGGTGCTGGACCTGAACTCCATGTACGACACCAAAGACCCGCAGGCTTACCCGCTGGTGCTGGCCACGTATGAAATTGTGTGCTCGAAGGGCTACGACCCGGACACCTCCCGGGCACTCAAGTCCTTCATCACCGTGGCCGCCAACAACGGTCAGGCCGGCCTTTCGTCGGCCGGCTATGTTCCGCTGCCCGATACAGTCAAGGAGCGATTGGTCACCGCGATCAACGCACTGCAGTAGCCAATGGGGTCAAGGAGCGACAGCACAACTGTGACGGCATCACAGTGACAACTCCAAACCCAGCCGCCGCAGGTTCGGGTGCGGTTGTCGCTGCGCCCTTTCCCGAGTCGCCGGTCATCCCCATCAGCCCGTGGGGAGATTCCCGACCACGCCTGGGGGACCGGATATTTCGCAGGCTGGCAGAGAGCTCCGGTGTCCTGATCGTTGTCCTCATCGTCGCGATCGGCGGATTCTTGCTGTTGCGCGCGGTACCCGCCTTGAAGCGCGATCGAGAGAACTTTTTCACTTACGGCGGCAACTGGGTCACGACCGACACCTCGGCGATGCACTTCGGAATTTTCGATCTGCTGCAGGTGACCGTGTTTGTGGCGCTGTTCGCATTGATCCTGGCCATGCCGGTGGCTCTGGGCGTCGCGATCTTCCTCACGCAATACGCGGCGCGGCGGGTTGCCGGGCTACTGGCCTACACGGTCGATCTGCTGGCCGCGGTTCCCTCGATCATCTACGGCGTCTGGGGGTTACACGTACTGGCACCCCAGCTGCGACCCATCGCGACCTGGCTCAACCACACCCTGGGCTGGTGCTTGCCGTTCGCCACCGGAAATGCGTCGGTGGCCGGCGGCGGCACCATCTTCACCGGCGGGATTGTGTTGGCGGTGATGATCCTGCCGATCATCACCGCGGTCACCCGCGAAGTGTTCGCACAGACCCCGCACGATCAGATCGAGGCAGCGCAGGCGCTCGGCGCCACCCGGTGGGAAGTGGTCAGGACAACCGTGCTGCCGTTCGGGCGATCCGGATACTTCAGCGGCGCAATGTTGGGTCTGGGCCGTGCCCTGGGTGAGACGGTCGCGCTCCTGATCGTCTTGCGCGGCACCCAAAAAGCGTTTGGTTGGTCGCTCTTCGACGGCGGGTCGACCGTCGCGACCAAGATCGCGGCTACCGCGTCGGAATTCAACGACCAATACAAGGCCGGCGCTTATATCGCGGCGGGGCTGGTGCTTTTCCTGCTCACCTTCGTGGTCGACGCCCTGGCGCGTGGTGCTGTTGCCGGGAGCAGAACCAGAAGAATGCGCCGATGACCTCGATCTTGGACCGCCCGCTCAAGGCCAGGACGATCTCGGCGCCCGGCCGCCGCCGTCGAGTCGCGAACAACGTTGCGACCGCGCTCGTGTCGGTGTCGGTCGTGATTGCGCTGATGCCGCTGCTGTGGGTGCTGTGCTCGGTAGTCGCCAAGGGGTTCAAGGCGATCACATCGACCGTGTGGTGGACGCATTCACAAGCGGGTATGACGGCATTTGTGGCCGGCGGTGGCGCCTACCACGCAATTGTCGGCACCGTGCTGCAGGGATTGGTATGCGCCGTGATCTCCATCCCGATCGGCGTCATGGTCGCGATCTACCTGGCCGAATATGGTGGCGGCACTCCACTCGGCGGGCTGGCATCATTCATGGTGGACATCCTGGCCGGTGTGCCCTCGATCGTGGCCGCATTGTTCATCTATGCGCTGTGGGTGGCGACGCTGGGGTTTCCGCGTTCGGAATTCGCGGTGTCGTTGGCACTGGTTCTGTTGATGCTCCCGGTAATTGTGCGGGCAACCGAGGAGATGCTGCGAATCGTTCCGATTGATCTCCGCGAGGCCAGTTATGCGCTGGGTGTCCCGAAGTGGAAAACCATTGCCCGGGTGGTGATTCCAACCGGGATGTCGGGCATTGTGACGGGAATCATGTTGGCGGTGGCCAGGGTGATGGGCGAAACGGCCCCGCTGCTGATCCTGGTCGGCTATGCGCAGGCCATGAACTTCGACATCTTCAGCGGGTTCATGGGGTCGCTACCCGGCATGATCTACAACCAGACATCGGCCGGTGCCGGCGTCAACCCGGTTCCCACGGATCGGTTGTGGGGTGCCGCCCTAACCCTCATTCTGATGATCGCGATTATCAATATCGGGGCCAGGGCGGTCGCGAAGATCTTCGCCCCCACGAAGGCGTAGGCAGGAGTAGTTAGTGGCCAAGCGATTGGACCTGAAAGACGTCAACATCTACTACGGGACGTTTCACGCGGTCTCGGATGTGTCGTTGTCGATTCTGCCCCGTAGTGTGACGGCCTTCATCGGTCCGTCCGGCTGCGGCAAGACGACTGTGCTGCGGACGCTCAACCGGATGCATGAGGTAATCCCCGGCGCCCGGGTCGAGGGCAGCGTGCTGCTCGACGACGAAAACATTTACGCCTCGAATATCGACCCGGTGGGAGTGCGCCGCGCGATCGGGATGGTGTTCCAGCGGCCAAACCCATTCCCCGCCATGTCGATTCGGGACAACGTGGTGGCCGGTCTGAAGCTACAAGGTGTGCGCAATCGCAAGCTGCTCGATGACACCGCCCAATACTCACTGCGCGGCGCGAACCTGTGGGATGAGGTCAAGGATCGGATGGACAAGCCGGGCGGCGGGTTGTCGGGAGGGCAGCAGCAACGCTTGTGCATCGCGCGGGCCATCGCCGTCCAACCCGATGTGTTGCTGATGGACGAACCGTGCTCCTCCCTCGATCCGATCTCGACGATGGCCATCGAAGACCTGATCGGGGAGTTGAAGAAGGAATACACGATCGTCATCGTCACTCACAACATGCAGCAGGCTGCCCGGGTCAGCGATCAAACGGCGTTTTTCAACCTGGAAGCCGTAGGAAAGCCCGGCCGGCTGATCGAGATCGATGACACCGAGAAAATCTTTTCCAACCCGACTCAGAAGGCCACCGAGGACTACATCTCCGGCCGCTTCGGCTGATGCGAGGGAGGCGCCGCCTCTTCCTCGGGAAATCGGCCGGTCGCCTGGAAGATGACGCGCCTGGCGACTTCGACCGCGTGGTCGGCGAAGCGTTCGTAGAATCGGCCCAGTAACGTCACGTCGACGGCGGCTGCCACGCCGTACTTCCATTCACGGTCCATCAGCACCGAGAACAAGTGCCGGTGCAGGTCGTCCATGGCGTCGTCTTCTTCGCGGATCCGGGCGGCCTTCTCCGGGTCGCGGGACAACACCACCTCTTGCGCACTGTTACCCAATTCGACTGCGACTCTTCCCATCTCGGCGAAGTAGCCGTTGACCTCTTCGGGCAGGGCGTGCTGAGGATGGCGCCGACGGGTGATCTTGGCGACGTGCAGGGCCAGCGCGCCCATCCGGTCGATGTCGGCCACCATCTGGATGGCGCTCACGATAGACCTGAGGTCACCGGCGACCGGTGCCTGCAACGCCAGCAGTACGAAGGCGCTCTCCTCGGCGTGCCCGCTCAGCCTGGCGATCTTTTCGTGGTCGGAGATTACTTGTTCGGCCAGCACCAGGTCGGCCTGCAGCAGGGCTTGGGTTGCCCGCTCCATGGCGATCCCGGCCAGCCCGCACATCTCGCCGAGTCGCTCGGACAATTCCGAGAGCTGCTCATGGTAGGCGGTCCGCATGCCGCCAAGCCTACGTTCTCAACGCCGGAAACGGGCGGCGAAGTGACGCCAAAAACGGTTACTCGCAGGTGGTGTCGGCGGCGTTGGTGACGGTCAGGTCCTCGGGCAGCTTGGTTGGTGCATTGCCGGAGCCGCGTTCTATCTGCATGCTGATCGACGAGCCGCTGGGTTGGGGAATGCTCACCGAGTTGAAGTCCGGCCCGAGTACCACTTGAACGACCTGCCCGTAGCCGGAAACCCGCTGGACTTTTGCGTTGGCGAACGACGACGCCACCGTCGCCGCGGCCTGCTCGTTACCGGCCGAGAACAGCACCGTCGTCGCGTTCATCGAACTCGGATAGTCATCCGGCGTCATCACATTGAAGCCGTCCCGCTTGAGCTGGCTGGTGGCGGTTGTGGCCAGACCGGTGCGCGCCGTCGCGTTGGATACCCGCACTGTCACGTCTTGCGGCGAGGCCGTCGTGACCTGCTGGGTTTGCGCCTCCGGAGCCGCGCTCGGGGGCGGCGCCTTCCTGGTGGTGGGCGCGGTTGTCGGCCCCGACGTCGGGGAGGTCCCCAAATTCTGTGCGTTCTGGTCGTTTTCCTGGGGCAGCGGATCGTCGTTGATGATGGCATCGAAAAGCGCCCGCATGTCGGACATGCGCGGCGGCTCATCGCCGTTCTGGTCGGTCACGCCGGTCGGCACCGTGACAAACGTCATGTGCCCGGCGGCCATGCCCTGCAACGACTGACCGAGCTGGACCAGGTCCTTGGTCTTGACGTTGTCGACGTAGGTGTCGCCGATCACCATGTTGACGACGTTGTTGAGCTTGTTGAGGTCGAGCAACGTGTCCTCGGAGATCAGCGAACGCAGCAGCGATGACAAGAACAACTGCTGGCGTTTGATCCGGCCGTAGTCACCGTTGGTCTCAGTGGTGACTTGGCGGGCTCGCACATAGTTCAACGCGGTTGGGCCGTCGAGGACCTGGCGCCCACCATGCTCTAAGACCGTGCCCAGTTCGTAGTCATGCAGCGGCGTGCTGGAGCACACCTCGACGCCGCCGAGGGCATCGACCATTCTCGCGAACCCGGAGAAGTCGACGGCGATGAAGCGGTTGATGTTCAAGCCCGACAGCTTCTGGATTTCCTTCACCAGACACTTCGGGCCGCCGAAGGCGAATGCCGAGTTCAGCTTGGTCTCGGTGTAGACAGTCTTGGAACCCCATGTCTTGGTCTTCGGGTCGAAGAGGGGTCCGTACTTCCCGGTGGCCGGATTCCAGGCCTCGCATTGCATCGGGGTGATCGCCAGATCGCGCGGGAACGACACCGCCACGACGCGTTTGCGGTTCGCCGGGATGTTGACCAGCATCACCGTGTCCGACCGTGCGCCGTCGGCGTCCTCGGCGTCGCCGGCGCCCATATTGGCATTGTCCCCGGCGCGCGAGTCAAGCCCGACGATCAAGAAGTCTTCGTCGCCGTACTGTCCGCCGGGGTCGCGGATGTCTCCCGAGTTCGGGTCCAGCGCGCTGATGATGTTGAGGCGGCGGTTCTTCGACGTGCTCCACTGCCATGCACCGCCGGTTAGCACCAGCGAAAGCACGGCAAACAATGCCGTCAGCGAGCGCCCCGCGAGCAGAAGCGGCCGCCGACGCGATTTGCGTTGGGGCACGGGATGTTTGGGGGCCTCGCCGGGTTCAGGCGCATCGACGTTCGGGTCGTCGGCGTCGTCGAGGTCGGGAAGGTTCGAGACGATGTCCAGCGAGTAGGCGGGGGTGTCGATGACCTGGGTGTCCTGCAGGGCGATGGGAATGTCCGGCTCGACCGCGGCGTCCGGGGCTAGGTGATGGTGGCTGGGCCGGCCAGCCGGCGGGGCGCCGATTTTGGCGATCAGGTCGGCAACGCTGACTCCACCGGCGGTGTGACATCCGACCGCCTCGTGGTCACCAGCTGGAGGCTCGACGGACGGCTCTGCGGGTTCGATGCTGGACGGCTCAACCTGCCATCGGTGGACGGCGTCATTGCGCTCCGGCTCGCAGAACCGCTCCCACGGCGCGGCACGGAGCGGCGGCGGCAACGGGCTTGGGCTAACCTCGTCGCCGCCGTCACTTCCGGACGTGCGTCGATAGCCAAGAGTGGCGTCGTACTCGCCGTCACCCATGTCCTACCGGCCTCCGAATCGCTGATGCGGACGTCAGTGGTGTCCGTGTGCATGCGTCAACGCAGGCCGGCGCTGTCAGCGCCGGTTCGTGCGGTGCCGCCGTACCTGTAGCCCTCGTGCAGCGGAGTACACCGATCCGCCACAGAGCACAATGCAACAAAGCCCACATCGTACTGAGTTATCTCGCCTCACGCGATTTCGAGAGCGCGCGGACTCAGCCGCCGGAGTGCATGACGTCCGCCCCGGCCGGCACGGTGCAGTCGTCGGGGTCGGTCAGCCAACCATCGGGCAGGGCCACGCGAGCCGGCGAGCCCTGCCGACCCCGGGGTCCGGTCGCTGCGTCCGGAAACGGAACAGTGCCGTCCAACCGGTCCAGCAGGGAGTCAAGTTCGTCGAGCGTCCTGACCAGCGCCAGCGCTCGCCGTAACTCGGGGCCGGCGGGGAAGCCATGCAGATACCAGGCGATGTGCTTGCGGATATCACGCATGCCCTTGTCTTCACCGAAATGCGCAGCCAGCAGCGCGCCATGGCGGCGGACGATGGCGGCGACCTCACCGAGTGTGGGCGGGGTGGGCTGCGGGCTGCCGGTGAACGCCGCCGACAGCTCGGCAAACAGCCACGGCCGGCCCAGGCATCCGCGGCCGATGACAACACCGTCGCATCCGGTGCTGGCCATCATGGCCAGCGCATCGCTGGCATCGTATATATCGCCGTTGCCGAGCACAGGGATCGTGCGCACCTGCTGCTTGAGCTGTGCGATCTGCTCCCAATCGGCGATGCCGGAGTAACGCTGAGCAGCCGTCCGCGCGTGCAGCGCGACCGCCGCGGCACCCTCGGCTTCCGCGATGCGCCCGGCATCGAGGTGGGTGTGGTGCTCGTCGTCGATGCCGATACGGAACTTGACGGTTACCGGGATTTCGGTGCCCTCGGTGGCGCGCACGGCCGCGGCGACGATCTGGCCAAATAGCCGCCGCTTGAACGGCACCGCCGCTCCGCCGCCGCGCTTGGTCACCTTGGGCACCGGGCAGCCGAAGTTCATGTCGATGTGGTCGGCCAGGCCTTCGTCAGCGATCACCTTGGCGGCCGCGTAAGTGGTGGCGGGGTCGACGGTGTAAAGCTGCAGCGAGCGCGGCGACTCGTCGGGGGAGAACGTCGTCATGTGCATGGTGACGGGATGGCGCTCGACGAGCGCACGCGCGGTCACCATCTCGCAGACGTACAGTCCGCTGACGGTGCCGACCTTCGACTGTTCTAGTTCACGACACAGCGTCCGGAATGCGACATTGGTCACACCGGCCATCGGAGCCAGCACCACCGGGCTGGCGAGCGTGATCGGACCGATGCGCAAGGCCGGGCTACCGACGGCTGAAGACCAGTTTGCCTGCGGTTTTATGCAGCTCGCATGCGGTGACCCTCTTGCCGGTGCGGGCTTCCCGCTCGAGTTGGCGCTGCTTGGACAGCTCGAACTTCTCGCAGGCTGTCTCGAGCTCTTTGATCAGTACCCCCAGGTCGTCACGAAGCGCGGCTGCCTCACCGGTGAAGTCCTCACGCTCGAAGATGCGCCATTTCTTCAGCACCGGCAGGACGACCTCGTCGAGGTGGATGCGGATGTCGTAGACGCCGCCGACGGCGATGAACACGGCCTTGCGGCGGAACTCGGGCACCTGGAAGCCGGGCATCTGAAAATTGCGCAGGATCTTGTGCAGCGACTTCATCGCCTGGTTGGGTGCAGCCTCAAACCCGGCCTCGCTGACATCACGGTAGAAGATCATGTGCAGGTTCTCGTCGCCCGAGATCTTGGCCAGCAACTGGTCGGCGATCGTCTCGTTGCAGGCTTTACCGGTGTTGCGGTGCGAAATCCGGGTCGCCAGCTCCTGGAACGTGACGTAGATGACCGAATCGAACAGGCTCTCGGCGAACAGGTCGTCTCGAATCTGCTGGTTCTGGCCCGGACTGAAGCCCCGGTTCACCACCTCCATGCGCAGCTTCTCCAATTCGAACGGGTCGACCGCGCGGGTCACCACCAGGTAGTCGCGCAGCGCGATGCCGTGCCGGTTCTCTTCGGCGGTCCAGCGGTTAACCCACTGGCCCCAGGGCCCGTCCAAGCCGAAGTTCATTGCGATCTCGCGGTGATACGACGGCAGATTGTCTTCGGTCATCAGGTTCTGCACCATCGCCACCTGGGCGAGGTCGGACAGCTTGCTCTGCTCCGGATCCCAGTCCTGCCCGCCGAGTGCGTAGAAGTTCTTTCCGTCCGACCATGGGATGTAGTCGTGTGGGTTCCAGTTCTTGTGCATGCTCAGGTGCCGATTGAGGTTCTCCTCGACGACCGGTTCAAGTTCGTGCAGCAGCTGTAGGTTTGTCAGCTCTGCCGACATGGCCCCTCCAGTTATCTGTGTCTGATGGTTGCACCAATATATCTGTGTACTTCGGTAGCATCAAGTTTCCTCGCCACACGTCAGGTCACAGTTCAATATGTGCGCCTGCGTTGGTTTAGGGCCCATCCCGAGTCAGGATGCGTTACTCGGATTTCCCCAGCTCAGGCGAGGGGACATACGGGGCTGCGGTGTTGAACAGCATGTTGACGCAGTAGTCGATGAATTCTTTACGGGTAGCCCCAAGCTGACCGTTCAGGTACGCGGTGAACAGACTCGACAGGCCGCCGACCAGGCTGGTCGCAATCATTTTCTGCAGCACAGCATCGCCGATCCGGGACAGCTTGCGCTGCAGCAGATCGATGAAGTTGGGCATCCACTCCGCGCCCGACCGGGTCAGTATCGGCTCCACCGCCGGTGCCAGTAGCAACACGCGCCCGCGCACCGGGTCGTCGACCATCAGCTCGACGAATTGTTCGACGGCTTCCCGAGGGGTCTTCGCCGAAGTGAGGGTGTTCATCGCCCGGGTGCACACATCGTCGTAGACCGCGCGCACGAATTCATCACGGTCAGAAAAGCTCTCGTAGAAATAGCGTTCGGTCAGCGCAGCCTTGCGGCACACCGCACGGACGGTCAGCGCGGGTCCACGGTCACTGCCCAGCAACTGCACACCGGCGTTGATGAGGTTGTCGCGGCGGAGGGCGAGGCGACTCTCCAGGGGGACGCCGGTCCAACGGCCCCGTCGTTGACCGGACTGCACATCGCTCCTAAGCTGAAAACTGACAACGCATGTAGTCAGAATTTCGGATAGTTACCAGGGAATCCAACAGTGACTCAACATACGTCCGCAGCCTGCGCGCTGACCAGCGCCGCAGCCACGCGCGACTCGACCACGTCCGACGGCGAGGCAACTATTGACGGGTCGCCCGATGGCGCCGACGGGGTGGCCGGCGGCTGTCCGGTGTCGCCGCTCGGCTATGACGCGCCGCCGATGCCGCTCGGACCTGATTCGCTGACCTGGCGGTACTTCGGGGATTGGCGCGGCATGCTGCAGGGTCCGTGGGCGGGATCGATGCAAAACA
>DASZLQ010000106.1:0-4015 GCA_035552295.1 Mycobacterium sp. | reverse complement strand
GCCGCTGTCTGCCCTGTCCGTTGCGGTGTTGATCGGCGCGACGTTGACCGGCTGCGGTTCGGGAGACTCCACGGTCGCCAAGACCCCCCAGGCAACGACGACCGCGCCCTCCGCTGCACCGAGCGGCGCACCCGGCCAGCCGTCCGGCGCCGCCGCCATGCCCAGCAGCAGCGCGCCAGCCGATCCTTGCGCGGTCAATCTGGCCTCATCCACCATCGCCAAAGTGGTCTCCGAGCTGCCTCGCGATCCGCGCAGTCAACAGCCCTGGAACTCGGAGCCGCTGGCCGGTAACTACAACCAATGCGCCCAGCTGTCTGCGGTGATCATCAAGGCCAACACCAACGCCATCAATCCCACCACCCGGGCGGTGCTGTTCCATCTGGGCCAGTTCATCCCGCAGGGAGTGCCCGACACCTACGGTTTCAACGGCATCGACGCGGCGCAAACCACCGGCGACATCGTGGCGTTGACCTACCCCAGCGGCATCAACGGCTTGAACACCGATGTGCGGTTCCATTGGAACGGCAACACGGTCGAGCTCATCGGCAACACCGCCGGCCGCTGAGCCCCGGCCGCACCACGGCCGGATTGTCAGGCGCCTCACCTAGAGTTGCTGCTGTGTTCGTCACCGGCGACAGCATCGTTTACAGCGCGTCGGATCTCGCCGCCGCGGCTCGCTGCGAGTACGCCATGTTGCGCGATTTCGACGCCAAGCTGGGTCGGGGCCCCGCCGTCGCCCTGGATGACGAGCTCCTCGAACGCACGGTCGCTCTGGGGCACCGGCATGAGCAACGCGAGCTCGACCGACTCCGCGAGGAGTTCGCGGACGCGGTCGCGGTCATCGGCCGTCCGGCATACACACTCGCCGGGTTGGCCGCTGCGGCCGAGGCAACCCGGCGCGCGATCGCCGACAGCGCTCCGGTGGTGTATCAGGCCGCGATGTTCGACGGCCGCTTCGTGGGATTCGCCGACTTCCTGGTCCGCGACGGTGAGCAATATCGGCTCATTGACACCAAGCTGGCCCGCTCCCCCAAGGTCACCGCGTTGTTGCAGCTGGCCGCCTATGCCGACGCGCTGGCCGACTTGGGCGTCGCGGTCGCGCCGGACGCCGAGCTGCGACTGGGCGACGGGTCTGTCGTGCGGTATCGCGTCTGTGACCTGATCCCCGTCTACCGATCCCAGCGCGCGCTTTTGCAGCGCCTGCTCGACGACCACTACGGCGCGGGCACCGCGGTGCGCTGGGAAGACGAGGGGGTGCGGGCATGTTTTCGTTGTCCGCTGTGCGAAGAACAGGTGCGCGCCACCGACGATCTACTGCTCGTCGCCGGCATGCGAGTAAGCCAGCGGGACAAGCTCGTTGACGCCGGGATCACCACGGTGGCCGACCTGGCCAGGCACTCCGGGCCAGTGCCCGACCTGGCGCCCAGCGCGGTGGGCAAGTTGACCGCCCAGGCCAAACTGCAAGTGCTGCAGCGCGACACCGGCGTGCCGAAGTTCGAGATCGCCGACCCGCAGCCGCTGGCTCTGTTGCCCAACCCCGATCCCGGTGATCTGTTCTTCGACTTCGAGGGCGATCCGCTGTGGACCGCCGATGGCCACGACTGGGGGCTGGAATACCTGTTCGGCATCTTGGAAGCCGGGCCCGCGGGGCGCTTTCGGCCATTGTGGGCACACAACCGGGTGGACGAACGAAAGGCCCTGACTGATTTTCTGGCAATGGTTGCCAAGCGCCGCAAGCGTCGGCCCAACATGCACATCTACCATTACGCGCCGTACGAGAAGACCGCCTTGCTGCGCCTTTCCGGACGGTACGGAGTCGGTGAGGACGAAGTCGACGAGTTACTGCGTAGCGGGACGTTGGTTGACCTGTATCCGTTGGTGCGCAAAAGCATTCGGGTGGGTGCCGAATCGTTCGGCTTGAAGGCGCTGGAGCCGCTCTACATGGGGGCGCAGCTGCGCTCCGGTGATGTCACCACGGCCGCCGATTCGATCACCTCCTACGCGCGGCACTGCGAGCTGCACGACGCCGGCCGCGCCGACGAAGCCGCAACCGTGCTCAAGGAGATCGAGGACTACAACCACTATGACTGCCGGTCGACCCAGGAACTGCGCAACTGGCTATTGGTGCGCGCCTGGGAATCCGGCGTCACACCGGTTGGCGCCCAACCGGTTCCTGACGGCAACGCCGTCGAAGACCACGACCAGCTGGCGGTGGCCCTGTCGACGTTCGCCGGCGACGCCGCCATCGGCGACCGCACCGCGGAGCAGACCGCGGTCGCGCTGGTGGCTGCGGCGCGCGGCTACCACCGCCGCGAGGACAAACCGTTCTGGTGGGCACACTTCGACCGGCTCAACTTCCCGATTGACGAGTGGGCGGACAACACCGACGTCTTCGTCGCCGACCACGCGTCGGTCAGCGTTGACTGGCATATGCCCCCTCGCGCGCGAAAGCAGCAGCGACGGGTGCAGCTGCGCGGCGAGCTGGCACGTGGCGACCTGATGACGAATGTGTTCGCCCTCTACGACGCCCCGGCTCCGGCGGGCATGTCCGACAATCCCGACCGACGGGCGGCCGGGCGGGCCGAGGTGATCGAAGTCGACGATCCCGCGGTGCCCACCGAAGTGGTCATCCTTGAGCGAGTGGGCAGTGACGGCAACACATTTCATCAACTGCCCTTCGCGCTCACCCCCGGGCCACCCGTTCCCACCACAGCACTGAAGGAATCGATCGAATCGACCGCTGCCGCGGTGGCCGCCGGGCTGCCGCAACTAGCTCACACCGCGATGACCGACATCCTGCTGCGTCGCGCACCCCGAACCCGCAGCGGCGCTTCGCTTCCGCGCAGCACCGACACGGTCGCCGACATCACCGCGGCAGCGCTGGACCTGGACTCGTCGTACCTGGCGGTGCATGGGCCGCCGGGGACCGGCAAGACGTACACTGCCGCCCAGGTGATCAAGCGCTTGGTCATGCAACGGTCTTGGCGTATCGGTGTTGTGGCGCAATCGCACGCCACAGTGGAGAACCTGCTGGACGCCGTGATCGATGCCGGGCTGGAGCCAACCCGGGTCGCCAAGAAGCGGTATGACCACCACGCTCCGCGCTGGCAGGAGATCGACAGCGGCGACTATGCCGCGTTCATCGCGAACACCACGGGATGTGTGATAGGCGGTACCGCATGGGATTTCGCCAATCCCAATCGGGTGTCGCACCGCAGCCTGGATCTGCTGGTGATCGACGAGGCGGGCCAGTTCTGTTTGGCCAATACGATCGCCGTGGCACCGGCGGCCGCCAATTTGTTGCTGCTCGGCGACCCGCAGCAGTTGCCGCAGGTCAGTCAGGGCACTCATCCGGAGCCGGTCGACACGTCAGCGCTGGATTGGCTGGTTGACGGTCAGCGCACGCTGCCCGATGAACGCGGCTACTTCCTGGACCGCTCGTACCGGATGCACCCGGCTGTCTGCGCCGCGGTCTCGGCGCTGTCCTATGAGGGCAGACTCCATTCCCTCGCCGAGCGCACCGGGGCGCGTCACCTCGACGGGCATCAGCCCGGCGTGCGTGTGCTTCCCGTTCGCCACCAAGGAAACTCGATCGAAAGCCGGGAGGAAGCCGACGCGATCCTCGCCGAGATCCAGCGCCTGCTCGGGTTTGCGTGGACCGATGAGCGCGGCACCCGGCCGCTGACCGCCTCCGATGTGCTGGTGCTGGCACCGTACAACGCACAGGTGGCGCTGGTGCGCCGGCGGCTGACGTCCGCCGGTCTGGCACCCGTCAGGGTCGGAACGGTCGACAAGTTCCAGGGCGGCCAGGCGCCGGTGGTCTTCATCTCGATGACGGCCTCATCCGTCGACGAAGTGCCACGTGGAATCTCGTTCCTGCTCAACAGGAATCGACTCAATGTCGCGGTCAGCCGGGCGCAGTACGCAGCGGTGATCGTGCGATCGCAGCTGCTGACCGAGTACCTACCCAGCACGCCCGCGGGTCTGATCGACCTGGGTGCTTTTCTGGCGCTGA
>DASZLQ010000105.1:0-36015 GCA_035552295.1 Mycobacterium sp. | reverse complement strand
AACCACCAATCGTTAAAAGTCGGGACCTCTGACTCGGTGCGATCTCCTCGGCAACTTTCGCAAACGGTGTTATGAAACCATGCACCGGGGTGGTGCGCATCCCACTTCATGTGGTTTTCAAAAGACACGCACCCAGTCGACCAGCATTTCCGCCGGGTAGGCCCCCAACGCGGGGTCGCCGCCACCCGAACCACCAACCGCAAGATTCAAGACCGGAAACATCGTGTAGCCGGGATCGTTGAACGGCCACTGGCGGATGGGATCGTTCAAGTTCTCGATGCCGGTCGCCGGAACACTGAAGTACGGTTCCACGCCGTCCGCGTAGTCCTCCCAGAAGTACATGCCGCTGGGGTTCCACGTGACTCGCCACTTGTGCCATGCACCATCGATCCCGATCGGGTGGGTCTCGAACGCGGTGCCCTCTGGGTTCGCGTGAACGGTGGTACCCGACGGCCACTCACCGTTGCCGTACCACTCCATCAGGTCGACTTCCCCACTGCGGCCGGGATCGTCATTGGACAACCACCAGGCCGGCCAGCAACCGCCAGTGAGGCAGTTGAGTTTGATTCGGGCTTCCCAGGTGGTCCCGATGCCTCCCCGCCATGTCCCACTGACCAAGCCGCCGAAGTAGCCGTTGCCATCTTTTGTGGCACGGATGACGAGATTGGATTTACCGTCGACGAACACGTTTTCTCGACTATCGCGGTAGTCCCCGAAAAATTCGGGTCGGTCAAACCCCACCGGGCCCCTGATGGGTGTCCGGTGGTTCGATATCACCCATTTCGACCGGTCCGGCGCTGAGCCGGCCGGGCCGTCGAACTCGTCGTGAAACAGGTATCCGCCGGACGAGGCAACCGGCGCGGCCCCGGCTTTCGGAGTGGGCATAACGGCTGCTAGCGCGCCGAATCCGACGATCATCATCATCCGCCGGCGATCCATCTCTGGACGATAGCAGTCCGTTTTCGACCGCGTTTGGGTTACGGATGTCGGCAGGCTTCCAATTGCTCGGCAGCGCGCGTTCCGGCGGCATCGAGCAGCTGTTTGAGGTGGCGTCGCTGGTCGGCGGTGAGGTGGGTCAAGATCCGCTGATCGGCCACCTGCACGGCAGCATCGGCACGCTTCAGCAGCGCCTTGCCACGGCGGGTGAGCTGGGCCGGCAGTGCCCGGCCCGCCGGTGTCGATACCGGACGAGTCAAGGCACCGCGGTCCTCGAGTGCGTGCAGCACCTGGTTCATCGCCTGCGCGGAAACGTTGGTGCCGCGCGCTAATTCGGCACTGGTGAGCCCGGGATGCTCGGCCAGGATCCGCATGCACACGAATTCCGGCAGGCCGAGCCCCAGCGGCTTGAGCTCCGCGGCGACCTGCGGCCGAAGCGCCGCCATCACGCGGTACAACAGGAAGCCCAACGGCTCATCGTCCGATCGATTCATGTCCACATGCTGGCATGCGCCCTGCGGTTCCCCACAGTCAACCATCAATTTAGTTGACATTGCCCGAGTCAGTGGTATCAAGGAGCTTGATGGTCCGATGTGGAAAGGAAAAACAGAGATGTCTGGTGGATTTTTCGGCGGGTTCGGTGGGCCCGGGTTCGGTGGACCCGGGTTAGGTGGACCCGGCTTTGGCGGCTTTGGCGGCTTCGGTGGCCAGGGTTTCGGGGGCGGTTTCGGCCACGGCTGGGGTCCCGGTGGGCCTGGCGGCCCAGGTTTTGGCGGCGGTTTCGGCCCCGGCGGTCGCCCATTTCTCAAGCGTGCCGCGTTCGTCACCGCGGCGATGCTGCTCGACGGCCCGGCTGATGCCGCCCAAGTCGTGCAACGGGTTTCCGACGCAACCGATGGCGCATTCACCCCTCCGCAGGACCTGGCGGAGCTCGCCATCGGACTGCTCGCCGGCCGGGGAATGGTTACCGTCGACAACGGCGTGGCGACCCTGACCGAACTCGGCAACAACGTGCTGGCCTGGCGAGGCGTCAGCAGCGAGACCGCGCGGGCATTCCTGGGGCGGGCGGCCAAGTTCGGCGACGTCTTCAAGATCCGCCGGGAGCTCTTCGAAGTCGCCGGACTGGCGCGCACCATCACCTGGACCGGCACCGACGAGCAGAAGCAACAACTCGCCGAGACCCGGACCAAGGTCCTGGAAGCCCTGACCGACGCGAAGAAGGCGTTGCACCGCGTGCTCGGCGAAGGGTAAGAACTCCGGCGCCTTAAACCGAGGTGGGTTCGCTGAGCTTGACCAGCATCTTGCCGATGTTGGCCCCGGTGAATAGCCCGTTGAGGGCGTCGACGCACGACCCGACGCCCTCAAAGATGGTCTGGCGGTGTGCGATCTGGCCCTCGTGCTCCCACTGGCGAAGCGCGGCGAAGGCCTCGTCGAAGCGACCCCACTCATCGAGTGCGTTGAATCCCTGCATCAGCGCGGTCTTGGACAACAGGTTCACGTAGTTGGCCGGTCCGGGGTGCTCTCCGCTCAGGTAGCTGGAGATCACCCCGCACAGCACGACCCGCGCCTTGGTGGCCAGCCGGCCCAACACGGCGTCGAGAATCGGCCCGCCGACGTTGTCGAAGTAGACGTTGACGCGGCGAGGGCAGTGCTGCTTGAGCGCCGCCGTCAGGTCGTCATTCTTGTAGTCGATACATGCGTCGAATCCGAAGTCCTCGACCACCGCTCGGCATTTGTCCGGTCCGCCGGCGATGCCCACGACCCGGGCGCCGGCGATCTTGGCGATCTGTCCGGCCACCGACCCGGTGGCGCCCGCGGCCGCGGAGACCACCACGGTGTCCCCGGGCCGAGGCCGGCCGATGTCCATCATCCCGATGTAGGCGGTGGCCCCGGTCGGGCCGTACACGGACATGACGGCCAGCTGGTCAACCGTGGCCTGGCCGGGGATGGGCGTGCTGAACACGTCGTCGCGAACGATCACATACTCCTGGAAACCCGTCAGCGTGGTGACGACGTCGCCGACAGCGTAGGCGCCGCAGCGCGATTCCACGACTTCGCCAATCCCGGCCGCGCGGATGACCTCGCCCAGCTGCACTGGCGGAAGGTAGCCCGGCTGATCGTTCAGCCAGGTCCGGACCGCGGCGTCGAGCCCGACGTAGGTGGTTCGGACCAGTGCCTCACCCTCGGCCGGCTCGGGTGCCGGCGTGGTGACCAGTTCGGTGTCACCAGGCTGGACCAGCCCGGTCGGGCGACGACGCAACACGATCTGGCGATTCGGCAAGTCGGGCACGATGCAGAAACTACCGAACCGGCCGAAATTACCCGAATGAATGACATATTCAGTCCATGAACCCGCACGAAGACCCGGAAGACCGGATCCGGGAACTCGAGCGCCCACTGGCCGACTCGGCACGTACCTCCGAAGTGGGAGGCTCGCAACCCACCGATCAGGCCTATCCACCCGGCCCCACGGTCCCCCCGCCACCAAACCAGTGGAGCTATGGCGGCCCTTTCTCCGGACCACCGCCGAAACCCCCGTCGGGCAACCGCATGTGGTGGATCCTGGGCACCGTCATCGTGATTGGCGTGCTCGCTCTCGCCGGCGGCATCGCCGCCTTCGCCGCACACCAGCTTTCCGGCGTCCGGTCGATCATCACGTCCCCCCCGACCATCTCCGTGCCGTTCACCTCACCGGCGAATAGCCCGACTACACCACCACCATCGAAGAGCAGGACTCGAACGTCGGCACCCTCGACGTCCGCTACCGCACCGGCGGGTGGCCAGCTCAGCATCTCCGGTATCAACGAGAATCGGACGGTCGCCTGCAACGACAGCATCGTCAGCGTGAGCGGGGTTTCCAACACCGTTGTGATCACCGGCCATTGCGCGAGCCTGACCGTTTCCGGCGTCCAAAACTCCATCACCGTCGATGCCGTCGACACCGTCGATGCCTCCGGCTTCGACAACAAGGTCACCTACCACACGGGCACACCGAAGATCACCAATGCCGGAGGTTCGAACTCCGTCGAGCAGGGCTGACCGCGCACGAAATGCGTGATGCCCCAATGTGATTACTGCGTCGGCTCTTCCGAATCATCATCGAGGACGCTGGCCGCAATGCCGTACGGCAAGAAACGCACCTTGCGCTTCGAATCCACGTTGTCCCTGTTGGCGCGCAGCGCGTCGAGTTCGGTCGCATAGACCTCTTCGACGCGAGCGCCGCCGTCGCCGTCCACGGTGTAGATGGCCCATACCCCGTCACCGGCCTCGCCGGTGGTTTCCGGCCCGGACCGGGGCCGCCGTGACAGGTCCTCGAAGATTGCCGACCATCCCGCCCGACCGCCGGGGGCAGCGACAAAGTTGCCGATCCGCTCGAACAAGTCGCGCAGTCCCTCGCTGCCCTCCCTGATCATGCGATCGAAGTCGTCGGGATCAAATCCGAACGCACCGTGCTCGCTCACGGGACCTCCTTGCAACTCGTCGGAGTTATTTGCCCAGTGTGCGCCTAGTCGCCACCATCTGCCACGGCGGTCGCCCTGGGGCTACGGAGCCGGGGCCGGCGGCGGCGGTGGGTTGATCGGAATCGGCACCGTGACGAAGGGGAGATGCAGGTACATCGTCAGCGGGGGCCGGGCCGGCGGCTCGTACTGCGGAGCTGGTGCGGGCGGCACGTACTGCGGAGCTGGTGCCGGCGGCACGTACTGCGGAGGTGGTGCCGGCGCCACGTACTGCGGAACGGGTGCGGGCACCGCGGCCGGCGTTGGGGCCGGTGCCTGCGGCGCGGGGGCCGGCGTGGCCTCCGGTGCTCGCCGCGTGGGTGCGCGACGGGGCGCTGTCGCGGGCGGCGCGGCCGGCTGTGGTGAGGGCACCGCGGCCGGCGTCGGGGCGGGCGGGGCCGCCGCCTCGGGTGCGGGCGCCGGCGGGGCAGCCACAGCGGGCGCGGGTGGCGCAGGGCTGGGCGCGGGCAGCTGCGCCTCGGGCGGCGTGCTGGGTACCCGAGCCGGCATTTGCTCTGCCGGGGTGGCGACACTGACGCGCGGGTTGTGTTGGCCGGCCGACGTCGGCCGGTCGGACGTCGTCGAAACCAGCACCACCCCGGCCACGGCAGCGCCGATCGCCGCCAGCGCGCTACCAGCCAGGACCATGGGCATGCGTCGCTGTCTTGGCGGGTTGTCTGCGATGTCATCGAAGGCGCTGTAAGCCAGCGCACCGGTTGCCAAGTCGGCATTGCCATTGACGTCGAGGTAGGTCGAACTGAGGGCGCCGGGGTTCAGCTCTCCGGTGCCCGGATCCAGTGCATAAGCCAGGGCGGCCGTCGACGACGCGAACAAAGGCGCATTCGCCGAGGCCAGCGCGGCACCGCGGGCCAGCGCCATGTCCGGCTCTTCGGGTGCGGTCACGTCCAGTGCGGTCGCCGCCACGAGTGCGGTCTTGATTCCGACGATGTCGACACCGCAGCCGACGATGAACACGCCGTCCGCCCGCGATCCCGTTGCGTCCAACTCGGCAACCATCGCCGCCAGCTCGGCCGCGACGGCACCTTGGCGGCCCGGTGCGGCCGCCCCTGTCACGCGCCGTCGATGGAACTCGATGATCGAACCGTCGGCGATCGCGACGACGGCCAACGTCGCGCTCTGGGCCTCGACGAACACCATCGCGATGTGCTCGTAGTCGATCGCATGCCCGACCGTCTGCGCCAATGCGGCCGCAGCGAGCAGCGGGGCGACCAGCATGACGCTGCCGACGTCGCAGCGGGCGAGCGCATCGCGCAGCCCGGCTACCTCGGCGGGTTCCGTCCATGTCACTCCCGTCGATGCCAACCGATAGCCGCCCTCGGCCGCGCCTTCGCGGGTGCCGACAATTGCGTCGATCACCTGGTCGGCCGCACCGGAAGTTGCCGAGTCCCGTCCCGCAACAACCTCGAAGGTGTCCTCTTCGACGGTGACACCGTCGGCATTCTGGCCCTCGATGAGGACCATGCGGACCGTCGTGGGAGCCGTCGACACCCCGAGAACGATCTCCAAATTGCGCCTCCAAGTCCTCCTCTGCCTCTTCAAGACGGCATCTTCAAGAGGGCATTGGAAAAGACAGGCCCCAGCCCGAAATGGGGCTCCTCCTACGCTACCCGCGTGCTGCCGGGCGCGCCGCTGGAGTGACTTGGCTCAAAGGGTCTTGCTAATAACCAGGGCTCAGGAACGGGTTCTGCGCACTACCGCCACCCGGATAGTCCGGGTACTGCGGATACTGCGGGGTCTGCGGCGCCTGATTCGCCGGAACCGGAACCGGGATGGGCACCGGTAGCAGCGGAACGCGGATCCACTCCGTGGTCATCGGCACCGTCGTGGTGGTTGTGGTCGTGGTCGTCGGCGGAGGCGGCGTCGTCGTAGGCGGCGTTGTCGTCGTCGGCGGCGGAGGTGTCGTCGTCATGGCCGTGGTGGTCGGCGGCTGAGTCGACGTTGGCGGCGGCAGTGGACGATGCGTCGTGACGACCGGCGGGGGAGGCGTCGTCACGATCACCGGCGGTGGTGGCGACGACGGTGGCGGCGGAGGGGGTGGCGGCACAGTGGTGGGTACCGGTTGCGCGCTGGGCGGCGGCACCGCCGTGGGCGGGGGAAGAGGACTCGGCACCAGGGAGCTGACGGCCGGCGGCGCCGGCACCGGCGCGACGGTGGGCGCCGGGGGTGCCTGTCGGTTTTCGATGCCTGTCAATGAGTAGGCCACGCCGCCGACTGCGGTCATGGCCACCAGGGCGGATATCCCAATGATCAACTGGGACAGCCGGAAGCGCCGGCGGGTCCGTTCTCTGGGCGGTGAATCGATCATGTTGAGGCGCATCGACCAGCCGGACGGACCGTCTTCGTCGTATGCAGCGGGGGTGTACGGCAACCGCACATCGCCGGGATATTCGGTTTGCGACCACGCCAATTCGCGATCCGTCATCGCGTCGTGATCGATCACCATCACGTCGCCGGCGGGGAGTTCGATGACATCGTCGGCGGCAGCCGCGCCGAGCAGGCCGACGGACGTGCGCGTGCGGATGTCCTGTTCTTCACCGCGGGAAGCCAGCATCAATGCGCCGGCGGCAGCCGCGAACGCGGGCTGCGACGGTGTGACGACCGGTCTGCGGGCGTGCACCGAAAGACGCTCGGTAACAAGTGGAATGCTGGCCCCGCCGCCCACGGCGACCACGGCCGCGAGGTCTGTCCAGCTCCTGTGCTGGCGGGCCAACATCTCATCGAGCGCATAGATGAAACCGGTCAGGCGATCCTGGATCAGGTCGCCCAACTCGTCTCGAGTCAGCCTCATGCTGCAGCGGCGGCCGCCGAGCTCGGCGGCGAATTCGACTGCCGTTTCGGTGGATAACCGCTCCTTGGCCAGGCGGCACTGCTCCGCGAGCTGGCCGAGCTGGCCGACGGCCGCGGTGCTGGCCGGGTCGATACCGCTGCCGTGTCCCAGCTCCTCGAAGACCCGAAGCAACAGTGCTTGGTCGATCTCGTCGCCGGAGAACTCTTCGTAACGCAATGTGGGGCTGACGGGCTCGAAATCCCCGGCGATGTTCACCAACGTCGCGGACGTGCCCGAGCCGCCGAAATCGAGCAGTCCGACCACGCCGGTGGCCGCGAGGCACAGCTCGGCGTTGGCGGCCGTCAACGAGGCGATTGTGTCCGAGACCAGGCGGGGCGCCATGCCGCTCCGGACGAACCCGAGATGCGTTCGTAACCCGTTGCGCAGCGCCTGCACCGTCGCAGGCTTCCAGTACGCCGGGACGGCAATCGAGATCTCCGACGATGCCGCGTCCGCGCCGGCGGCGAGCACCATCGCGTCCAGGGCCTCGACCAATAACAGGTCTGGGTCGTGAGCGGACCCGTCGGTGGACACCAGCGCCACCGAATCGCCGACGCGCTCCACGAAGCCGCTCATGAGCACGCCCGGCTCGGTCAGGTTCGGGTTTTCGTCGGGCAGACCGATTTTCGGTGCGCAGTGCGGATAAAGCGTAAGTACAGCGCGGCGTGAAACCGGTGGACTTCCGTTGCTCGCTGCGACCAGGTTTGTGGTCCCGATCGACAACCCAAGTGGGTCGTACATAGATCGAAAACTTTCGTCTATAGGGGTCGGTGGCCAGCGTTAACCATAGCTGCGGCCACGCTCAAAGCGGATGGGTTGCAATGCCATTGGTATACGGTCGATGCGGTTGTGTCACCGAAGCGGTACCAAAAACCCCTTGACAAACGCGTCAAAACGCGTCGAGTTCACACCACGGTCAGCGGCAGCGAACGTCTCGGCTCGAACTGGAATGACGATCCGCGACTGACTTTGGCGATCGATACCTCTGGCAGTTCGGCTGCGGGCGTGTCGGTTTCAATCAGTTCCGCGGTCCAGTCGGTGTCCGTGCCGCAAACCTCAACCGCGAGCCGCGGATTGACGGCGGTGGCGATCGCTTGGAGCGGCTGCACGGATTCGGGCGAGCACAGCGATATCCAGGCACCGTCGTCGTGAGCCGGCGAGGTGTGGACGACCAGCCGGTTGGCCTCGGTCTCTGCCACGACGTAGTCCGCGGGGTTCAGCAGCGGATGGAGCTCGAGCACTCGCGTCGCCCCTTCGACCCCGTCGGGCAGTCCCAGTGCGCGATGAATCCGCTCGGCGGCCAGCCCGGCCAGGCCGATGAGGCCGCGGGTGCCCACCGAGACGGCTTCGGCGTCATCGGCGGCGCGTGCCCGCACCGCGATCGCGAACGACAGGTACAACAGGTGCATCTGCAGGCAGACCTCGTCGGCCATCCGGACCAACGCCGAATGCGAGAACGCGCCGAAGTCGAAATCGGAAAGCAACGTGCCGGCGTAATCAGGCTGGCCCTCCTCAGACCGATCGATCGGCTCGAGTTCCCATGTCGCAGCGCGGGTTTGACGAACGATGTCCAACGCCGGAATGCTCTCGGCCTCGGGATGGGACTCGTCGATGATCACCGTCCATGCACAGTGCGGATGCCGATCCGACGGCACCCGCGGCGGCCGGTGGATGGGGCGCATCTGCGCGCGGGGGTTGGTCGCCACCGCGGTGGCATCGAACGTCGGATCCTCGATGGTGTGGCACATCCCGAAGACGTACTCCTCGCCCATCGGCTCCACGTCGAGCAGGGCGCCGCAGTGGTCGAGTTGGAACTCGCCGTGCCAGCGGTCATGGATGGTGTACCGGAAATCCATGAATTGCGGCGGAGCGCCGATGTCGAGCTGCAGGCCCTTGAAGATGGTGGGCACGTCGGCGCCCTCGAAGTTCAGCGCCCGCTGCATGCGCTTGGTGTAGATCGGGCTGGCGCCCGCCCACTCCTCGATGGCGATCTGCACCATCTCCTCGCGACCGAACGAACTGATGCACCAGGCCATCCCGGAGCGGTCGATCATGTGCCCGATCAGAAGCAGTTCGGGAACCAGAACGGCCAGCTGCTCACGCGACAACCGCGCATATCGGGATTGGCTCACCGCCCAAAAATAGACTCGGCTATGTTATAAAGTCAACAATGTCCATTGCTGCAGACCAGACGCCCGGGCGCTCCGTCGGCCCGACCCGGCGCACCAGCGCGCCGCGCAAGCGCGGCGACGATACTCGGGCGAAAATCATCGACGAGACCGTCCGCTGCATCATGGAGGAAGGATTCGCCGCCGCCACCGCCAAGCACGTGGCCGAACGCGCGGGCGTGACGTGGGGGGTCATCCAGTACCACTTTGGCGACCGCCACGGCCTGTTGATGGCCGTCGTCGACGACGGAGTGGACAGACTGATCCAGAGCCTGTCGTCGGCCGATGTCAGCGAACTACCACTGCGCGAGCGCATCGAAGTCGTCGTCGATACCGCCTGGAGCTGCTACAGCAGCCCCACTTCGATGGCGGCCTTCGAAGTTCTTCGGGTCACCCGCGGCGGCCCGGGCGAATCCTCGCGGCGTCATCTGCTCGAAATGAACTCCGCGATCGGCCAGCTCGGCCGGCTGATAACCGAGGACCCGGCGAATGCTGGTGTGGCCGAGGTGATCTGGGCCGCGCTGCGGGGTGTGGTGTTGGCGCAAATGATCACCGGAACGGCCATCGATTGGAGCCTGGAACGGCGCGCCCTGATCGACATGGTCACCCTCTACCTGTCCGACGGTCACGGGTACCGCGACACTTAAACCACGCACACGACAATGCCCCGGAGAACGTGACCGTGGCTTAAGTCTCGGCGACGCCTGCCGTCCCATGCGACCGCGGCTGGCCTATCACCGTGTGCTGCAATGACGGGATGAGCACCCTCGAACTCGCCGACCTAGCCGACATCGAAGCGATCAAGCAAGTCAAGTACCGGTACCTGCGCGCGCTGGACACCAAACACTGGGACGACTTCGCCGGCACCCTGGCCGAAGACATCAAGGCCGACTACGGGCCGTCGATCGGTGCGGAGTTGCACTTCACCAACCGCACCGACCTGGTGGACTACATGCGCTCTTCGCTTGGCCCGAACGTCATCACGGAACACCGGGTGACGCACCCGGAGATCATCGTGGACGGCGACACCGCAACGGGCAGTTGGTATCTGCAAGACCGGGTCATCGTCGCCGAATTCAATTTCATGCTGATCGGCGCCGCCTTCTACCGCGACCAGTACCGCCGCACCGACGCCGGTTGGAAAATCAGCGGAACCGGTTACGACAGAACCTACGACGCGACGATGTCGTTGGCGGGCATGGACTTTAAGCTCAAACCTGGCCGCGCTGTGGCGACATAGTGGCGGCTACTTAATCGCGATAACCGCGCCGGGCCGCAGCCATTTCATGATCGACACCAGCTGGGCATCGTCGACCGCCACGCAGCCCTCGGTGGGGCCACCGTCGGTGGTGTGGAAGAAGAACGCGGCACCGCCGCCGGGAACCTTGTTGTTGTTGACGCCCATCACGACCGCGTGCTTGTACTGCGGGATTTGCAGGTTCTCGCTGTCCGCCGTGTTGAACGGGCACTGCGACTTCTGACAGACCTGCATGGTGTTGAACGTGGGGCTGTGGTCATCGCCGCTCCACCAGTGATTCGGCCCAACTTGCGTGTACGGCAGTCCGGTCCCGGGATTCGGCGCGGTGCCGAAGGCGGAGTCGAGGGTGTAGACACCCATCGGTGTGGCCGGAACCCCGCTTTTGGCCTGCGGTGCCATGCCCGCCGAACCGACGTGGGTGGGAATGCCGGTCCGCAGCGACTGCCAGCCGGTGCCGGTGCGCTGGTAGATATCCATCGTCGCGTTCGAACCGCCGGTGCTCGCAACCGAAACCACTTGGGTGGCGTTGCCAACCGAGTTCGCGAACCAGGGAGTTGCCGCGTCACTTACCGGCGCGAGCAATACAGACGCGCAGATCACGCACGCCGCGGCGCACAGCAGAGCTAGCAGTCGGCGCATGGATTCAATCGTCAGGTGGCACCAACCTTAGGGTCAAGTAAAACTTTAGAACCGGTTGGGTCACTGCGCCGTGACCAATGAAAAGCGGTCGGGGGGCGAAATGCCAACAGACACATCAGGAAATACAGGTATCCCAGCGACCAACCGGCCATCACATCCGACGGATAGTGCACGTTGAGGGCGACCCTGGAGATGCCGACCAGCAGCAGGCTCAGCGCGGTCACCGCGATCGCGACGCCGCCGATCGAGCGTCGTACCATCGGCAACAGGAAGCTCAGCAGGGCGAGCAAGGCGGCCGTCGCCTCGAGGGCGTGCCCCGAGGGAAACGACGTCGAGGGCGCGGCCATCAGCATGGTCGACGGGCGCTGGCGGTTCACCAGACCCTTGGCCACCAACGTCACGAATCCGCTGAGCGGCGCACAGGCAAACAGCAGCAGCCCCGCGCGCACGTTACGCATCACCAGCGCGGCCGCCGCGGCCACCGTGCCCATCAGCCGCAGCGGGACCGGGCCCAGCGCAAAGGACACCGCGGCCCAGAATCGAACCCACACCGGGTGCTTGACCGCAACGTCGTGCGCTGCGTTCAACACCGACCAGTCGGCGGTATGCAGCCAACCCCAGTTCTGCAGGTAGCCCACCCACATGACCGTATAGACCACGGCGGCTGCCAAGGCGGTCAGACCTAGAGAAACGGCCAGGGCGGTCCGCCGACGCGTCATGACTAACCGATACCAGCCCGGGCACACCGAGTCATACTGGCGTCATGGCGGTCTTTGTCCGCAGGTTGTTCGGCATCGGCAAGCTACCCGGCGATCTGCATGCTCAGGTCGAGGCAGAGGGCATTATCTATCTCGCCGACTACGTCGCGGTGACCCGGCGGTTCAGCGGCGTCATACCGGGAGCGCGGTTGCCACACAGCGTCGCCAGCTACACGGGTTCGCTGGTCTTCACCTCGGAGCGGGTGCTGGCGACGTTGTCGATGCTGCCGAAGCTGGCCGGTCCGACCGTCGACGTGCGCTGGGACGCGCCGCAGACCGGCGCGGCGAAGGCCGAGATCTCGCCGACCGGATTGCAGGTCGATCTCGACGTCGCCGAAGTCGACCCGAAGTTCAGCGGCGAACTGTCGCTGCACTACAAGGCCACCATCCCGGAAGATGTGCTCAGCATGCTGCCGCTGCGGTCCCTGGCCTTCGACGTGCCGGCCGAATACGTCTTCCGGGCCGTCGGCGTCACATATTCTCCGTGATCGTGATCCGCGGCCAGGGCGGCTGCCGGAGCACCGCCAAGGTGCCGATCACCGCCGCCAGCAGGCCGGTGAGCACCCCGATCAGCGCGACCCGGTTGGCATCCACGGCCGGCACCCAGGAAGCCTTGCCGCCGCGGATCACAAAGACGCCGACCGGTTTGGCAACGGGAAACACAGTCGCACCGTCAGCCGTCTGGTGGGGCTCGCCGTAGACACCAGGGACGCTCCCATCGGTGGGCAGCGGCTCGAATGCTTCGAAATTACGGGAAAGCTTCACGCGACACTCCCTTCGTTGTTCACGAACTGAAGTACTTTCTACCGCAGCGATTCTTACGATGGGCCTGTGAGCGATCACGCATTCAATCCGCAGGAACGGCGGGCCGTGTACCGGGTCATCTCCGAGCGCCGCGACATGCGCCGGTTCGTGCCCGGCAGCGTGGTGCCCAACGACGTGCTGGTGCGTTTGCTGCAAGCCGCGCACGCCGCGCCCAGTGTCGGCCTCATGCAGCCGTGGCGCTTCATCCGGATCACCGATGACCTGCTACGCAGACGCATTCACGCACTCGTCGACGAAGAGCGCCCGCTCACCGCGGCGGCCCTGGGAAAGCGGGCCGAGGAGTTCCTGGCACTCAAGGTCGAGGGCATTCTGGATTGCGCTGAGCTTTTCGTGGTTGCGCTGGGCGACGACCGCGAGCGACACGTCTTCGGCCGACGGACGCTACCGCAGATGGATCTCGCGTCGGTGTCGTGCGCAATCCAGAACCTGTGGCTGGCGGCCCGGTCCGAAGGCCTCGGCATGGGTTGGGTCTCCCTATTCGATCCGCAACGGCTGGCGGCGCTGCTGGGCATGCCCGCCGACGCCGAACCGGTGGCCATTCTGTGCCTGGGCCCGGTGCCCGAATTTCCGGACCGGCCCGCGTTAGAACTGGACGGCTGGGCTCTTGCGCGGCCACTGTCGGAGTTCGTCTCCGAGAACCACTGGGGTCAACCGGCGCGGGACAACGGCGAGGTGACGAGGTGACGGAAATGACGGGCGAGAACGTGCTGATCGTGCATTGGCACGACCTCGGACGCCATCTCGGTATCTACGGCAACCCGGATGTGTCTAGTCCACGCGTGGACCAGCTTGCCGCCGAGGGCATCCTGTTGACCCGGGCCCACGCCACCGCGCCACTGTGCTCGCCGTCTCGGGGATCGCTGTTCACCGGCCGCTACCCGCAAAGCAATGGGCTGGTCGGCCTGGCCCACCACGGCTGGGAATACCGCGGCGGAGTTCGCACCCTTCCGCAGATATTGTCCGGATCAGGTTGGTACTCAGCGCTTTTCGGCATGCAGCATGAGACGTCCTACCCAAAACGCCTTGGCTTCGACGAATTCGACGTGTCCAACTCCTACTGCGAATATGTGGTGGAGAGAGTCCGGGAATGGCTGCAAGACGGCGCGTCGACGCCGTCCGAGCAACCGTTTTTGTTGTCGGCCGGGTTCTTTGAAACCCACCGGCCCTTCCCGCGGGACCGCTACGAACCGGCCGACGGCGCGGCCGTCGATCTGCCCGACTATCTGCCGGACACCCGGGACGTGCGCCAGGATCTCGCGGATTTTTACGGGTCCATCACCACGGCGGACGCTGCGGTAGGCCAGATCCTGGACACGCTTACCGATACCGGACTGGATGCCAACACCTGGGTGGTGTTCCTGACCGATCACGGCGCGGCGTTCCCGCGCGCCAAATCCACGCTGTACGACGCCGGAACGGGCATTGCCATGGTGATCCGCCCACCCACCAACCGGAACATCGCACCGCGGATCTACGACGAGCTGTTCAGCGGCGTCGACCTGGTCCCGACACTGCTGGACCAACTGGGCCTCGACATTCCGGCCGAAGTCGAGGGCGTGTCGCACGCGCACGCCCTGCTCAAACCGGACAACCACGCCGACCCGGTACGCGACCACGTCTACACCATGAAGACCTATCACGACTCGTTCGACCCGATCCGCGCAATTCGCACAAAGGAATACAGCTACATCGAGAACTATGTGCCCCGGCCGTTGCTGGACCTGCCATGGGATATCGAGGAAAGCCCTTCGGGAGTGGCCGTCGCACCCTTCGTCAAGGCGCCGCGTCCGCAGCGTGAGCTCTACGACCTGCGCGCGGACCCCACCGAGAAGGTCAACCTGCTGACCGGTGGCGGCACCGGGATGGAGGTGATCGCGGCCGATCTGGCTGTCCGCCTGCACGATTGGCGCCAACGAACCGGGGACGTCATCCCATCAGACTTTGCGGGTACCCGCATCGCGCAGCGCTATACCGAGACATATCTGCGGATCCATCGCACGGCACCCACCAGTCGCTCGGCGATTGCCGCCGACCGCGGCATCGATGAAGAAGCCACGCCGTCCGATCAATAGTTGCGTTCAGCGTGAAGCTAATTCGGAGGGACCCGACCGCAATGAATTGCGCGGTAGGCTCATCCGGTGTCCGCGAGGTCTTATCTGGTACTCGCCACCCAACGCAGCGGCAGCACACTGCTAGTGGAATCGCTGCGCGCGACCGGATGCGCCGGGGAACCGCAAGAGTTCTTCCAGTACCTGCCGACCACCGGAATGGCGCCCCAGCCTCGCCAGTGGTTCGCCGACGTCGAAGACGAATCGATCTTGCGATTGCTCGATCCACTGGTTCCCGGTACGCCGGACCCCGCGACGCCGATTGCCTGGCGAGAGCACATCCGTAGTTCCGGCCGCACACCCAATGGCATCTGGGGCGGCAAGCTGATGTGGAACCAGACGCCGCTGTTGCGGCAACGAGCATCGCAACTGCCGGACCGGTCCGGCGACACCCTGAGCGCGGCGATCCGCGATGTGATCGGCAGCGAGCCGGTATATGTGCATGTCTATCGGCCGGACGTGGTGTCGCAGGCGGTGTCGTTCTGGCGCGCGGTGCAGACCCGGGTGTGGCGGGGCAGGCCGTCACCTGAACGCGACTCGCGGGCTGCCTACCACGCCGGTGCCATCGCGCAGGTCGTCAGGAACCTGCAAGACCAGGAAAACGGCTGGCGCGCTTGGTTCGCCGAGGAAGGCATCGAACCGATCGACATCTCCTACCCGGTGTTGTGGCGCAACCTGACCTCGATTGTCGCCGATATTCTCACTGCCCTCGGGCAGGATCCGAAGCTGGCGCCCCCGGCGACGCTGGAACGGCAGGCCGACCAGCGCTCCGACGAGTGGGTCGACCGTTATCGGGACGAGGCGCCGTCGCTGGGGCTACCCGCCTGAGCGCTGCGCGCCGCCGACCTGGGCGACGATGAACACCCGACGGAACGGGAAGATCGTCGTTCCGTCAGCCCGAGCCGGGTAGGCGTCGTCCAGCAACGGGATGAGCTCCTGGCGAAATTCCTCCCAGCCCTCGTCGTCGAGCCGCTCGCGGACCGGGACCAGCGCGGTGCCGGTGATCCATTCCAGCACCGGGTGCTCACCGGTCAGCTGGTGCAGATACGTCGTCTCCCAGACGTCGACCTTGCATCCCGCGTCCATCAGCAGATTGGCGTAATGAGTTGGTGACTGGACCACCGCGCCAGCGCGAAATGGTATGTCACGCATGATTTTTGCGTAGTGTTCGCGGCGAGCCACCGCCCGCACCGCGGCATGCGACGGCGTCTCGAAGTTAGCCGGGATCTGAGCGCCTATCCACGATCCGGGGGCCAGCTCACCGGTCCACCGGAGCAGCAGGTCGGCGTGTTCGGGCACCCAATGCAGGGCCGCGTTGCTGATCACTACGTCGGTGTCGGGCTTGGGCTTCCAGTCCCGCAAGTCGCCGGTGGTGGCATCGATACCGCGCTCCCGGGCCGCCGCGACCATCTCCGGTGAGCTGTCCACCGCCTCGATCACCGCGCCCGGCCAGCGCTTGGACAGGTACTTGGTCAGGTGGCCGGGGCCACAACCGAGATCGACCACCCGGCGTGCGCGCTCGGCACCTACCCGCGAAAGCAAGTCGTAGAACGGGCGGCTGCGATGGCCGGCAAATGCCAGGTAGACGTCGGGATCCCACATGGCGGTCCTCCTGATCGATACCGTCGCTAGTCCGCTGATAGACAAAACCGTATTACCGCATGCCGCCCGGGCGCCGCCCGAGTGGGCCCGAATTCCGCCGAACCGACCCAGAACCGGTCAAACGCCCAGGCCCGGCCGACTCGGCGGGATAGCATCGGCGTTCGTGACGCGCGAAACGGATCCCATCGATCCGCCCATTCCGGTTCCCGACGTCCCCGGCGCCGACGTAACAGCCCATGCCGACGGATTGCCGCCGCGCTCCGCGTTATCGCCCCGTGAGCGCATGGTCGTCGAGGCGTCCGCCGTCGGGGATCTCGCGCTGCGCACCTGGGTGGCGTCGGTGCTGGCGACCACGGTGGCGCCGATCGTCCTCGCCACCTCGGTGCGCCAGACCGGGTCCGCCACCGAACGCGGCAACCTGAACTTCTACGCCGAACTGGCGGCCGACCAGGATCCGGCGAAATCGTTTCCGGCGCCCACCGAACTGCCGCAGGTGTCGTCGCGACCGGCCAGCCGGCTCGCGGAGTGGATTGCGCGCGGCGCGGTGGACAACATCGCGTTCGCCAGCAGCTTCACCGCGATCAACCCCGCGATGCGCAGGCAATGGAACGCGTGGGCGTCCAACAACATCGTGCGCGCGCAGCACTGGCGTCATGACGACGGACCACGTCCTACGCTGTGCGTCATCCACGGTTTCATGGGGTCGTCGTATCTGGCCAACGGGCGATTCTTCTCCCTCCCGTGGTATTACCGGTCCGGCTACGACGTGCTGATGTACACATTGCCTTTTCACGGCCAACGGGCCGAAAGGTTCTCGCCGTTCAGCGGATTCGGCTATTTCGCCGGCGGGCTCAGCGGTTTCGCGGAGGCGATGGCCCAGGCCGTGCATGACTTCCGTTCCCTCGTCGACTATTTGCGCCACACCGGCGTCGAACGCATTGCGCTGACTGGAATCTCGCTAGGTGGTTACACGTCGGCGCTGGTGGCCTCGGTCGACGACCGGCTCGAGGCCGTCATCCCCAACTGTCCGGTCGTCACTCCCGCAACGATGTTCGACGAATGGTTCCCCGCCAACAAGCTCGTCGGGCTGGGGCTGCGGCTGTCCAGCATCAGCCGTGACGAGTTATCCGCCGGGCTGTCCTATCACTGCCCACTGAACTACCAGCCGCTGGTCCCCACGAACCGTCGGATGATCATCACCGGCCTGGGCGACCGGATGGCTCCACCCAACCAGGCCGTAATGCTTTGGCGGCATTGGGATCGCTGTGCGCTACACTGGTTTCCCGGCAGCCACGTGCTGCACATCAGTCAGCTTGACTATCTGCGCCGGATGACCAGCTTCCTGAACGGCTTTATGTTCGACTAGCAGCCTCGGTTCGCTGTGCCCGATGCGCCCCGGCTACGGGCGTGGGCCAGTGCAGCCGCGTCAGCATGTCGGCGGGTGCATCCGTGTGCCCGTCAAGTCGTTGCGTGGACAACAGATCCAATGCCGCCAGCGCCGGCCGGTGGTTTCCGCGCTGCGGCGTCAATCCGGCCAATGCCGCCCCGCTTTTCGGCCGAGTCTCGGTGAGAAACGCACATGCGGCCGCGATCGTGGTGCGGTTTCCGAAGCCAGAGCCGGCGATCTCCAGCGCCGTGCACGTCTCGCGCGCCGGATACGACCGGATCACGTCCAACGTCTCGGATAACGCGCTGTCCACGCTGACTTGGTATGCCGCAATGTAATCCGAGCCACCCCGCTGCACCCCGCGCCACGTCTCCCGGACATTCGGAGTGAGCAACCGCGGCACGTCGTGGGGCCCGACCATGCTGGCCTCCCATCCGAGCTCGCGGAGATGGTCGGCGAGCCGGCGCACCGCGACCTCAGCCGTCTCGTGCAACGGGATCCGCGCCGAGCGCGCCCGCAATGCCGTCAGGTTGTCGGCGGCCGATACCGTGAGCCCGATCCAGGTCTCCCGACGCGATGCATCGGATCCGTTGTCGCGGCTGGTGATTCGGATTTTGTCGGCACGGATGCCGTAGCGGTCCAGATACCGGGCGACCACCGGCAGCGGGAACACATCCGAATCGCCGACCGGCGGCCCGATACGCAGCAGTGCGGTGGTCTTTGTGGCGGGACCGGGTCGAGGCACCAATCCACCCCGGCGCCCGGCGATCGCCAGCCGGCGGCGCAGGATCGTGGTGAAGTACAGACCACGCCACCAGCCGAACAGCACGATCACGACGACGGCGGCGATGCCGAGCAGCCAGTAATCGCGGGTGGAGTGCCAGGGGTACACCAGCACCGCGGGCACTACGGCCAGCGCCGCCAATGTGATTCGGCCGCTCCCGGGAGTCGGGATCAAGCGCAGCTGGCTCACGAGGTGGTCTCCTTTCGTCGGACGATCGCGGCAATGGCGGCGACGGCCCCGACAATCAAAGCCAGCGCGGCGGTCCCGGCGAGCGCGACGGTCCGTGGTGTGTTGTCTTTTGCCGCCGGTGCCGGCGGCACGGCCACCGGCTTCGCCGTTGCCACGCCGGGCTGGTTGCTTGCGGGCAGTTCCCAGGTCAGGGCTGCCACCGGATCGACGCTGCCGGCGCCGACCACGTTCGACGGCGCCCGCGCACCGTTAGGCGCGGTCGCGGTGATGCGGTGTAGCACCTGCGTGGCCGTCAGATCCGGAAACTTGCTGCGGACCAGCGCCGCGACACCCGCTACATAACCGGCCGCGTAGCTGGTGCCGCTCAGCGCGATCTGCTGCTGGTGGTCGTCGGGCAGGCCGTTGGCGAGACCGCCGCCATCACCGTTGCTCACCGACGCAATGTTTTCGCCCGGCGCCGCGAGCCCCACCCACGGCCCGGCCATGGTGAATTTCGAAGGCTGGCCATCCGGCATCAGGGAAGCCGCCGACAGCACATACGGCTGCCACCATGACGGGATGGAGACTGACGTGACGCTGGCCCAGTTCCGCGGATCATTGGGACGGCCCAAATCGGTGATCGGGTTGGATTCGCACGACATTCCGCCGCCCACCGATCCGGTCGCCCCGGTGTTGCCGGCGGCGGCCACGATCACCGCGTCCTTGTCCACGGCCGCATAGCGGATCGCCGCACCCAGCGCTGCCTGGTCGACGGGCCGGTCCGCGGGCAAGCAGGTGACGGCGGAAATGTTGATCACCCGGGCACCCAGGTCGGCGGCATGCACGATCGCGCGGCCCAGCGTCGCGACGTCGAACGTGGCCCGTGCCATCGTCGGATCGCCACCCGGCGTCCGCGGTGAGAACTTCGCCGACGTCGCCCGCAGCGACAGCACCCGCGCCGCCGGGGCGACCCCCGAGAAGCCGTCCTCACCGGCCGGCGCGGGCTGGCCGGCGATGATTCCGGCAACCAGGGTGCCGTGCCCGTCGCAGTCGGTCAGGCCGTCGGTCGTCTCCACGTAGTCGCCGCCGGGGTCGACATTGGGCAGCCGCGGGCCCCCGCGCACCCCGGTGTCGATGACCGCAACCAACTGCCCCTCGCCCCGGGAAAACTGCCACGCCGCAGGAAGATTCAGCATCGCCTGACTGCGTGTCACCACGCCCGGATCGGTGCCGGGGATGACTCCGGAGGTACTGCACGGGCCGCGCTGCTCCATCGGCTGCCCCGGCCCCGGGGTTCCGCTGGGCGGTTGTACACCCGGGTCCACCGCCGGCGGACTGACTGCGAATGCCGGTGGGCAGGTCCACATCGCAGTGGCCAGAGCCGCTGCGACGCAGGCTAATCCGGTTCGAATCATCGATTGAGTACCCAGCTGAAGAGACCAACCAGGTACGCCATGACCGGGATCAGCGAGCCATCGAGGCCGGCGGCGACAAAGGCCAGCAGCCGGCGCATCGGCAGCGAATAGCTTTCCGGCGACGCGATGCCCGGGTTCAGCGCGACCACTACCCAGACGAGCATGAGCGCGCTGAGCACCAGTACCGAGCCCAGGGCAGCGCCGTAGCGTCCCGTCGCGGTGTAAAGCACCAACAGGACACCGGCTACCAGGTACGGCTGAGCGAGCAGCCAAGCCTTGCAGGCAGCCGAATCCCACACTCTGGCACGCAGGATGGACGTGACCGCGGTTGCCGCCACCACGTACCAGCCCACGCCGCTCAAAGCCTCCGGGCGCAGCGCGATCGCCACCGATCCCAGGACGCTGAGCAGCACCGCGGCGGCAATGAAACCGCTCTGGTGGGCGTCGCTGATGCGAACGCGCCGCGGGAAGTCCTCAAGCACCCGCAACGACGGGGCCGAAGGGCTGGGGTCGCCCGGCGCCGGAATGACGGGCAACGGGAAGCGTGCCCACACCGCGGACAGTTGAGCCGCCTTGATGGTGACCAGCAGAGCCGCCACGATTAGCACGCATCCGATAGTCAATATCGGTAGTTGCCAAAACAATTCGGCACCGGCTGCAAGCAACACCCCGGCACCGACGACTGCCGCCGCGGTGAAGAAACCGACGATCCGCTCGCGCTCGGGGCTGGGAACCATCAGGGCGATCAGGGACCAAGCGGTGGCTCCGGCCGCGACCAGCATCAGCTGTGCCGGTCCCAATTTCCCAGGCAGTGCTAACGCCAAGGCGGCACCGATCGGCACCAGGGCCGCGATCGACAGCGCCGTCCCCGCTTCCGCGGAACGTGTCCTGACCAGCAACCCGGCCAGCGCCGTGAGTGCCGCGATCACACTGACCGCAATCAATCCCGCCAGCGCGCCGGTGTCTACCCGGTAGGTGACTCCCAGGCCGGTCGCAACGAAAGCCACGGTGATCACCGCCGCCAGCGCGCCGCGCTGGATATGCGCTGTGCCCCAGGGCTTTAGCCGAGAGGTCGAGAAGATCATGGCAGCGTCGGCGATATCCTCGACGATGCCCGGCGCGGCCGGACCGACAGGCACCGGCTGCAACGCCAGTAGGTCTCCGTCCACGACTCCGACAGTGTCCAGGCTGGCGTCCAGGCTGAACGGCGCCCCACCCACGGGGGCAAGGCTCAGGTTGGAACCAGGCTGGGTGTCGCCGGTGTCATCGGAATCATCATCGGGGGTCGCGGGAATCACCAAACGCTGTACTGCGGGCAGGATTTCGCGCAGCGGCAATTCGGCAGGCAGGGCCATCTCCGTCAACCTGCTGTCCGCGAGGATGGCCACGCGGACGATCGGCATGACGGTGCCGGAAGTCACCGGACCCTCGAATAATGCTGGGGCCGTTCCTGAGACATCGTGCTCTCTTTCTATCTAGTTGCTGCTGTTATGCGTGTTGGGCAGAAAAATCTCGGGACAGCCGCTGGCCGGGGAACCAATGGCCGTCCGGCAGCTGGGCGGTCAGCTGTTCGACCGCGACGGCGATGGCAAAGGGCGTCCCAGGGCTGAATGTCGAGACCCACTCGCCGTCGAACGCGCGCGAGGGGCTGACCAGTACGCGGCCCGCGGTGGTGTCCACAATGCTCATCCCGACGTCGGTGGTGGCGTGCTGCCCATCGCGGTGGCAGCCGGCGACGATCTCGACGTAGCTGCGCGGACCGGCGAACACCGACTCCACCATGGGTCGTGCCGATTTGGGGATACCAAGGTAGTCAAGGACTTCCGGCAGCGGCGCGCCGGACCGCAGCCGCTCGTCGGCCCTCCCGCCGACGCGTGCCGGCATGCTGAACTCCTCGAATCGGGCCGGCGGCCGCTGCGCCAGCCCGACACCGAGGACCGGGACCAGGGTCCGGGGATCGTCGATATTCATTGCAGTGAACGTGATCAACTGCGCGTTACGCAGCGCGACGATGGTTTTTGGCGGCCTACCGCTCGCGTCGGCGCGCTGCGCGACGACGCCGCGCAGCAGCTCGCCGGTGCCGGAGGCGACGCCAGGCCCGATGTAACGCAGGTCGAGCCACCGGTCCGGGAAGCACACCACTCTGATCCAGTCGGCGACCGCCGGGTTGACAGTGCCGCCTTTGGAGCCGCCTTCTGACATCAGTCCCATCCGGGTCAGTTCGGCCCGCTGACGTTCGAAGAACGCGTTTCGTTGCGCGGCATCACAGTAGGGCGTGGTGATCGCGAGCACCCACGGGAAGCTCCCGGCCCCAATGCTTTCCGCGATGAACCACGCGTGATCGACCGTCAACTCGACGGCGTTGGGTTCGACGCTCATCTAGGCCGAACTAACCGCCCCATTTGGCGGCTTCGGCGGTGTCGCGAGCCAGCATGGACAGGGTGTTGGATTCGTGCGTGCCGGACATCGCCTGGTAGGCGCGCACCAGGTCTTCCATGGCCTGGTTCCACTGGGCCTGCCACACCTGATACGTCATCCCGGTGTCGCCCTGCCAGGCATTCTGCAGCGCGGCTTGTTCGGTGGCGATATCGGCACCCAGCCCCTGCAACGTGCCGGCGTAGCCCGACATGTCCCCGGCGTGGGCCAGCATCGCCGGGTAGTTGTACATAATCTGTGACATCACAAGTCCTTTCGCGTCTTAGCAGTCGGTGAACTCAGAACCCGGTGTAGCTCGAGGCGGCCGCGGCATCGGTGGCCAGATAGGTGCCTGCGGCGTCACCGAGGTTGGCCTGGGCGATGTCCAGCAAGGTGTTGATCCGAGCGGCCACCTCCACGAAGCGGGCGTGGGCGGCCTGGAATGCGGCCGAGGCCTCGCCCTGGTGGAACGCCTGCGCCGACAACGCCTCCTGCTCGGCCTGGCCGATCGTGCTCCGCATCAACGCCGTCTTGGCGCCGAACGCCGACTGCGCGGCCACCAGCTGCGGAATATGAGCATCCAACATACTCATTGTGATTCCTTTCGTTTCGGATTTCGGTTACTGACTCCCACGTTGTTAACCGTCTTGTTAACCGCCTCGGCCCCCTCTCCCCGACTCATCGGGTTCACTCGGGCGCTCGCTGTCCTGGTCCCAGGTACCGGGCACCATCGGCATCGTTGGGCCGCCGCCGAACTCGTCGCCGGCCAGCTTGGTCAACCCCGTCGCCTGCAGAACCTCGCCTTTGTGCGCGGTCCCGGCAAACCCCAGCTCTCCGGCGCCATTCCCGGACGCCATCGCGGAAACAAGCTGCTCATCGTCTCGGTAATCGGGGGGGACGCCGATGTCGGAGTCCATGTCCGCATATTCATCGCCGTACTCGCGCATTGCCGCCCGCCGGCGCCGCCGCGCCCGCGCCTCGGCACGACTCGGCACCGCTGCGGCAGCCGCCGGGATGGTCGCGGCCGGCGCCTTGACGCCACCGCGGCCACCCACCGTCGGCCCGAGGCCGGTTTCGGGATCGCCGCCGCCGCCCACGATGTAAGCGAAGCTCCCGGTAGCTGCTGACGGGGCCGGGGTGGCAGCCCCACCGGTACTCGCGGCAGCCGTGGATGCCGGTGCCCCAGCGGGACTCGCCACCGGCGATGCCATACCTGCCACCGGCAATACCGGGGAACCTTTGGACGCCAGAACTACTGGCGCTCCCCCGGCGGCGCCCGCCGCGACCGGCGCAACCTCGCCAAGCGGCAAGATCAGCGAGCCGAAGCCCACGCTCAGACTGAGCGCCAGCGCCAAAAGCATGGGCCCATATGTGGCAATGGGCGAAATCACTTCGTAAGCGGCAAACAATAGGAGCGGAGCGTAAGCCACCAGCGCCCCCGACGGATTGGTCAGGAAGGCCTGAATGATCGTCGACAAATTTTTAACCAAATCCTGCAGGAACTTCATCAGTTGCTTGAGGAGGTTCGAGAGCCATGACCCCGGGCCAGACGCGCTTTGCGCGGCGTTGGCCACCGTGTTATCGGCTTCACCGACACCGGAATTCACCACATTCGGCGCTGGTGCGGTTCTCGGCGCCGACGCCAGCGCCGCACCCGAGGCGGCTTGATAAGCACTCATCGCGGTGGCGGCCTGAACCCACATCCGCACATAGTCCGCCTCATTGAGAGCGATCGGAATCGTGTTGATCCCAAAGAAATTCGTCGCCACCAGCACGCCGTGAATGAGGTGGTTGGCCGCCAACTGCGGCAGTGTCGGCATGGCCGCCAAAGCGCTGGTGTACGCCGCCGCCGAGACCTCATGCTGCGCGGCTACGCCCGCACTGTTGACGCTGGCCTGCTCCAACCACGCCAGATACGGCGCGTGCGCGGACACATACCGCTCGGCACTCGGTCCCTGCCACGCCCCCGCCTGCACCGCCCCGACAAGCCCACTGAGTTCGGCCGCCGCCGAAGAGTATTCGGTGCTCAGCGCGGTCCACGCACCGGCGGCCGCCAACAGCGGCCCCGGTCCAGGACCAGCGCTCAGCAACGCCGAATGCACTTCCGGCGGCGAAGCCATCCAAATGGGCGTGGTCATTGTCAGCCGCCCGTAACCCCATACGTAGCCGCCGCCGCGGTGTCACCCACGAGATAGCTTGTCCCAGCCTGGCCGACACCCACACCGGCGCGGCCCAATTCTTCGACACCTTGGGCGGCCACAGCGGCGTGCTCCTGGCCCTGGGCACTGAACCCGACGGCCGTCTGCAGCGACACCGGATCCACCGCCGGTGGCACCACCGCAGTAATCGCCGGCGCGGCAGCAGCGTGGGCGGCCGCCAGCTGCGCGGTCAGCGCCTCCACTGCTGCGCTCGCCGCTGCCAGGCCCTCGGGAACCACTCGCAACGTCATGGCTACTCCTGTCCTTTTCGCGTTTCACTAACCATCAGTGGGCGAAACCTTCGTTCGCGCCCTCTATTACGGACTCGCCAACCAGCGGGTTGACCAACTGCACATAAGCTGGACTATCGCTGTCGCCCAACAGGATCGCCCGTCCGGCGGGCAGTCGGCCAAATCGCTGACCCCGGATCTTGCCGCTGTCTTGCGGATTCCCCGCAAGCATCAGCGTGGTCGCCTGCAAGTCGTTGAAGCGGCGCAGCAACGGGTTGGTCATGAGCGCGTGCCCGGATCCGGTGGCGCGTGCTGTGACGATCACCCGCAGGCCCAGATCGGCGGCCTGCGCGAGCTGCCCGATCAGCGGAGTCCACGGCCGCTGCCCGATGTAGGGACCGCTCATCGCCGGGGCGTCGGGAACCTGGTCGACGTCGTCGATGATCAGATAATGGGTGTGGCCCTCGAAAGTCCAGCGCGCCAGATCGGCCGGCGACAAGCCCGCGGGCGGGCGCCGCGACTCGATGAGGTTGGACAGCCCGAGCATCGCGGGGATGATCCGGTCGATGTTGGCGGTGTATTCGTTGTCGGGGAACAGGGGTTCGTCGACTAGGTGCAGCCGCCGATCCAGCACGGTGAAGGCGACCTGGTCCGCGGTGGAGTTCTCGCGGACAGTGCGGATGATGTGCCGCAGCAGTGTGGTCTTCCCAGACTTGCTGTCGCCGAACACCATTAACAATGGGTTGTCGGTGAAGTCGAGGACGACGGGTGCCAGGTCCTCTTCGCGCTGGCCGATAACCACTCTCTCCGGGCCCCGATAGAGCGCCCCGACGGCTTCGGGGGCGAGATTGGTGGGCAGCAACCGAACCGGCGGTGCGGCCACGTCGGGGTAACGGGCGTTGATCACAGCCACCTGGTCCAGCTCGGGAGCCGCGAACAGGAAATGCTCCGCGGCCATCGTCAAGCCGCGGCCAGGCTGGTCGTGCGGCACGGCGTCGGCCGGGCGGCGCAGGGCGCCAACGACCCGCACGTTGCTGTCCCGCGCGTCGTGCAGCCTGAGCTCGAGTCGCAGCCCGAGGCCGTCCCGCATCGCCAGCGGCACCTCCAGCCAGCTCGGGGTGGTGATGAGCACGTGGATGCCGTACGCCAATCCGACGTTGACGAGTTCGGTCACCTTGGCCAGCAACGGGTTCCGGGTGTTGAACTGGTCGGTGTTGTCGCGGCCGAACGCATAGAGGTTGTCGATGACCAGGAACACCTCACCGAAGCCGTCGTCGGGCGCCGAGCCGTACCTATCCCGGAACACCTCTCGCCTCTGCCGAGACAGCAGCAGCTGCTCCAACTCGCCGAAGGTGCGGCGGATGCGTTCGGGTTCCAGCGCCGACGCGACACTGCCGACATGCGCCAGATCCTCTAACGCGCGGAGCTGCCCACCGCCGTAGTCCAGGCAATAGAACGTGACGTCGCGCGGCGAGTGCAGGCTGGCGGCTGACATGATGAACGTCTGCAGCGCAGTCGATTTGCCGGACTTGGCCCCACCGTGGATCACCGTGTTCCCGGCCGACGACGTGGCGTCGAATACCAGCGGGTCGCGGCGCATCTCGAATGGTTTGTCGATCTCGCCGAGCGGCCAGCGCCACTGCCGTTGTGGTATCCCGGCACGAGCCAGCGCCGCGGTGAGCGGGATGGCTTCATCGAGCGGCGGAAGCCACAGCTGCGGCGCCCGCGGCCCGTAGCGTGCCAGCTGTTGGCCGATTGTCGCGATCAGCTTGCGCGGCGGTCCAGTCGCTTCCTCTTCCTCAGCGCCGGAGATCACGGTTGTTTGATCCGGCTCCACCCTCTCGGCGGTGAACAGTTTCGGCTCTGGAATGGACTGCACCACAAGCGCTCTAGCTCTTTGCGGCGGATCGTAGATTCCGTCGACGTAGGCGCTGCGGAACTTGATCGGGGTCGCGCCGGGAGCCGGCACCAAGAAGCCCACGCCCTTGTGCTCCTTGCCGGACTCGACGTGGTAGGCGTCCTCCACGCCGATGATCTGGCGAGAAACACTGGCACTGGCCACCTTCAACCCGATTCGGTACGAGGTGTTCTTGTCGATGTCCTTGATTTTGCCCACATCCAGCGTCTGGGACGCGAACAGAATATGGATGCGGAACGAGCGGCCCTTGCGCGCCACGTAATCGAACAGCTCCGCGTATTCCGGGTGGTCGGCCAGCATCAGGGTGAACTCGTCAGCGACCACGAACAGCGTTGGGATCGGCGCCAAGTCATGTCCGGCGGCAATGGCATTCTCGTACTCGACCACCGAATTGAAGGCGCTGCCCTGAACCCGGCGGCCGGCCTCGCGCAGCAGTGTCTCGCGGCGCGCCACCTCGCCGCGCAGCGTGTCAGCGAACCGGTCGGCCAGCGACTTCTTCTCGGCCATGTTCGAGATCACCGCGACAACCTGCGGGAAGTTCCGGAAACTGTCCGCGCCGGCCTCGCCCTTGAAGTCGGCGTAGATGACGATCAGCCGGTCCGCCGAGTGAGTTGTCAACAGCGACAACAGAATCGACATCAGGGTCTGCGACTTCCCGGATCCGGTCATACCGATCATCAGACCGTGCGGACCCATCCCGCCCTCGGCCTCGTCCTTGAGATCGAAGATCAGCGGCTCGCCCGTGGCGGTGACACCGATCGGCACCCGCAACTCGTCGTCGCGGCGGCGCTGCGCCCACAGTGTCGGCACGTCCAGCCGGGACGCGTCCGGGATACCCAGCAGCGTGGTGAAGGTTGCGCCGCGAGTAGCCGCCGAGCGCAACCCGGCGTGGGTGGGGTTGGAATCCCACCGAGACAGCTGACGGGCCAAGTGGGCCGCCTCATCGGTGCCGAGCCCATCGGCGGCATCAATGTAGCGCTGCCAGCCGCCGGTCTGCCAACGGTCGATGGCTCCGTCCGCGATGCGCAGGATCGGCTTTTCCGGGTCCGAATACTGTTCGCGGTGCGGCGGTGTGGCCGAGCAGTGCACGACGGTGACCGCCGCGCGTCCCAGCGCCAGCGTCGAGGCGTTCACGTCGAAGTCAGGGTCGTCGACGACGATCACCAGATGGCGCAGCGCATCTGCCGGCTCACCGGTGAACGCCGGCCGATCGACGAGCGCCGATCCCAGCAGCGAAATCAGCTCTTCGGGTGCGCTCGACAGGTAGCGGGCCGGGCCGACGCCGTCGAGCTCACCGAGAATGTCGACGTGCGGCAACCACTTCAGCCAGGACCAGTCGCGAGTCTCCAGATCGCGGCTCGCCAACGCCACCCCGAGCACGGTCGGGTCGTGCCAGGTCACCGCCTGAGCGATCCACGCACGCAACGCCGCCCGCACCTCATCTCCCTCACCCAGCACGGTGATCCGCGAGACTTTGGTCAGATCGATTCCGGTCGGGACGTCGCGAACCGTGCGCTGGGTGTCCAGCAGGCTGCGTAAAGCACTGTGCGACACCGGTTCCAAATCGATCTCGTCGGCGGCGTCCTTGACCCGCAGCGCGGTGGCCAGCGGCACTTGGTGACGGCCGGCCCGCAACACCAGGAAGTCGGGATCGTGCGGGTCACGCTCCCACTGACGACGGGATCCGGGCACCGTCGCCAGTGCCGTCGGGTCCGGATGCGACCACACCGCGGCCGCCCGCTGTTCGGCGGCCTGGGTGCGGATGTTGTCCCGTACCACCGACAGGTAGCGCAGGTAGTCGGCTCGTTCGGCGTCGACCTCTTCGGTGCGCGTCTTGTTGCCGGTGCCGCGATACATCGCGGTTGCCGCCAGCAGCAGCACGAACGGGAAGAACAGGGTCTGCGGGGAGATCACCCGCATCCCGGTGGCGAACAGCGCGACTACCATGCCGACGATCAGCATCACGATCACGACTGGCATCGCACGCCGTAGCAGCGACGGCGGAATCACCCGGGGCAGCTCGGGCGGCGCCTCGATGCTGATGCCGCCTTTGCGGGTACTCGGCGGCGCCAGCCGGCGGCGCGCTTCGAAGATCAGTCGGCTCATCGGTGTTCTCCTTCGGCCGACGCCGGCCGGCCAGGCCTGCTGTCGGGTGGCAAGCCGTCGTGTGCCAGCAGCGCGTCGGCGCGCGATAGCGTCGGGCCGTTCGCAAACAGCGACAGCATCGACCACGGGATGGGGATCGCAGGCGCACTCAGGCCAAGGGCCTCAACGGTTTTGCCGTGTCCGGCAGCGCCGCTCGCGCTGTCTGCCTCGTTGTCGATGCCGTAGCGCACCCCGGTGTCGGAGACCCAGAACAACGCCCCGGTACCCGGCGACGTCGGGCCGCCGCCCACGGTCTGGGTGAAGTAGCCGGTACCCGGTGCCAGGGCAACGCGGGTGGCTATTGCCTGGGAGCTACCGGTCCCGGCGCCGACCAGGTCGAGGGTGCGTACCGCATCGGACACCGGCAGCGCAGAGCCGGACAGCAGGCTCAGTGCGCTGGTGGCCGCCCCGGTCGGCTTGCTCCAGTACGCACACGTAACGGGATTTTTGGCCGCATCGACGATGGCGATCTGGCGGTCGGGATAGCGCGCGGTGTCCAGCATCCGCGACACCGGGAGTTTGGCCACCTCGTCGGCGCCGAGCCGCGGCGGTTGGTCCAGGCCGTAAGAATTGGTGTTGCGCAGGATCGCGGCGAGCACCGGCGAGATCGGCTGCAGGCCGTCCGGCAACACCGCGTAGTACCGCACGGCGCCCGAGGAACTCTGGTCCACGGCGTACGACACCACGACCGCCCCGATCGGCGCGCGCACGCTGAAGTTCGCGGGCGCACCGGCATTCGGGATGGCCGGCGCCGTCAGCGACGGAGCTTGCGGTATCGCATTGAACAGCCCCGAAGCGATGGGGCGCGGCGCGGGCACGTCGACACCCAGGCCCAACGCGTTGGTGACCGCGTGGTTGGCGAGGTCGATCTGGCTGCGCCTGCCATCCCACAGCAGCCAGGTGCTGGTGCCTTTGTCACTAGCGAAGTCGACCAGGACCGCCTGCCCGGATCCAAGCGTGGCCGCCCGCGCGCCGTGGCTGTCAGGGGGGCCCGCCATCAGGGTGACGCCCGTGCTGTAGGCAGCGTGTCCGCCTTGGGTGGGTTCGCTGACCGCGTCGCACACCGCCCAGTTCGCGTCGTGCGCGCTGTTCTGCACCATGCGCTCTGGTGCGCCCGGAATCCCGATCAGGTTGCCACGCGGAAACCGGTCCAGCTCACTGCTTTTCACCGTGGTGGGGTTAACCGGATGGCCGACGATCAGCCGGGCCGAAGTCAGGTTGAGTACTGGATGCAGGTCATCCCCAACCCGCACATACAGGGCGGCGGTGGATCGATCGGCAAGCACGGCATTGTTACCCACCTGCCCATTGGGCCGGATCAACGAGAACACGAAGCAGCCCGCCAGGCCGGTGACCAGAATGAGCACGCCCATCAGCACCGCGCGCGACTGGGTGCGCAGCGGGTCGACCAGCATCCTGGTGTCGTGCAAGGCAATACCGGAGGCGATCCGGCGCATCACGAAGCGCCAGCCGGTCACCTGATGGCGGGTGACGAAACCACGGCGGTAGACCACTTGATCGGGGTTGTCGTTGACCGGGGTTCGTGACGAGAACGAACGCCGTTCCTCGCCCCATTCGCCGTCCGGCTCATTGTTGGTCATGCCGGCTCCTGCAGGCCGAGGCCTTGAAGCAGCGGCTCAACCGAATTGCGCACGTCCTCGGCTGTGATCGTCATCAGCTCCTCATCGGTGAACTCGCCGGTTTCGGCGTGTTCGGAGTGGTCCAGCCGGAATTCGCGTTCCTCTTCGGACTTTTCGACCACGTTGCGAACGAACCGGCCGTTGCCGGCGATATCCAGGCCGCGGCGGTCAACCCCGGCCGCATCGGGCTTCGACGAGTTGGCCAGATGCGCGAACAGTGCTTCGAGATCGTCGAGCGCGGGCTGATCGAAAGCGCTGTCGCGCTTGGCGGCCATGAAGTTCGCGATCTCGATCAGCTCGGCCGACTTGTACGACGGGAAGTCGATGCTGCGGGTGAAGCGCGACCGCAGACCTTGGTTGGTATCGAGGAACCGATCCAGGTCCGCACGGTACCCCGCGACGATGACCACAAGCCGATCCCGGTCGTTCTCCATCCGGGCCAGCAGGGTGTCGATGGCCACGAGGCCGAAGTCGTTCTTGGCACCGGTGGCCACCAGCGAGTAGGCCTCGTCGAGGAACAGCACCCCGTCCAGTGCGCTGTCGATGATCGCGTTGGTCTTCGCCTCGGTCTCGCCGATGTGCTGTCCGATCAGGTCGGCGCGGTGCACCTCTTTGATGTTTTCCTTCTTCAAAAGGCCTAGGCCGCAATAGATTTTGGCGACCACCCGGGCGATGGTGGTCTTACCGGTTCCGGGCGGCCCGGTGAAGACCAGGTGGTGGGTGCGCTGAGCCACCTCGAGCCCACGCTGCTTGCGCACCAGCTCCATCGCCACCGCGCTCTTCAACCGGGCTACCTGGTCTTTGACCTTTTCCAAGCCGATGAATTCATCGAGCTCGCGTTCGGCCTCGTGCAGCAGCACGCGCTTGCGCTCCTGGGCTCCAGGGTCGACGAAATCGCCGGGACTGGGTTCGGTGTCGGGATCCCACGGATCGGTGCGGGCTTCGATCCGCGCCGCGGTCGTGGTGACGATCCCGAAACTGGTGTCGGACAAGGCTTGTTCGACTTGTTCGTTCTCCGGGTGGGCCGCGTAGAGGTCCTGCAGAACCTCGCTGGCCGAGTCCTCGTCGACATTGGCGCGCAGCACCAGCGCTTTGGCCAGAGCGCCGTCGAGTGCTGCCACCGCGACGGGGCCCTCGGGCTCCTCGAGGTATGACAGCGCCGGCGCGAACATGCCCAGCCGGGCCAGCGCGGTGCCCAGGGTGATCTTGGCCGCGTGGGAGAAGGACTCGTCGAGATCGGAATCGTTGACGATCGGGGTCAGCAGCTTGACGACATCCGACCAGCGCTCGGCGCGGTAATTGATGACCACCGAGATCCAGCGGGCCTCACGCCAGCTCGGGCGTCGCTCGGTGATGGCGGAAACCATATGATCGGCATCGGCGAATTTTCCGGCCTCCGCCAGCGCTGCCGCATAGGCGAGGTGGAAATCGTCCGCGTTGCTGGCGCGGAATTGCAGATATAGGCCGGTGTCGTAACGGAAGCCCAAGGCGCCGGGCGCCAGTTCCACCTCACGCTGCAACACACCTGCGGTGCTCGTGGTGCGTGAGACCGCATCCAATACTCGGAAGGACACGTCGCCGGCAGCGGCCAGCCCGGTCCACGCGTCGCACTGGTCGTGGGCGATGCGGGTCAGCGCGGTGAAGCCGGAGCGAGCGGCCGTCAGGTCAGCGGGACGCTGGCGCTCATAGATCGAGATGCCGAGCGCGCGGCAACACGTGGCGAACCGGCTGACGATATCGCCGTCGACCCTGCCGTCTGGCCGAGAATTGACGGGCTGAGCCGTGAGCATGCCGGCGTCAGCGCGTTCCACGGCAGCTTCTTCCCATGTATGTAGCCTCCCCTAACCTAACCCCGCTGAAGTTAGCATTGCATAAGCTAACTGTCGAGGTCCCTGGGCTCCCTAGGTTCACCACTCAGCTCCCGTCCGGGGTGGCACTGATCAGGGCATTAAGGACGATCATCAGTCCCCTTCCGGCGGAGCCGGTCTAAGCAGCGGAGCTTACTGAAAATGATTACCATTAGCAAAATATCGCGTCAGCCGTGGTCCCCCGCCTCACCCGGCTCCGGCCGGTCGGGCTCCCAGGTGCCCGGCACCATCGGGACTGACGGCCCACCGCCGAACTCGTCACCGGTCAGAGTGGTCAACCCCGCCGCCGCGATGTCGGCCCCCCTGCGCGCCGTTCCAGCAAACCCCAGGGTTCCCGCACTCTGACCCGATGCCACCGCCGAGGCGAACAACTTCGGATCCGCGAACGGGTCGGGGCCTGACCCGGTATCCGACTCCAGATCCATGAATTCGTAGCCGCGGTAATGTTCCTTCATCGCCGCCGGCCGACGCCGACGCGCCCGTCGCTTTTCCTGAGCCGATGCCGCGGCCGCTGCGGCGGCCGCGGCGGAATCGGGCTCCGGTGCCTTCCGTCGTGCGCTGCTGCTCAGGCCCGTGTCTGTCCCGATGGTGGGACCGCCCACCAGGTAGGGATAGGCAGCCCCCTCGATACCGGTGGGCGGCGACGGTGGGGCTGCGGTTGCAGGTGCAGCGGTGGGCGCGGGGGCCGGCGCCGAAGTCGGGGCGGAAGACGGCGCCGGGGCCGCGGCCGCGGGAGCGCTCATGACCGGCGCGCCGGTGGCAACCGGCGCACTGGGCGCCTCGGGCAGCGGTGCCGCCACGGCGGCGGGGGCCGCGGCCACGTCGGGCTGGATCGCGGCCAGCAGGCCGAAGCTTGCTATGCCTCCCCCAAATCCCGACGGCACGATGAAGGGAAGCGCCGCAAGCTGGGGGAAGGTCTGAAGGGCCTCGCCCAGGTGGGTGAACTCGTCTGAGATGAGTCCGGCGGGCCCGAAAATGTCTTGTAGCAAATCCGATATTGCGTCGGCCGGGTTCGTGGGAAATTCCGCCAAATCGCTTCCGATGGTTTGGAAAATCTCGAGGAATCGGTTTACCCACCAGCTCAGCTGGGTCGGGTCGCCGCTGTCATTGTCGATGATTCCGTCGGGATCACTGTCATCGCCGCTCCCGTCGCTCGCGTTGGTGATGACCGGCGCGGGATCGGTTTGCGGTGCTGATGTCACCGCCGCGGTGGAAACCGCTTGATAGGTGGTCATCGTGGTGGCCGCCTGGACCCACATCCGCGCGTAGTCGGCCTCGTTGAGCGCGATCGGGATGGTATTGATCCCGAAGAAATTTGTGCCCACCAATACGGCATGGACGGCGTGGTTGGCGGCCAGCTCGCCCACGGTGGGCATTGCTGCCAAGGCCGCGGTGTAGGCGGTGGCCGCGACATCGTGCTCGGCAGCCACCGCCGCGCTGTTGGCGCTGGCCCGCATCAGCCATGCCAGGTAGGGCACATGCGCGGCCACATACTGCTGGGCGCTCGGGCCTTCCCACGCCCCGGCCTGTACCGCCGCCAAAACGCCGGTCAGTTCGTCTGCCGATTCCACATAGGCGGCACTCAACGAACTCCACGCGCCGCTGGCGGCCAACAAGCCGCCCGGCCCCGGACCGCTGCTCAGCAACGTGGAATGAACCTCCGGGGGTAACGCCATCCAAACCGGCGCGGTCATTCGCGGCCTCGCGCAACCAAACGCGACAATGCCGCCAACAGAACCGATCCATGGGGAATAACCCGTAGTGCCATACCAGGGACTCCTCGGGGTGAGATCAATGACCGCCTGGGCTGTTAGGCGGTGCAAGTATCACGCCGCTAGTAGTCGGCGGGCAGCCCGTGAAAGTTCCGCCGCGCGGCCAACTCATTGGAGATTCTTCAGCGCGGCCTCAGGCCTTGACGGCACTCACCAGGGTGTTGCGCGCGATCATCGGCCCGGCATCGGTGTCTGGTCCCGGCACCGGCCGGTCGACTCCGCGTAGATAATCGGCCAACGGAGTGCCCATCGCGGTCCAGCCCCGCTCGCCGAACCATTCGGTGGCCGGCGCGCACTGCTCGTTGTAGACCAACCGGAAAAACAGGCGCTGGTCACCCTGGGCGGCGGCCGCGCGTTCTTCTTCGACTGCAGCGTCGAACTCGTCGGGCGGCAGCGGCGCCCCGTCCTCGACCGCGACATGACTGCCGTGGCCGGCCAGGCCGTCGACGCCGGTGAAGAGCTGCTCCTGTGCGGCGGCGGGGAGATAGATCAGTAGACCCTCGGCAATCCACGCCGATGGTTTGTCGGTATCAAATCCGCTGGCCCGCAAAGCTTGTGGCCAATCCTCACGCAGATCGACCGCGATCTCCCGACGCTCGGCGCGCGGTTGCACGCCGTGGCCGATGAGCACCTCACGCTTGAAATCGAGGACCTCCGGACGGTCCAACTCGAAGATCGTCGTCCCGGCCGGCCAGTCAAGACGGTAGGCACGGGAGTCCAGTCCCGCCGCCAAGATGACTATTTGTCGGACGCCGGCTTCGACGGCCCGATGGAAATATTCGTCGAAGTACTTCGTGCGAGCGCCCTGGAAGTTGACGAAATGCTCGCCGAAGTCGGCGGTCTTCAATGGGTGGTCGGGATCCTTACCGTCGAGAACGTCCGTCGCAGGACCACCGACGGCACGGCAAAACACCTCGGCATATTCATCGACCACCAGCGGCTCGGGCTTCTGCGCTTCGAGTGCTCGCGCGGTCGCTACGAATAACGCCGTCGAACCGACACTTGTTGTGATATCCCAGCTATCGCCTTCGCTACGCACCCGACCGACACTACGCCGACTGATCGTGGCGGCCCGTCTCGTCGCCCTTGTCCGGGTCCCAGCTGCCCGGCAGCATCGGCATCCGCGGGCCGCCGCTGAATTCGTCGCCGGCCAGCGTGGTCAAGCCCGCCGCCCCGGCGACCGCTTCCTTGCGCGGTGCCGGCAAACCCCAGATTCCCGGCGCCCCGGTCCGACGCCACGGCGGCGGCGATGCGTCCCAGTCCGGGTCGACGTCGATGTTCATGTCCATGAACTCGTCGCTGTGCCCGCGCTGGCGCGCCCGCTGACGCCTGCGAGCCCGCGCCGCCTCGCGCGCCGCCGTCGCGGCCGCCGCCGCGGCGGTATCGCCTTCCGGTGCTTTCCTTTTCGCGCTGGAGCTGGCGCTGCTACTCATCCC
>DASZLQ010000104.1:0-25894 GCA_035552295.1 Mycobacterium sp. | reverse complement strand
GGGCTGCGAGTCGGTCCGGGGTTGTGCCGGTGGCGATATTTTTGCGGTCTGTCTGGAATCGCGTTGGCGCAGCCGCGTTCTCACCGCGTAGCACAGCGCACTGGCGAGGTAGAGCGCGGCGGTGAGCAGTAGCCAGCGGGCCAGGTAGGGGGACTGGGTCTGCCCGGTCGCGGCCTGGTATGTGGGTGCGCCCTGTTCGATGATTCCGGGTAGGAACATCAGCAGCAGCAGCCCGGCGGCCAGGGTTGGCATCCGCAGATAGTTCGTCACCGGAATGTGTTTGGGTGGGTGTTGGGGTGTGCCGTCACCGTGGTTGGGGGCGCCGCGGCGCGGGGGTAGCAGCCGGTCGGCGAGCGCGTAGAGCGGAAACAGGATCAGGTCGTGGCCGATCACGGCCACCGCAAACCACACCGCAATGGATTGCCACCACACGGTGGGGTTGAACAGGTTTCGTAGCCCCAGCACCGAGATCGCGTAGGCGCCCAGTGCCAGTGCGGCCAAAACGACGAGGAGGTGAACCAGGCGCTCGCCGTACAACCGCGCCGCTTGCTGGGCCAGTGCGCGCATCAGGTTTCCCGGAATTCGATGGTGGACACCCATTTGGTGTTGTGCACTCCCGGAAGCGCGGGAACGATGATCCGCGCCGGATAACCGTGATCCAACGAGAGGTCGGCACCGTTGACCTGCAACGCCAACAGCGAGTCGGGGCTCAAGATCTGGTTGGTCTGCAGGACCGCGTGATTGAAGGCGCCGAACCGCTCCAGCGAGGACACGATCGCCGAGCCCGGTTGCGGCCGCCCGGCTGCGGCGGCCAGATCCGCCAGCAGGACACCGGTCCAGCTCTGCGTCGTTGACCACCCCTCGACGCAGGCGATCGGCAGTTCCACGGTGTGGCGCGGCATCGCCTCCAGTGCGGCCCGATCCAGCAGCAGCCGATGGGACCCGCCCAACAGTTGCAGGCGCCACCTCGAACCGGTGACAGCCGGGTCGATACCGGCCGCGACGGCGGTGCGGTTGATTTGAAAGTCGTTGGGGCCCTTGCCGTAGCTGCGGCCGCGGGGAAGCAACAACGCCGTACCGCGGGTGAATCCGCCCAGGGTCTGCCCGGCGGTCAGCGTCGCGACCAACAGCGCACCGCCGCCGACGACGGCCAATGCGCCGCGACGACTCAGGGTGGGCGGATCAGGGTCGGGTGCCACCAGCCCATCGGGGTCGGGCGGCTCGGGCACCGTGTCGGCCAGCGAGGTGTGAAGAACGCTGCGCATCGACCGTGACCGCAAGCTCCGCCACATTTTCGGCAGCTTCAGACAGATGTGGCTGACAAATGCGGCGATGAACACCCACGCGCCGAAATAGTGTGCGGTGTAGAAGCTAAAGCCGAAAATGTAGTCGTACTGGATGTTGAGAACCCCTGTGACGATCTCGAAGAGGATCCCACCCACCAGCATGAGCAACGTCACTCGCTCGGCCACCTGAGCCACCGAACGCGCCGGTGGCCAAGCGAACAGGCGCGGAAGCACCGACCACAACTTGGCCAGCACCACCGGTATAACCACGAGGCCCAAACCGACGTGCAGACCCTGGTTCAGCCGATACAGCCACGACGGTCGAGTCGGCCAATCGAAGGTGGGCAGTTTGAGCCAGCCAACGTCGACGGGAATGGCCTGCCCAAACTGCGGCCCGTAGGCGATATAGGACAGCAAGCCGGTCACGATCACGATCGACAACACCACCAGCAATGTCGCTCCGAACACCGACGTCAGCCAGGGTCCGCGCAACGGACTGCGCCACCGGATCCGCGAGAGTCCCGGCGGCGGGTGGTTGTCAAGTGCCCGCCACAGCACAGCCGGAAACCCGTAGCGGGCCGTCGGCGCCTCGGTGAGAAGATCCGTCTCAGAATTAGGATCGGCGGCGGCGGAAGCAGCCGCTGGTGGCTGTCTCGGCGGCGTTCCACACGGCGGCGTTTCAGGGGACGTCATGTCGATGCTCCGTCGTCCATACGGGTAGTCAACATCGCAGCGGCGTGGCCGAAAAGAGTCGCGGCCGCATTCGTTGGTGTCGTGGTCAACAGTGACGACAGCGGACTGTACTGTCAAGTACATGCTGGCCTGCGGGCGCCCTCATCTGATGGCGCTGACGGTGCCGCTGCGGGCCCGACGATGAGGTTCGCGTCTGCGGTCAGCGCCGGGTAGCAGTCCACGGGGGCGCCCAGGTCAACGTCGAACAGTTTTACCCCGGTGGTGTCGAGCCCGATGACATGGCCGGTCTGGGTGCCGAAGTAGACGTGATAGTGGGCATCGAGGACCGTTGCGCTCCAAATCTGGGCTGTGGTCGCCCGATAGGTCGCGGCTTCTGATCCGTCGCTCACCCGAAAGACGTGCACCGTGCCGCTGTGGTCGCCGACGTAGGCCAAGCCGGCGTCGGTCACCGACGGCGAGGAGTAGGTGATGACGCGCGGGGAGTTCCACAACGGTGTCCCGTCGAGCCGGTATGCCCACTCTCGTTTCCCGTTGGTGCCCAGCCGGGCGGTGCCGTCGGCGGCGAGGCCGGCGGACACCTCGATGATGTCATCGCCATTTCTATTCACCTCGGTGTCCTGGAATCACAACATCATCGCGAGCTGCGCCGCCGGCCAACGGATCGCGACGGCGGTCACCGGCGCAAACGGCAACGCGAGCGCGGCGACAACGCCAACCAGACCGACCATCCCCGCGAGCGGGGTGGCCAGTCGGGGCGCAACACCACGTGCAATCGACACTCAAGGCCTCTGGTCCCCGGACGGGGCAGACTATGCGACGGAGCGCGTCCGGTGCGGTCACCGACCATCAAAGTGCTTCCATGCCCCTCGACACACAAAGTGTACTTGACAGTACACTGTGTGGCGGGAACTTTTGTACCCCAAGGCCACTCGCGACCAGTTTGAGTCAGGAGAAGCGATGAAGGTCCGCCCGGGCGACGTGGTTCGTATCCGCGAGCTGCACACCGTCGACGACAAGCCGATTCGGGTCCCCGATCCCGAGCGGCTGACCCATCTGGAGTTTAGGCGGTTCGCGGGCTGCCCGATCTGCAACGTGCATTTGCAATCGATGGTTGCCGGCCACGCCCAAATCGTCGCGGCGGGCATTCACCAGGTGGTGTTGTTTCACTCCACGCCGGAGGAGGTGCGCACTTACGCACGGGACCTGCCCTTCGACGTGGTCGCGGATCCGGACAAACAACTCTACGAGGAATTCGGTGTGGAAACGTCGTTGCGAGGTGTGCTCGACCCGCGCGCGACGGCCCCGGTTGTTAAAGCACTCTTTCGGCGTGGCGGGACCGAGCGGGTGCGTCCCTTCACTGGGGCCCCGACCCACCCCACCGGGGGCCACCTGGGGCTTCCGGCGGATATCTTGTTAGACCCCGCCGCGGCGGTGGTCGCCTGTAAGTACGGAACCCACGCATACGACCAATGGTCGGTTGACGAGCTGCTCGACCAGGCGACACACTTCGAGCAGGCGTGACCGGGCCGCTTGGTGTCGTTCGCGGCGAGCCCGCGCGCGTGGAACGGTTCGATGACTTTCCGTGATCAACCACCCAGAGCTGTGTACTGTGCGGTACAGCTTGCTTCGGTGGCGTCGCCGCGCGCCGGGGGTTGCTATTCGGAATCGGAGGCGGCGGTTTGGGAGACATTTTGTGACGGCGCATCAAATGTTGGTGCCGAATGGAAGCACCGTCGAGGGGGATCGCGGCGTGAGGAACAGGCCACGAGTCACAATGAGCCGCAACGGCTGCGACACGATGGAGGTGGACCTCATCTATCGCGCGGCGGTCCGGGGCGCGGCCTGCTGGGCCCGAAATCACCGCGGGCAGGTGCGCGAACTGCCGATGGCCCGCTGGATCGGAGGGCCCGATAGCACGCCTCACGACCGGCTCGCCGATGAGCTCGTGCTCGCCCGCTGCTCGGCGCGCCCCACCCTGGATTTGGGCTGCGGCCCCGGTCGATTCACCGCCTCGCTGCAGCAACGGGGATCGGCCGCACTCGGAGTCGACATCTCGGGCGCTGCAGTAGAATTGACGCGAACGCGGGGCGGAACGGCCATCCGCGGGGATCTGTTCGGGCCGTTGCCGGCGGAGGGGTGCTGGGATCGAGTTCTGCTCACCGACGGCAACATCGGCGTCGGCGGCGACCCGGTGCGGACGTTGCAGCGCAGCGCCGAGCTGCTCGCACCCGGTGGCGTCGTTGTGGTAGAAATCGATCCAGCGAGCACAGCGCTGTGTCACGAATTGCTGCGCTGGGAAACCGACCATCATGTCGGGCAGTGGTTTCCGTGGTCGCGGGTCGGCGCCGGCGCGCTCGGCGACATCGCAGCTGCCGCCGGGTTTCTCGTCACCAACGTCGTCGAGATCCACGCCCGCGTCATCGCGGTGCTGGCGGTGAGCAACGCCGGCGAGAAAAACCGGTATGTAAGGTGACGACGAATGATACAAACTTGGCGATTCGCCGCCCGACACCGAGGCGCACCCCTACCCGTGATCGCAGCTGCCCAGTCCGCTGCGGGGAGGCGATGATGTCAATGACCGCGGATCGACTGCTTGCCCAGTATCGCGCGTCGGGGCGGGCCTTTACCGCTGCCGGGGTCAGGTCGTTTGTCCTCGACGCCGGCGCACCAGACGCGGAGCCGGTGGTGTGCGTGCACGGTGTGCCCGCCTCTGCCTACCTGTACCGCAAGGTGGTACCGGCCTTAGCAATCCGGGGTCTTCGCGGCATCGCTGTCGATCTGCCCGGCTTGGGACTGGCCGAGCGGCCCGGCGACGCCGATTACAGCTGGAGCGGGCTGGGCCGCTGGCTGCTATCGGCGATCGACGCGTTGCACCTCGATCGTTTTCACCTGGTGGTGCACGACATCGGTGGGCCCGTCGGGTTCGAAGTCGCCGCCGCCGACCCAGGTCGCGTCCTGTCGCTGACCTTGCTGAACACGATTGTGGCCGTTGAAACCTTTCGACGGCCCTGGGTGATGGAACCGTTTGCCCATCCCGGTGTTGGTGAGGCGTGGTTGAAGTCGCTGCGGGTGCCCGGGGTGTTCGTGTCGTTGATGCGATACATCGGGGTCAGCCGAGATGTCCCGGCGGCCGAAATCTCCTGCTATGTTCCGCTGCTGCTCGGCGACGACGGCGGCCGCGCCTTTTTGAAGATCATGCGTGGCTTCGAGCTGACCGCAGACAAGCAACGTCGCTACCTGTCGGCGGTGCGCAACCCGCCCTATCCGGTCCAGATCATTTGGGGTGTGCGCGATCGCGCCTTGTCGTGGCGCCACCACGGCGTGCAGGCGCAATTGGCCACAGGATTGGACAACCCAATATTGCTGCCGGGCAAGCACTTCCTGCAGGAAGACTATCCAACCGACATTGCCGAGGCCGTCCTGCGCCTAGCCCGACCCGCGGGGTGACAGTGATGCCGACTGCCGGCCGATAACGGCTCACGGGGCATACGCCCACCCACCGAGTCGCCACGTCGGCGACCCTCGAGCCGAACCTGCCCCGGCACATCTTTGGGGCGTCGAATTGGTGACCGCGTATCTCGACGGGTCGCTGGAACCCGAGACCCGGGCCCGCTTCGAGCAGCACCTGCTCGGGTGCGATGGCTGTCAGACCTACCTGGAGTCAGCGGGGGGCCGGGTGCCGTCGGTCGGCACGCCGGCCGGCAGAATTCCGGTACACGTCGGCAACGCAGCGGCCGGCGACGGTGTCGATCCCGGTGTTCCGGCAACTAGCCAAACCGCGATCAGCAGGCGACTCACCGATTCGCTGGTCGTTCGTCCGCGCTTTCCTCGCCACCGCCCATCGGCACAGGTGCTCGCCGGGCGCCGTTCGGTTCGGCGATGTAGCCGTCGATGAACTCGTGAAGCGCGGGTGCCAGGATCGACACCCCGGAGTCGTTGAGCTTGGCCAGCAAGATGATGCCCTGGTATTGCGCCAGAAGGGCATGGGCGAGATGGTCGGGGTCGGTGCCCGCGCGCAGGGTGCCGAGCGCCGCGGCTTGGCGGCAGGCCGCGGCGAGCTGATGTTCCATCGCCGCAATCCGGGTCGCGAGGTGCAGGCGCAGGTCCTCGTCGGTGGTCGACAGCTCGGCGGCCAGGTTGCCGAACGGACAACCAACCGCGCGCCCGAACTGCGCCTCGAGGGCTGTTTGGATGGCACCGATCGCGTCGGGAATGGCGTGCAGCTTCTGCGCGGGCGTAGCACCGCCGATGCCGGCCAGGCACGTTTGGAAGGCGTCGGCGTGCAGGTCGACGACCGCCTTGGCCAGCTCGGATTTCGAGGAGAAATAGTGGTAGAAGCTGCCCTTGCGCACGTCGGCCGCGGCGCATAACTCCTCGACGCCGACTGCGTGGTAGCTGCGCTCCAGGAACAGCCGCGCCGCCGAGCGGACGATGCGCTCGCGAGCATCCGATGTTCGTGGCATCCGTGGAACCTAAACGATAGTTGACCGGTCGGTCAATATCTAGATAGGTTATGGCGAGGCGCGCCGCGGCGGCGCGGCTGTTGTTGTCGCACCGATCGGAGATGGCACCCATGCCCATGAGCACCCCCGAGGTTTTCCGGACACCCGATACGCGCTTTGAAGACCTTCCCGGCTACGACTCCACGCCGAACTACCTCGAGGTGGGCGGCCTGCGGATGCACTACGTTGACGAAGGGCCTCGTGACGGCACACCCGTAGTGTGTTTTCACGGCGAGCCGAGCTGGGCCTATTTGTACCGCAAGATGCTGCGCCCGCTGGTCGACGCCGGGCACCGGGTCATCGTTCCCGACTACGCCGGTTTCGGGCGTTCGGACAAGCCAACCGATCGGCGTTGGTACACGTTTGACCGCCACGGCGAGCTGATGACGCAGGTGTTGGCTGCTCTTGATGTGTGGGAGGCGACCGTGGTCGTTCAGGATTGGGGCGGTCCGATCGGGTTGCGCTGGGCGGTCGAGAATGCCGATCGTGTTGGCGCGCTGGCGATCTTCAACACCGGCCTGTTCACCGGCCGAGTATCTAAGGGTTTTCTGGCCTGGCGCGACTTCGCCGAGAAGAACCCCGATCTGCCGGTTGGTTTCGTAATTCAGGGCGCCACCGCGACCGAGCTTCCCGGCGGCGTTGTCGCCGCGTACGACGCCCCGTTTCCCACTGCCGACTCCAAGGCCGGCGCGGCGCAGTTCCCGCTGATCGTGCCCATCACTGAGGATTCGGCGGGGACCAAGGAGATGCGGGCGATCAGCGATGAGCTGTCGCGGTGGAACAAACCCGCGCTGGTCGCGTTCTCGGACATGGACCGGGTCTTTCCCTATCCGCAAGCGGGACAGGTGTTTTGCGACCTCATTCCGACCGTAGCCGAGCAGGTCAAGATCGAAGGCGCGTCGCACTTCCTGCAAGAAGATCGCGGGGAGCGACTGGCACAGGAGGTGCTCAAGCTCCTTAGCTGAGCGTGGCAGCGGATGTGCGGGGTGAAAGCGCTCAACGGGCGCGATGGTTGTCGACCGCTGTGCGTGCCCGCCGCGGGGAGGGGGCTTTGGCTTCCCACCGATGCAGCTCTGCCACTGCCAATTCGAGCGCGTCCTGCAGTGGGCCGAGCTCACCGCGCACCCGGGCGAGCAACATTCCGCCCTGCAACGCCGCGATCACCGTGGTGGCAAGCCGGGCCGGGTTTGCCTCGGCGACGAGGTCGCCGCGGTCCTGCATCTTTTGCAGACCGCGTGCCAGCGGGGCTTCCCAGCGACGGAACGCGGCGTCAAGAATTGGTCGAAAGGCTTCATCGTTTTTCAGCTCCGCGGCGATGGTGCCCAGCGGGCAGGCAAACGGGCCGCCCGGCGCGGACTGCGCACGAAGAATCTCTGCCGCCCAGGCGTCAATCCCGTCCCAGGATTCGATGAGCTGCAGGCTGGGCTGCTCCGCGAGCACCAGCTCCAGTTGCCGCTCGATCACCGCGGCGACCAGGTCGGCTTTGCTGTCGAAGTAGTGGTACAGCTGGGACTTACCCGAGCCGGCGGCGGCCAACACATCGTCAAGGCTGGTCATGCTCACACCGCGCTGATACATCAGCGTCGCGGCGGCGTCGATAATCGCCGCGCGGGTACGACGCCCCCGCTGCGTCACCGGCAGTGGGCGCGCAACCCCGGCAGGCGGCGACACATGCACTCAACACACTGTATAAGAGTCTTGCCAGCGGGCCGCCGATCCGCGCGGTTGGGGCGGTGTCGGCGGCCCGAATGGACACCCGCGCCTCGGCACCTGCCATCGGCGAGGCCGATCGGCCGGCGTAGTGCTGGCCGCGGCGTTGATTCACAGCGGTGAGGCTTGGCCGAATACCAACTTAGCTGGCTATCAACGTTTCTCGCTATCGTTTCGGGCGGTTAGCAGATGATCACGCCGACCGGGATATCGACGATGGTGCTGAGCACAAATCCAGCCCCGATAGCGAGGTAGCCCGGCACCGCAGCAGTGCCACGCGACCACGGAAACATGTCGGTTCGAAAGGTGTCTCCCGGCCGCACCCCGACGACATCTCCCGCCGTTCGCCGGGGGCCGACGGGCCTCCTCCACCAACTTGGCCCACGTTGTACTGTCAAGTACAATCGCGGCTGCTCGGAGGTGACGACCGCGGGGCCACATCTGCTCGCCAGACAGGGGGAACACGATGAGCCTAGGTAATGGGCCGCGGATGTTGAGCGGGGTCGCCGCTGCTGCGGTGGGGCTCGGCGTCGCTCAACTGTGTGCGGTACCGTTGGGGCCGGCGGCCGATGCCCTGAATGCGGTGGGGTCCGCTGTCATTGACTTCACGCCGGGCGGGGTCAAGGAATGGGCCATCCAGACATTCGGCACGGCGGACAAACTGTTCGTGTCGGTGGCCGTTGTGGTGGTAATCGTCGCGATCGCTGCGGGTGCCGGAATCTGGGAGCGGCGGCGAGTTCCGCTGGGAAGCATCGCCGTCACCGGGGCCGGAATAATCGGATGCGCCGCGATCGTCTCCCGCTCCGGTGCCACCGCCGCGGACATCATCCCGACGATCATCGGGATCTGTTGCGGGATGGTGGTGTTGCGCGTGTTGACGGTCCGGCTGCCGGCGAGGGTGCCAGAATCCGCCATCGGGGTCGCTGATCGGGGTCGCCGGCTTTCGCTGATGGCGTTCGGGCTAGTGGGGCTCGGAGTCGTCGGCGCCGTCACCGGTGCAGTGTCGACCCGGCGTGTGCATTCGGTGGCCGGTGACCGCAAAGCCTTCGCGGCACCACCACCGGTCTTGCGCGCACCCCCGTTGCCCAACGGTGTCCAGCCCAAGGGGGTGGCGCTGCCGAGCTTCATCACCCGCAACGACGATTTCTACCGCATCGACACCGCGTTGCTGGTCCCACAACTTAGCCGCACCGACTGGCGGCTGAAGATCCACGGCATGGTAGACCGCGAAATAACCTACAGGTTCAATGATCTGAGATCGTTCGAGCTCGTCGAGAAGGTCGTCACCCTCACCTGTGTGTCCAACCCCATCGGCGGGGACCTCGTCTCCAATGCTGTCTGGGGCGGATACCGAGTGCGAGATTTACTGGCCGCAGCGGGTATTCATCGCGACGCCGACATGGTGCTGTCCACATCTGTTGATGGGTTCACCGCGGGTACCCCGGTGGAAGCGCTCACCGACGATCGTGATTCGCTGCTGGCGATCACGATGAACGATGAGCCACTGCCGATTCAGCATGGCTACCCGGCCCGCCTAGTGGTTCCGGGTCTATACGGGTATGTGTCAGCCACAAAGTGGGTCGTCGATCTTGAGCTGACGCGCTTCGACCGGGCGCAGGCCTACTGGACGGGACTGGGTTTTCCGGCGCAAGCACCGATTAAGACACAATCACGCATCGATGTTCCCCACTATAGCCAGCAGATGCCGGCCGGCCAGATGACGTTCGGCGGTGTTGCCTGGGCGCAGCGCCGCGGCGTGCGTGCCGTCGAGGTGCGCATCGACAATGGACAGTGGCGGATGGCCGATCTTGCCGCCAGCTACTCCGACGACACGTGGCGACTGTGGAGTTACCGCTGGGAGGCCACCAAGGGACCGCACACCATCACAGTGCGCGCCACCGACAACACCGGCGCGGTGCAGACGCCCGAAGAGGCTGATGTGATGCCCGACGGCGCCACCGGTTGGCACTCGGTCTCGTTCAGGGTGTCCTGACCGCGGCGCGTCCCGCCAGCAAGCGAAGGCGGTGAGGCGGCCCGCATTGCGCCAGCTCGACCCCGTCGCGTCCGGAGCGAGTGACGGGGCCGAGTCGTCATCGGGTGGTCTTACTCGGCGGCGAAGGTCGCGATGTGATCGATCACGGTGTTTAGTGCGGTCTCTAGAGGTCCGCCGTCGCGCAGCGCCTTGGCGAGCAGCAGTCCGCCCTGCAGTGTGGTCAACAACGCCGTGGCCAGCTTGTCGACGTCGGCGCTTTCGACGAGCTCGCCGCGGTCGCGCATGGCGGCGAGGCCGCCGCGGATGGCGTCTTGCCACCGTCGGTAGCTGGCCACGATGTCTTCGCGTGCAGCGCTGTCGTTTTCGGCGAGCTCGCTGGCCAGCGAGCCCAATGGGCATCCGCCGCGGAAGCCGTTGGCGCGTTGGATGCCCACGATAACCGCGGCCCAGCTGCGCAGCGCATCGAGGGAGTCGAGGCGGGCCAGCAGTGGTTCCTGGAATCCGAGGATCACGTTCGTCTGGTAGTCGATGACGGCACGGGTGAGCGAGCGCTTGTCACCGAAGTAGTGGTAGACCTGCGACGCGCTGACGCCGGCGGCAGCTTGGACGTCCTCGGTACTGGTCCCGGCGACACCGCGCTCGTACATCAGGGCGGCGGCGGCGCCCACGATGCGATCCCGGGTGGCCTGGCCCTTCCGGGTAATCATTTGTTGAGTCTACGATTCTGGAGTTGACAATCCAAAGACGGGAGAGTTTTGTGGAGTAATCAATCCAATTGACCTTGCGGAGGCGTTAATGGCGATGCATACACCCACGATTAGTGAGCAGGCACGCGCGTTGGTGACTGGTTCTGCGGCGACGATACCCGCGGACGTCATGAGTGCCTTCGCCGCCGATCAGGCCGCACTGGAAGCTCGCGGCGTGCCGCAGAACGTCGTGGCGCCCGGATCCGTCATGCCCGATGGCGACCCGCTCGACGTCCACGGTGCCCCGACCTCGCTGACCCGGTTGCGGGCCGGGCGGCCGGCGGTCGTGGTGTTCTATCGCGGGGCGTGGTGTCCGTACTGCAATATCGCGCTGCGCACCTACCAAGCCGAACTGGTTCCTGCGCTGGTCGAGCGCGGCTTCGAGTTGATCGCCGTCAGCCCGCAGAAGCCGGATGGTTCGCTGACCTCCGCGCAGTCCAACGAACTGAGCTATTTGGTGGCGTCAGATCCGGGCAATCAGATCGCGATCGCCTTGGGGATTCTGACCGAACCGTCCCCGGATTCCGTTGCCGCGCAGCTGAAGTTGGGGCTGGACCTGACCGAGGTGAACGCCGACGGGGGGAGAACCCTGCCGATGCCCACGGTCGTCGTCGTCGATGCGGCAGGCATAATCCGGTGGATCGACGTGCACCCCAACTACGTGACCCGTAGCGAGGTGCCCGACATCCTGGCCGCAGTCGACGCGGTGAGCTGAATCCCTTTGCCGAGTAACGCGTTCCTCATCACCGGCGCCAACACCGGGCTAGGCAAGGATGTCGCGCGGCAGTTGGCGCTGCGCGCCGACGTCGACTCCGTCTATCTGGCCTGCCGCGACGAGGCCAGGGCGCAGGCGGCGCAAGCCGAGCTGCAACGGATCACGAATGGGACCGCCTTCGAGATTCTGATTATGGATACTGCTGACCTCGCCTCGGTGAGGTCAGCGACCAAGGCGATCGACAAACCCTTGCGGGCAGTCCTGCTCAATGCCGGTGGCACTGGCGGTCCCACGCCGATGGCGCGCACGGCCGACGGGGTGACGACGATCTTCGCGTCAAACGTGCTCGGTCACGCGGTTCTGCTGGAAGGCCTGGTCGATGCGGGGTTACTGACTTCGACGGCCGTGCTGACGGGAAGTGAGGCCGCGCGCGGGGTGCCAAAACTGCGGATCAAGCGGCCGACGTTTGCCACTCGGTCGGTCGATGAGTTCGCGTCGGTGATTGACGGATCGTTCTTCAACGGCCGCAAGTTCGATCCCATGCTCGCCTACGGCCAGGTGAAGTATCTCGGAGCGCTGTGGATGTCTGCGCTGGCGCGACAGCATCCGGACCTTCGGTTGCTCACTGTGAGCCCGGGGAACACGTCGGGTACCGACGCGCTAAGGGACATGGCCACGGTGCCGAGAGTGATCATGCAGCGCGTCGTGATGCCTTATGTCGCACCGATGTTCGGTGTTTCGCACCCGCTGGAAGTCGGCGCGAAAAGGCTTGTCGAGGGGCTGGTGGGAGGTGCGCTGCGAAGCGGAGGGTTCTATGCGAGCGCGGCGAAGACGCTCACCGGTTCCCTCATCGAGCAGTCGGGCATCGTCGCCGACTTCGCAGACGCGGCGACTCAAGATCACGCCTACGAGGCGATCCATCGCTTCCTGGACAGCTCCCGTGGCGATGCCACGGGAGGCTGACACCGCAACGTTGGACCCATTTGGACGAGGAGTTACACCGTGAGCACCGACGCCCGCACGCGTTCTGCCGACGAGCACCGCGCCGACCTCGACTTCTATTTCGACCCGGTCTGTCCGTTCGCCTGGATGACCAGCAAGTGGGTCCGCATGGTGGCCGAGCAGCGCGACTACAGGGTGGACTGGCGCTTCATCTCGTTGCGAATGATCAACGCGCACATCAACTACGACGCCCATTTTCCGCCCGGCTACGAGGACGGACACACCGCGGGGCTGAAGCTGCTGCGTGTGGCCGCCCGCACCAGGATCGAATACGGGCCCGAAGCGGTGGGGCCCCTGTACCTGGCAATGGGACGGCGGATATTCGACAGCGCCCCCGACGGCCAACCGGGCTCCCGAATCGACCAGGGCTCGCGAACATTTCTGGAGCCGATTCTGGAGGAGGCCGACCTGCCGGCCGAACTCGCGAGCGCCCTGGACGATACGGCGTTCGACGGGGTGCTCCGCGCGGAGACCGACGAAGCGTTGGCGTTGACGGGCAAGGATGTCGGCACCCCGATCCTGCATTTTCGCCCGCCCACCGGCGTGGCCTTCTTTGGGCCGGTGATCAGCCGTCTTCCTAGACCGGAGGAGGCGGGCCTGCTCTGGGACAACGTGCTGGGCTTGGCTTCCTTTCCCGGTTTCGCCGAGCTCAAGCGCAGCCTGCGCGAGCGGCCGCAGCTCGCGAGCTTCGGCGTCGATCCCGGGGGCGCGGGCATCGTGGAGGACTGGCACGGCGGTAGCCGACGCACCAAGAAGTAGCACCGATCAGCGCTTGAGTCGAGTCCAGGCGTCGAGCAGGTCGCGGTCACCGCGTACGTCCACGGAGTCGGCTCGGCGGTTGGTCAGCCACAGCAGCACGTCGGACCCCGTACCGCGAACGATCGCGTCGGCCTGCGCGTGGAAGGGCACGTCGTTGCCGAGTTCATCGAGATCGAGCCATCGGTGTGGCGCCGCATCGGTGAGTAGAAGGTGCACCTTCCCAGTCGGGCGGTCGGTGGACTGGTCGAGCAGACCGGGCAGGAACTCAGTCACGAACTCCTCGATGCCGACTGCGGCCACGTCCGCATCCAGGGGTGTTGGTGCCGCGCCGCCCTGAACGGCGACCGCGTACTGCGCGTCCCAGCGGTGGATGGCAGCCTCGACCGCCAATCGCCGGCGCCACCACGACACGCGATGATCGCCGAGACTGGAGAACGTCCATGCTTTCTGCTGCGCGTCTGCGTCCCTGAGCGCACTGACTGTGCGATCGAGGTTTGCCAGGAACCACGCGGGCAAGTCGGCGTCGACTTCGGGAGCCGGGGATAACGAGCGGAAGCTGGCGGGCTCACCGGTGACGACGATCGCGGCCATCCACGCGAGTATCGCTCCGGTGTGGCGGACCAGACCTGCGGCGTCCCAATCGGGGCAATCAGGCACTGGTCGAGCCCAATTAGTTTCGGCGGCGGCGAGGAGGGCGTGGCCGTCTCCGGAAATCGTGTCGAGGAACGCCGCACCACTCACCGGTCCTGCCTCCTGCTGGCGATCGCCCGGGCGGCGACGGCCAGCGACGTCTTGTGCATCACGTCGCCTGCCAGGTCCCGGCGTTGCCACCGCCAGGGCGCCTCCGCCAATCCGAGCGCGACGGAGAGCACGGTATCACCTGCGATGAGCGACGCCGCGATCAGTGCGACCGCCGACGGAGTTGCTGTCGTGCGTGTCGTCCTGGCCAAAATGATCGCCGCTGCGGCCAAGCTGCCCTGGGCAGTTCCACTGCGCGCACCGGAAGATAACTCGGGTCGCGGCGGGTGGCCCACATCTTGACGCGTTGCGACGCCGTCATCGCAGCGCTGGCGGCGACGGACTGGACGAGCAAGTCGACGCTTCCGCGCGCACCGAGGCTCATTCGGATCGCTCGTCGCAGGAGGCGAGCAGCTTGGTCACCTCATGGGCAAGGAGCTCGCCGGGGTCTTCCTGGACGAAGTGTCCGGCGCCTTCGATCCGAACCTGGGTCGAGGCCGACGGGACGAGGTCGCAGAACGCTTGTCCTGCAGAGGGATACGGAAAGATCGGATCTGCGTCGGAGAAGGCGACCAAGGTCGGCCCGCGACTCGACGGGTAAGAGGGGCATATCCCCACCCCTTAGTGGCCTCAAATCGGCGCGATGTGGTGCAACCCGTGGGACATCTGAACGGTGTTGACCTGCGACTAGGCCAACAAGGGAAGACTCCTGGTGCGTAGCTCATAACCCAGAGGTCGCGATCGCGCCCCGTGTCCCCGTCGTCCTCTGATTCACAGGTCAACGCTCGGGACCGCAATCTCGCCTGTCCTCTGTAACGGTCATCGAGTTGTCACCGACTTGTCACAACTCGCGTGAAACATCTCGCGTCAGGGCGCGACATCGTGAGAAGGCTTGCGCAGGTGAGATGGGGTTGCCTGGACATGGCGAGACACCCAGAAATAGGCCGTTTCTGACTACGGATCAGAAGGTTGGGAGTTCGAATCTCTTCGGGCGCGCATAGACAAATTCGGCCACCCGCGCGAGCCCGCGGTCCGCGCGGCGACGACGACGGCTAAGTGCGGTGATGTCCGATTCTCCGATGAAGGCCGCTTTTTCGGGCTCGATGAGTGTGTCGACCAGGTGCTCGACGAGGCTGTCGTCGATGGGCTAATCGTTACGGCGGGCCGTGAACTCTCAGTTCGGTTTGCCGGTTATCTCGACAAGTTGTCAGGTCACGTCTTACGGCTATTGCCTCGGCCGGCAACTTCGGCTTGCCGAGGTTGCCCGTCGCCTCGCCGGCGGCGCAGGTTTACGACCGCCACCCGGTACACAAACGCGGGGTGGAGCAGGCGAATGGGGGAGTCGATCAGGCCGTTGACCCTGAAGAAGCGTGCGGCGACAACAGCGTCGGACTCACAGGCAGTCAGCGCCCAGTCCACAAGCCGGGTGGTAACGCGCATCAACCTCGACCGTCGCCCGGCCACCCCCGGGAAGGCCAGGTCAGAGCCCGCTACCATCTGCCAGGCCACGCCAATGGGTTTCGCCGAGGCGCGGAAGTACCGCCGGGGCAGGTCGATGCCGCCGCAACGCAGGCAGTCGCGCAGCGCGGCAGCGTCCAGAGCGGCGACCGTCATTCCTTGTCCGTAGATGGGGTTGAAGCTGCAGATCGCGTCGCCGCAAACCAGCAGACCGTCGGGGAGTTGGGGCACCTTGTCGTAGCGTCGCCACTGGCTGGACGGCATGCGGTGATGCGCAACCTTGCCGATCGGTTCGGCGGCCCGCATCGCCGCAATCAGGTGGGCGGGGCAGTACTCCTGGGCGAATGACAGCATGCCGACCAGGTCGCCAGGCGGCTCGTGCCCCACCATCCCGAACACGGTGAACATCCACGTGTCGTTCTCATTCCCGGTCAGAAACATCCCAGTTGGCCGGCCCGGCGCGGGGCTGATGTCGACCAGCATCTCCTTCAGCGTGCCCTGGGGCATCCGCAGCCGTTGGCTTACGTAGGTCGTATGCATGACGATCTGGTCCTCGGCCGGTCGCCCGTACCCGAGGCCCTCGAGAAGAACTGGCGTGTGGGCACTTCGGCCCATCGCGTCCACGATCACATCGGCCGTCAACTCCCGTTCGGCACCGCCGTCGCGGCCTACCACCCGAACTCCGGTGACGCGATTCCGATCCGCCGTCGACTTCAACTCGGCGACTTCATGCCCGCCCAGGATCGTCACGTTCCGGATCGCCTGTACGCGCTGCCGGACATGGCATTCCAGCAGCGGCCTGCTCGGCATGTACACCGCCAGCGCTTTAGGCTCAAATGCTATCTCTCCCGACCGCAGCATTTCGTGGCCGCCGAAAGACAAGTGAAGCTTGGACAGTTCCCCGTCGTCCCAAACGGGAACACCGTCGGCTACCAACTCATTGAGAAGCCCGGGGAAGAGCTCATCCAAGATCTGCGCACCGCGCGCCAGCAGAATGTGGACATGCCGACCCTGCGGTACCCCTCGTCGGATAGCGGGACCATCCGGCAACACATCCCGCTCGACCACAGCGACGGTCCCAAAGAAATCGGCCAAAACCCTCGCGGCGAGCAGCCCGCCCATGCTCGCCCCAAGGACGACCGCGCACTCACCCAGTGCCGGCATCGCGAAAACTCCTGAGTCGCAGTCGAACGTCGGCCCGCAGAGTCATCGGCGGACCGAAATGACGGTCGCGTCCGCGGTGGCCATGAGTGCTTCGAAGCCGGCGGCTTTTGCCTTGGCGCGATGGCGTTCCATGAAGTTCCGGCAGCTGTTTTCGTCGCCATGCGCCAGCGCGAGCAGCGCACGCGAACGCAACAAAGGGAGCTCGTGGACCACGAACCCGGGATCGGTGGGTACGGCGGCGAGCCGGTCAATCGCCGCCTGCGCTTTGTGTTGGTCGCCGACGGATCCGCGTAGCACCAGCAGGTGCACCAAAACTTCGGTGGCTCTTCCGCGCCAGATCATGTCGCCGCTTTCGTATGCGCCATCTACGACTGCCCGCACCATCTCAATAGCACCATCGAAATCCCCGACGCGGGCCTTCTCCATCGCAAACTCGGGGTCGACGATCGTCAGCGCGCTCAGCGAGAACCGCTCCGCCACGGCCATATCGCGGGCTTGTGTGAACAGGTCGAGACCCGCCTCGCGTTGCGGGCCGTCGCGACTAACAAGAACGAGCCCTCGGCTGAGTCGGCCCATTCCAAGAACGAAATCGTCGCTGGAGCTCTCGGCGATGCGCAGCGCCTCGGCGGTCTCGCGCACGGCGGTCGCATCGGGCGGAAGGGCCCCGAGTGGAATGGAGGCAACGTATTTCCAGAGAAGGGCGAAAACGTAGCTCGTCGGGTCCAGAGGAGCAGCCATCGCGATTGAAGTGGCAGCGTCGTCCAGCCATCCTTGGATTCCCAGGCACATCTTGACGTGGCCCCGCATCGCGATCGCGGTGCTCAGCGGTGAACCGAAGATCAAGTTGCCCTTGGTGGGGTCGCCGTCGGCCATGGCGATGAGTCGATCCGACAATCGCAGCGCCTCGAGCATTTCGCCCGCCTCGCATTTGGCGTAGATCGCCGCGAACAGCAGAGCCACGGTCAGCGTCGGATCTCCGATCGATTCGAGCAGCTCGCTCTGCTCCGAAGCCACTCGGGCCGCCTCGCGGAAGCGGTTATGAAAAGTCAACGCCATGATGAACCCGGTCATGCCGATCGCCAGCGACACTTTGTCGTCAGCCGCTGTGCACAGATCTCGCAGTTCGTCGAAGCCGGTGTCGGCGATGCTGCCACCGGTTCGCCAGAGGGTGCCGCAAAGCAGGTTGCGGGGCGCGATCTGCAACGACGCCCGATCTGGGGTGTCGGCCGGTAGCCGGTCGGCGACCTGACGAGCACGCTGCCAGTTGGTGCGGGCCGCCCGAATGTCGCGGAAGGCCGACCAGGTGCCGGCGCGCATATGCCAGTCGAAGGCCGCGCGCAAATCCCCTGCGGCCTCGAGGTTTTCGGCGATCAAGGCGGCGTTCTCGTCGGCCGCTCCAGGATCCTGCTGTTCGATCGCGACGGCCAAGCGCCGGTGCAACTCAGTGCGCCCGGCCTTCAACTGTGACTCGTAGGCCACCGTTCGGATCAACGGGTGCCGAAACGCGTACTGGGCCCGCGGAGTGAACATCACCTGATCGATCAACTCCACCTGGAGCAACTCGGCGATCGCTTCCTCTACTTCGATGTCATCCAGTAAGGCGGCCACCAGCTCAGCCCTGAACCGGGCACCGATGACAGCGGCGGCATACAGGAAGTGTTTGGCCGGCCTACCGAGGCGGTCGACGCGGGCGGCGATGGTGGCCTGCAGAGTGACCGGCACACTGATGTCGGCGGCGTCATCGCGGCAGAGGTAGGCGCCGTGACCGCCGTCGAGCACCCCGCGTTGGACCAGATCACGCACCATCTCCTCGGCGAAGAACGGGTTTCCGGCGGCCCGCTCGGCGATCCGCGCGGCCAGAGCACGCACCGACGGGTCAGTACCGAGCAGCTCGGTGGTCAACGCCGCGGTCTGTGCCGCGTTGAGCGGCGCCAGGGAGATCGTCTGCGCGCCCGGCGTCCGCGACAACGCGCCCCGGTATTCCGGTCGGTACGTGATCAGCACCAGCGAGTGGCTTTGCGGCACAACGGTGACGAACTCGGCGAGCATGGCCTCACTGACCTCGTCGATCCAGTGCACGTCCTCGATCACGTACTGCGCCGGTGTGGTCCGGGCCAGGGCGACGGCGTTCAATAAAGCTGCCAACCGGCGCCGACGGGCATCGGCGGTGATCGCGGGCGGCACGGCGTGGGGGTCGCCGATTCCGAGCAAGTCGTCGAGCATCAGCAGGTCCTCGGGGTTGGCGTCGGGGATGCGGGCCCGCACCTGCGCCCGGCCCGCCTGCTCGTCGAGGCCGCTGACCCCGAACACCGTGCGCATCAGTCGCGTCACCAGACGAAACGGGACATCGCGGGTATGGGATTCGCAGGCGACGGTGAACACCTCGACCCCGCGGCCGGTAGCCAGCGTCACGGCCTCACGCATGATGCGGCTCTTGCCGATACCGGGTGGCCCGACCACCCCGACTACACACCCGGCACCGTTGATCGCCTGATCCAGGATGCCGGCGACGGTGTTCATCTCCCAGGTGCGCCCGACCAGGGTCGGCTCGCGTCGGCCGATCCCCACACGCTCAACTGCGGCGCCCAGCAGCCGACGCGCGGGTGACGGCTCCTCGGCCCCTTTGACATTTACCCACTCAGGCGCCCCCAGCACGGTGGCGTGTTCGACCAGTCGCGCGGTGGACTCGCTGAGCAGCACCCCGCCGGGCGGGGCGACCGATTCCATCCGCTGCGCTAACCCGACCTGCTCGCCGACCGCGGTGTATGCCCTTGCGTCAGAACTGATTTCCCCGGCGATCACCCGCCCCGAGTTCAGCCCGACCCGCAGCCGCAGCACAACGCCATCGCGGCGCTCCACTTCGTCGGCCAGCTGCGCGACCTGCTCTTGGATGTCCAAGGCTGCCAAACAGGCCCGAAAAGCGTGATCCTCCAAGGCGACTGGCGCTCCGAACAGTGCCATGATGCCATCGCCGGTGAACTTGTCGACCGTGCCGCCATAGCGCCGAGTAATCGTTGCCGCGCAGCCGAAGACGTCGGCCATTATCTCGCGCAACCGCTCCGCCCCCAGCTTCGAGGCGATCGCCAGGGAATTCACCACATCGGCGAACAACACGGTCACCTGCTTGAACTCCGGCTGCTCTCCCGCTTCTGGAGCTTGCGCCCCGCACGCGTCGCAGAACCGGGCACCGTGGCGCAGTTCAGTGCCACACGCTCGGCACACCGCTCCTGTTGGCTCCATCCGACCCTCCGCCGCTGATCAATGGTGCGTGCGATGCATCAACCCTAAATCTCCCCAGCCGCAAAAGAGCGGTTATCGACCGCTAGTCACCGCCGAGGAAGCCATCTGAAATCCGATTGAATAAGGCTCTGGCGAGGTTGACGGCGCCGGCTGCTTCGGTTCTGCCCGGTCGCCCGGCTGGCGGCCACTCGAGGGTGGAGCCCTCCCGCTCGAGATTAGCGCGGGCCTCTTTGTCACCAATAAAAACGAAGACATACGAATTAACGATGATCAGGTTTTCCGTTGGTGAATTGCTTAATTCACGCCCTCTTTCCCACGCATGCGAGTAGGTTTCCAATGTCGAGTTTCTGCCACGCAAGGAGCTCCGTATGTCTTCCGACGAGGCATTGGAAGCCCTGAAACGGCGCGAGTATGCATGCGCCCTAGCGCTGCTGGAAGCAGATCTCGCGGTGCGGCCCGACGGCGAACTGCACGCGCTGGCGGGCCTGGCCAGCTTTCAACTTGAGCGTTACGACGACGCCGCGCGGCACTACAAGGCGGCGCTCGAAACTAATGGCCAGTGCGGCGAGTGGCGCGAAATGCGCGACCTCGCGCAGGCCAACGCCGACGCCGGTGTGAACGTGCACGTGCCCGAACTGCATTACTTCGACCGCAACGCGCTGTTGGCGCCCCCCTCGGTGCACGGCTGCGACCTGCCCGGGCCGCTGGAGCATGGGCTCGGGCACGGCCGCTTCAAGCGACTGCGCCTTTTCTTAGGCAAGTTGCTCGGAAAGGCGGCGACTGCGTTGATGGATGGCATCACCGAGGTGGTGGGCCTCATCTTCGGTTACCGCGGCAGGGTCTGGACCGACTGGTACGACCGACCGCTGGCAGTGGAGATGCTGACGCTGGCCTACATGCGCGAGCAGCTGAACAAACACAACTTGAAAAGCAGCTATCCGGCCGGGACGCTGGTCGGCTTCCAGCAGACGGGCCAGCAACCGCCCCCGGGCGTCAAGCATTTCCGCACCGCCGACGGAAGCTGGAACAACCCCAAAGATCCCAAGGAAGGCGCAGCCGGCACGCGCTTTTTGCGCAACGTCGACCTCTCGGCCACCCGTCCCGAAACCGAGACCGGGACATTGCTCACGCCGAACCCGCGCGAGATCAGCCTCCGGCTGCTAGCCCGCCCGATCAAAAATGGCCAGCCATACGTGACCGAAGTGATCTTCCTCAACCTGCTGGCCGCATCGTGGATCCAGTTCATGAACCACGACTGGATCAACCACGGCGAGATCCTGTTCGACGACGTGATCGAGGTGCCGCTGCACCCGAACGACCCAGCGCGCGAACGCTACCAGCAGGACGCAATGCCCATCGGCAAGACCCAGCCTGACGAGACGCGCCTCGCTCATGGGGAACCGGCCGCCACGAGTTCGATCAACGAGGTCACCCACTGGTGGGACGGCTCGCAGATTTACGGCAGCGACCAGGACACACAGAACCGCCTGCGCAGCCACCGACTCGGCAAGATGGTGCTAAACGACGACGGCACGCTGCCAGTGGACGCGGACGGCACGGGCGTGGAGGACACCGGCTTCAGACGCAACTGGTGGGTGGGTCTTTCAATGTTGCACACCCTTTTCGTGCGCGAACACAACGCCATTTGCGACATGCTGCACGCGGCCTACCCCGCCTGGGACGACAAGCGCCTCTTCAATGTCGCGCGGCTGATCAACGCCGCGGTGATGGCCAAGATCCATTCCATCGAATGGACCCCGGCCATTCTGCCCAATCGGGCACTCGACACAGGGCTGAACGTCAACTGGTACGGCTTGCTCACCTTCGTGCTGCACAAAGGCAAGGCACGCAAAACGCTGTCCGAGGTGAAGATACAAAACCCCGAGATCGGCGGCCTCGTCGGCAACCCGATCAACAAGCACGCCTGCCCGTTCGGGCTGTCAGAAGAATTTGTTGAGGTCTACCGGCTGCATTCGCTGCTGCCCGAGACACTGCAGCTACAGCGCCGCGGCAGGGATGGCGACCCCAAGCCTGTGCCTTTCCCCGAGACTCGCCAGCGCGGCTCGGCACGCATCACGCAGGATTACGCGATGTCCGACCTGTTCTATTCGTTCGGCAACCAGCACCCAGGCGCCCTGGTACTCAACAACTTTCCGCGCTTCATGCAGGAGCTCAGTATCCCAGGCAATCCATTCTTCGACATGGGCGCGGTGGATATCCTGCGTGCGCGCGAACGCGGCGTGCCGCGCTACAACGAGTTCCGCCGCCAACTAGGGCTGAATCCGATCCGGACCTTTGACGACCTTACCGACGACGCGAATGTCGTGACGGAGCTGAAGTCGGTATACGGCAGCGCGCCGGAAGACGTCGAGAAGCTCGACTTGCTGATCGGCACGCTGGCCGAAGCCCAATACCACCGACCCACCAACTTCGGTTTCGGCGAGACGATGTTCCAGATCTTCATCCTGAACGCCAGCCGCCGGCTGCAAGCTGATCGTTTCTACACCGACAGCTTCACTGAGGACGTCTACACCTGGGAAGGCCTGCACTGGATCGATCAGACCAATTTAAAGACCGTGATCCTGCGCCACTACCCCGAGCTCGCGGACAGCGGCCTCGCCAACATCAAGAACGCGTTCGAGCCTTGGGACGAAGGGCGACAGCTGGATCCCAAGCGCCACCCGCTGCGCGAGTGGGACGCCGAATTGAAACACGATCCTTGGCGCGGCGATGCCTACCGCAATGCCTGAGCTTCGTCGAGCGTTGGGAATGCTGCTGTGGTTGGTGCGGCGCGGGATTTGGGACCTAATAGCCTGGCTGAAATTCCTCTTCGCTAGGCCACTCAAAATCGAGCTGCCAGACACGAAGGGCCCCATCATCGTCCCGAAGCGGATGATCAACGCTATCCCCGCGGTGCCGCTACACAACGTGATGGTTTGTGCGCGCGCCGACATCCCGAGGGATGAGCGGCGTGGAATTGCAAAGCTGAGCACCTGGTTCTATGACCGGCAGATCTGGCTTTACACCCACTTAATGCCACCTATGCAGCCGGGCCTGCCTCCAATCGATGCGGACCCGCAGGTGGCGTTGAAGCGAGCTTTCAGCGGGCTGCGTCGCGCCCGGTTCCGCGCGCCCGAACTGCCGGCCGAGTTTCTGGGCAGTCCAGACCTCGGCTCGCTGGCTGTGCGCGGTCCCTTCTCCTGCTACACCGAACGCGTCGACGACGCCACGTGGCAGTGGGACCTGCTCATGCTCAACAATTACGAGCACCACCCCGGGCTACTGAAAATTGGTTCGCGCGTGTTGTTCCGCGTGGATCGAGTGCGACGTTCGCTACAGGCCTATCGCATCGAATGCGCGCTGGGTTCGATCGGGCCAACCCATCCACGGTGGAACGACGGCTGCAAGATCGCGTTGTGCGCCGCCTCGACGCACCTTTCGCTCGTGCGCCATTTCAACTGGGTGCACTTGGCAGGCGGCACGCAGTTGGCCATTGCGACGCGCAATAGCCTTTCGCCCAAACACCCGCTGTGCAGGCTGCTGTGGCCATACACCTTTGCCACGTTCCAGAGCAACGACATCGTCACCCGCGGGCAGATGGTGCACGGTGGCGACTTTGAGACCATCTTCAGCCTTACCTTCGACGGCATGTGCCGGTTGTTTGATGACACCTACCTCGAGTACGAACACATCGTCAATGACCCTGAGCGAGACGGCAATAAACGCCGTGTGCGCGGGGCCGGCTTCGACACGCCGACGCAGGACAACCTCGAGGCGTTGTTCGACGTCATGCACGGCTTCGTGCGCAACTATCTGCTGATTTACTTCCCGTCGAATGCCGCCACAGGCCCGAGCGCCGTGAATGGCGACCCCGAGACGCTGGCTTGGCTCGACGAGCTCAACACCGGCGTTCCCAAGGGTGTGGGGCTGAGCCCGCAGAATCTCACCTGGGACGAGTTGGCGCGGCTGCTGACGTGCCAACTGTATTTGGTGACCGTCCAGCACGAGATCCTGGGCAGTCACATGTGGGACTATCAGCTCTGGATGCACCGCCAGCCCGTGCGGGTGTACGAGGATTTCCGGCGCGAGCCGTTAGACGTTTACCAGCGGCTGGTCAACGCAAACTTCATCCTGAACGTGCACCGGCGCAAACTGATGCACGACTTCAACGACTTCGCGCTCGACGCTCAGGCTGAGAACGTGATGTCGCAGTTCCAAGACGACCTTGCAGCGCTGCAGGCAAAGATGGACAGCCGCCCGGGTGCGGTATGGCGACTTTACCCACGCGAATTAAAGGTCAACATAAACGCCTAATAGGACTCGATCGTGGTGCGCGCGCCGGGTCAAATGCAGAGCCCTGATCGTGTGCTGGGTGTCGTGCCACACACGCTGGCATGCGATGCCGGGAAGAGGCGGACGTCCGCTATGGGCGTCCTCCGAACAGCCCCCGGCGTGGGGGTTCGGTCACGGTTTGAGTGACCGTGCTGGTTTCGGTGCTGGGCGAGACGGTGACGGTGCTCGTCTCCGGCGGGATCGTCGTGGTAGGAGTGTCGGTGCTCGGCGGTGGGGCCGTTTCGGTGACGGTCTGAGTCGGCGCCCCGCCGCCTCCACCCCCTTCTCCGTGGTGCCGACGGGGCACAGTCGTCGTCGTGGTCGCTGCGGTGGTGGAGGGAGCCGGCGTCGTCGTGGTGGTGGGGCTGGGCGCCGGCGAACCGGTCGCTAATTTGACCACCGCGTATACCACGAGCGCGAGGAGTATCACCCCGATCGCGCCGGCCGCGACCAGCGCCGCCGGACGGCGGTAGCACGGCGTCGGGGCTCTGGCGGCTCCGGGGGCTCTGGCGGCTCGGGTTCGTAGCCGTAACCGCCATAGCGCGCGGCCTGAGTTGGCTCGGAGTAGTAATCGGGGTTCTCAGGGTAGGGCGGCACGAGGGGAGATGTTAGGGGGCGATTGCTGACAAGCAACTAAGCGTCGTTAGCGATGAGCGTCAGCGCACGCTCGAAAAGATGCACCGTGGCCGCGTGGAGTTGATCGCCGACCTCTTTCTCGGCCTTGCCCGCGCACGCCCTGGCCAGCGTGCCCTCGATCACGATGCCGAGCTTGAAGCAAGCCAGCACGGTGTACCAACTGATCTGCGACAAGTCGCGGGTGGTGTTGGCGGCATACCGCTGGAACAGGTCGTCGGTGCTGGCCAAGCCATCCTGCCCGCCAAGCGCGTGGCTGAACACGCTGGACCCGTCGGGCTGGCGCCAGGTGGCGAGCAGCCAGCCCAGATCCAGCAACGGGTCACCGATCGTGCACATCTCCCAGTCGACGATGGCGACCACCTCTGGCCCGGTACGGGAGAACATCACGTTGGCGGCGTGGTAGTCGCCGTGCATGATGCCCGGCGTCCAGGTCGTCGGACGGCGGCGCTCCAGCCAGGCGGCTACCTGATCGACCCCGGGAATCTGTGGCCCCGGGTAGTTCTCGTACTCCCGATAGGAGTCCAGCTCCGAAAGCCAGCGCGGCACCTGGCGCTCCAGGAAGCCTTCCGGCTTGCCGAAATCGGCGAGACCAACGGCGACGTGGTCAACGGCGCCGAGCTTCGCCAGCGCGTCGGCCATCGACAGCCCCATCTGGAACCGCACCCTGGGGTCGCCCGCATGCAATGGCGGTAGCCCCTCTCCGGCGTTGAATCCGTCGACGGGCTCCATCAGGTAGAAGACGGCGTCACCGAGCACACTGGGGTCGTCGCAGGTGGCGATCAGGTGCGGGTGCGGCACGTCGGAGCCGGCCAGTGCCGCAAGGACTTTGGTTTCGCGAAGGATCACGCTGTTGCTGCGCGGGCGCAGGTGCCGCGGTCCGCGCCGCAGCACGTAGGGCCGGCCGGACCTGGTGAACCGCA
>DASZLQ010000103.1:0-5712 GCA_035552295.1 Mycobacterium sp. | reverse complement strand
AATCGGAGACCGCCTGATCGGGATCGCTCGCCAGGGGCTGTCCTACGGGGTGCACGTCATGACCAGCGCCACGGCGTGGCTGGTAGGGCAAAAGCAGCAGCTGGTCAACGTGTCGAACGCACGCATCCAGCTGCGGTTGAGTAACCCGGATGAGACCCAGATGGGCGAGGGCTTCGAGCGCAGAAAGGCCGCCCGCAACACACTGGACCGGCCCGGCTTCGGAGTAACTCGGCAAGGCCACGAGTTCCTCGTCGGGATGCCGGAGCTCACGTCGGCCACCGGTGAGCGAGTGGCGACGCGTGAGGTGGGCTCGGTGATTGCCGAGGTGACGGGCGCGGACAGGCTGGAGAGGTTGGCACGACTGCCCGAGCGGGTTGAGCTCGGACAGGTCATCGGAGCGTTCGCGGCTACCGCTGAGGCGGCCGACCCGCTCAACATCCCCTTCGCGATCGGCGAAAGCGCTTTGCAGCCCGTGGTTTTGCCGGCGCGAACGGTGCCGAACATGCTCGTCTTGGGTCGGCAGCTGTGCGGGAAGACCACGACGCTGGCGGCGTTCGGGCAGGCGATCATGAACCGGTTTGATCCCGAGCAGGCGCAGATCACCATCATCGATCCCAAGACATCGCTCATCGGCAAGATCCGGGGTCCGCATGTGCGCGCATACGCCTATACGGCCAACGACGTCGACGAGGTGATAGAGGGGTTGGCGGCCATCATGCGCGATCGCCTTCCTCCCTCGGGTCTGAGCCAGGAAGAGCTGCTAAGCCGGAGCACGTGGGAAGGTCCGCACCACTTCATCCTGATCGACGACGAGCAGGAGCTGCGGCCGCACGGAATAATCGGCAAGAACGCCGCAACAGCGCCCCTGTGGGGATTGATGGAGCGCAGCCGGGAGATCGGCCTGCATGTGATTGCCTCCCGCCTGCCCGGAAACTGGGCCGGGATCTCGGTGACGAGTCCGTTCCTGCAAAAGCTGACCAGTTCGCGAGCGCCCACTTTGTTCATGGACAACGACCCGGCAGTGGTGAAAGTGTTCGGCCGGGTAAGCGCCCAGCAACTGCCCCCCGGGCGTGGCCTGCTGGTCACAACCGACGGAGCGATGGAAGGAGTGCTGGTAGGAGACCCAGAGCGGGGTGATCCAACGGGGTAGTCGGTCGCTCCAGTAATGCCGCCGAAAGGGTGAGTCGACACCTTCCTGCGACCACCTTAGAATCAGGCAATTCCGCGAGATTTCCAGCGGACATAACTTACCTGGTGGGAAGCTCGGGGGTAGGGGGTACACCCCCTACGGGTGAACCGGGCAATGAGAACACGGAGGCAGAAATGGGCGGGTTGTTTGAAATGGTTCCGGGCGCGGTCGACCTATCGGCGGCTGCAGAAGCTGGGATCAGCGAGGAGATGGCGGCAACAACCGGCGCCGGCGCTGCCGCACTCACCGGGGTAATACCTATGGCGCCCGACGCCGACTCCGTGGAGTTCGCGGCCGCGCTGAACGCCGCGGGGGCCGCCTACCTGACCACCGCGTCCGAACATGTCGGGCAGCGGGCCGCCTTCTCGGGTGCGCAAGGCCTGGCTTCTGCCACCGGCGCCGGGGTTGATGCGGCGGACGCGGCCGCCACCGCGCTGTAGACATAACCACCAATGGCCGACCCCAGATTTAACGGTCCGCCCGAGCAGGTGGCGCTGATCTTCGAGGCCGGCAATCCGGCGTCGGTGATCGCCAACAACGCGGTGTGGGTCACCGAGACCGCGAACAAGGAACTTGCGGCCGGCCTGTCCACCGTCAACGCTATGGCCACGGCCGCGAGCTGGCAGGGTGTCGGCGCGCTTGCCTCGCTGGTGACGAACACCGGACTCAACGTCGGATTGCACACGCTGGTGGGCTGGACGGCGCACAAGATCGGCGTCACGCAGGCCGCCGTGGAGGCCTTCACCCTCGCGCGCTCATCGGTGATCCCGTCGGTGATGTCGGTAAGAAATCGGGTCGAGACCCACGTGTTGTATGACACGAATTTCATGGGGATTAATACCCCGAACATCGCCGCGCATGAGTTCGAGTACCACGGCGAACACTGGCCGCACAATTCGAGCGTGGGCTGGGCGTACTCCGGTGCGTTAGCCGCGTTGGTCGCCGCATTGGCTCTCCCCCCGCCCATCGCGCCGCTGGGCGCGTCGTCGGCCGCTCCGGCTGCCGCGGGCGAGGCTGTCGCCCAAGCGGCGGCGCAAAGCGGCATGAACAACGCAGTGCAGGCGTCAGGCCAGGCCGGCCAGGCGGCGGGGCAGGCAGGCTCGGCACCCGCCGATGCGGGCAACCAGCTCAGTTCGCTCTTTCAGCAGCCGATGTCGATGGTGTCCGGCATGACCCAACCGCTGCAGGAGGCGTTCAAGGCACCGATGGAGGCGTTTCAAAGCATCGGCAGCATGCCGCAAGGGCTGATGCAGTCGATGACGGGGATGTTCTCGGCGGCCGGCGGGCCGAACGCCGCCTCGGCTGGTGCCCTCGCGGAACCCGTGCTGGCCGGGGGCGGCGCCGCGGGCGGCGTTGGTGCCGCCGGCGTCGGCGGCGTGGGCAGTGGAGTTGGCGGCTTCCCGGGCGCCGCACTCACCAGCTACACCCGCCCCACGAGCAGTTTCGAGCCGGAGGCCGGCGGCAGACCGACCAGCCTGCGCGCGGGCGTGCTCAATGCCGCCGACGTACGTGGTCCCACGGCCTCAACCGGGATGGGCGGTACCGCGATGCCGATGTCGCCGGCGGGCATGCTGGCGCGCGGGACCGGGGCCGAATCCGACAAGGACGCCGTGACGCGCGCCCGCGTTGTGGTCGGCGGCGACCCGACGGACCCGCAGGACGCGTAGCTCAATCGCTCAACGACCTGGCCCCGGTGGGCCGGCGAAGGCTTGCGCGATCTCTAACCAGCGCTGCGCGTCAGCGCCATGCGCCGTGACATCCAAGGTGCTCAGCGGGCGCCGCTGGGTGACCAGGAAGCAGAAGTCCTCCGCGCAGCCCGTGACGCGTTGGACCGCACCCTGCGGTCCCCACGACCATGTGTCTCCGCCGGGTCCCCGCAGCTCAACCAGGAACGGCTCGGTGGGCGGAGCCAGATTATTGACGACGAACGCGTAATCGCGGGTGCGCACGCCGAGGTGCACGATCGACCGCAGCCGCTCGGAGGCGGGCCGTTTGACACCCAGGGCATCGGCCACGTCGAGTCCGTGCGCCCAGGTCTCCATCAACCGCGCGGTCGCCATCGAAGCCGCGCTCATCGGCGGCCCGAACCACGGCAACTTGCGCCCATCGGCGACTGTCAGCAGTGCCTCGTGCAACCGGCCGCGGGTCACCCGCCAGTCGGCGAGTAACTCGGCCGACGCTATGGCCGCCAGTTCCTCGGCGCCCCCGTCGACAAAACCGACGGGATCCGCCGTCGCGGCGGCCAGCAGTTCAGCGAACGCAGCCGCGTCGGTGACCGCGGTCAGGGCAACCCGGTCGGTCCACAACAGGTGTGCGATCTGGTGTGCGATAGTCCAGCCGGGCGCCGGCGTCGGGTCCGCCCAGCGATCGGCCGGAAGCGGCGTCACCAACGCGTCGAGGTCGTCGCTTTCGGCACGCAAGTCGGCCACGATCGGCCCGGGTCCCGCCATCATCGCCTCCGACACCCCGTCGGGGAAATCACCCATGTACCTTAGCGACCGTTCACCGGCTGGCCGCGCCGGCCGACGATGCTGTGAATGACAAGCCCGAGCAGGTACACCGCCGACCCGAACAGCACGAACACGGGCGCGTGGCCATCTTTGGGAATCACGGTCGCTGCCACGGTGATCGCGGCGATGAACGCAACCCAGAACAGTGCGTCCTGCACCGCGAACACGTGGCCGCGAAGTGCGTCGTCGACATCGATCTGGATCGCCGAGTCGGCACACAGCTTGATCATCTGGCCGGTCACGCCGAGCAAGAAGCTGCACGCCACCATCACGGGTAGCCACAATCCGGCCCCGGTGACCTCAATCAGCGCGGCCGCCGTCAGCGCGCCGTTCGCCGCGGCGTAGCGCCCCCACCGTCGCACCGTGGGTGGAGTCAACACCGTCGCCAGGAACGATCCAAGCCCCGAGGCGGCGAAGAACACCAGCGCGATACCCAACCCGCCGACCGCCGGGTCATTGGTGTGATGTGCCAGCAACAAGATCAGCAGCGAGTTGATGCCGACCACCATCCGGTGCGCGGCCAAGCCGGACAAGGTGGCAGCGACCGTCGGGTAGCTCACGACCGTGCGCGCGCCGTGCAGCCAGCCGGTGATCACCGCGTAGCCGGCCGATCCGTGGATTGCACGTTTGGTGTCGTCCGGGCCGAGTACCCGAGGGGCGAACCGCCACGACACCAGTAATGCGATCGCTACCGGGATCGCCGTGAGGAAAATGATGACCGAAGCCCCCCGATCGCCCGCGCCGACGATAAAGCGGGGCACAAGCATGAAGTTGGCACCGAGGAAGGCCGCGACGGCGCCGCCGGCGGTGGCGACCGAGTTCATGGTCACCACCTGTTCCCGCGGAACCACGTGAGGCAGTGACGCCGATAGTCCCGATGCAACGAACCGGCCGAGGCCGTTGGCGAGTAGCGCCGCAACGAGCAGCGGCATTTCGCCGGCCCGGACCGCCAGAATCGTGCCGATCCCGGCGATCAATATCAGACGGCCAATGTTGGCGCCAACGAGGACCAGCCGTCGATCCCAACGGTCCATCAGCGCCCCGGCGAATGGTCCCAGCAGCGAGTAGGGCAGAAACAGCACGGCGAACGCGCGGGCGATCGCCATCGGGTCGGCGGCTCGATCAGGGTTGAACAGCAGCGCGCCTGCCATCCCCGCCTGGAACAGGCCATCACCGAACTGACTCGCCATGCGTAGCTGCATCAATCGCCAGAAATCCGGCAAACTGCGCACCGACCGCCAGAGTTCGGCGCGTGCTCGCGAGCGCATCCGGGTTTGAAACACAGCACCGACTTCCACGATTGGGGCGGGCAGGGGCCGTCGAGCTCGACGCCGCTCTAATAACAGTACAAATATTGCTGGGGCGGGCCTGTTTCCACGGGACGATGCTGCGGGGGTGCGATGATGTCGGTGTGCCGCCGCCTGAAGATCCAGAGGACTATGTCGCACCCGCCGCGCAGCGGGTCCGTGCGGGTACGTTGCTACTCGCCAACACCGACCTGCTTGAACCGACGTTTCGGCGCAGCGTGATCTACATCGTCGAGCACAATGACGGCGGCACATTGGGCGTAGTGCTCAACCGGTCCAGCGAGACTGCGGTCTACAACGTGTTGCCGCAGTGGGCAAAACTTGCGGCCAAACCTAAGACGATGTTCATTGGTGGGCCGGTCAAGCGTGACGCGGCCCTGTGTTTGGCGGCGTTGCGAGTCGGTGCCGATCCGGACGGCGTGCTTGGCCTGCGGCATGTGGCCGGCCGGATGGTGATGGTCGATCTGGACGCCGAGCCTGACTTGATCGCGCCCTTAGTGGAGGGAGTGCGGATCTTCGCGGGGTACTCAGGCTGGACCATCGGTCAGCTTGAAGGCGAGATCGAGCGCGACGACTGGATTGTGTTGTCCGCGTTGCCATCTGACGTTCTGGTGGGCCCCAGGGCTGACCTGTGGGGGCAGGTGCTGCGCCGGCAGCCCCTGCCGCTTTCATTGCTTGCAACCCACCCGATCGACGTCAGCCGAAA
>DASZLQ010000102.1:0-5867 GCA_035552295.1 Mycobacterium sp. | reverse complement strand
CGCAGCATCCGCGGTACCAACCGGCCTGGTCATGATCGCCATGCCACCAAGTTTGCCTAACACCATGGGTCCGTCCGCGTCCAGTCCACACCGCGCTGCGGGCCGCCAGAACTCCCGAGCGCTGCCGTTGATCAGGGCCTGCCCACGACGTCTGCGAGGGCGTGGATCAGCCGTTCGAACCGTTGGACGGCCTCGGCGTGCCCGGCGATAGTGATGTCCGGTTCGGGCGCGCCCGGGGCGGCGAACACGAACTGGGCGAACGTCTCGACCGTGGCGGTGACCGTCACGTCCGCTCGCGCCGGCGAACCCGTTGTGGCCAGCGACCACCGGCGACCGTCACATTCGACCAGGTAGTTGTCGTCGGGAAACCGGAAGTGCCACCGGGCCGGTGCATGGTCGCCGGCATTGTCGACAGCCTGGGTCACGGCGCGGAGTAGGTGCTCGGCGTGCAGCGGTTCGTCGGGTTGGGGCCAGCGCCACGCGTGACGTAGTCCCCACCAGTTGAGCGCGTCCGCGACAGGTTCCAGTTCCCGGCCGGCAGCCGTCAACTGGTACCAGACCTCGCGACGGCCGGGTTCTCGATCGGCGGTGACGACACCCGCATCGGCGAGCTCGCGCAGGCGCTGGGTCAGCGTCTTGGGGGTGATGCCGGCAAGACGCTTCATCAGGTCGGTGAACCGTTTGGGGCCGGTGAGCAGGTCGCGGATCACCAACAGGCTCCATCGCTCACCAACCTGCTCCAAGGCGCGGGCCATGAGGCAGAAGTGGTCGTAGGTGCGCACATTCCGGATCATCCTTGCCATGATACTAGCCCGTAGATACTATCTCGTAGATACCAATTGTCGTGCGCGAAGGGGATGACAGCGATGTACGACCCACCTGGCTATCTGTGGGCACTGGCCCTCGTCGGAGTGATCGGAATCCCGGCCCTGACCTGCGTTGTGTTGTATCGCGGCGCGCAGCGAGCCGACCTCGGACGCGGGCGGGCCGCGCTGCTGGGCGGGGCCGCGGTCGTCGTGCTGGGCGGCTGGCTCGCGGCCAGTGCCGCGATTGCGGGTGCCGGCTCGTACCACACGCAGCTTGGAAATCAGCCACCTTGGTTGCCCATCGCGGCGATCGGTGCCCTGATCGCCCTACTGGCGGCCAGTCGACTGCCGGCCGTGACTCGTGCTCTGTCCGTTTCGGACGCGCCGAGCCGTCTCCTGCTCCCGCACACGTTCCGAGTGGCCGGGCTGGCCTTCCTGATCACGATGGTCCTCGGTCACCTGCCAGCGCTGTTCGCCCTTCCAGCCGGTCTCGGCGACATCGCGGTCGGTATCGCAGCGCCATTCGTCGCGCGCCGACTCGCGCGGGGCACCGGGCGCCGCAGCGCCCTGTGGTTCAACGCGCTGGGCATCGTCGATCTGGTGGTGGCGCTGAGTCTGGGCGGTCTCACCGGGTATCAGATCATCCAGGTGACACCGGCAAGCGACGCGATCAGCGAACTCCCGCTCGCGTTGATCCCGACCGCCACCGTGCCGTTGCTACTCGCGCTGCACGTCGTGTCCGTGCTCCAACTGGTCCGGGTGTCGCGGACAACGCGACGAGCGCCCGACACCGCCCGGGCCCCGCTGCCCGGCAACCAGTTCAGCTGACGCCGTCGCACTGTGGTGGACGCTGATCGGGGGGGAGCCCTCCTCCCCCGGATCAGTGCCGTTACTCAGGCGGCAGCCAGGCTGAACCAACTTGCCAAGATCGGTCACCGACCCGGTGGCGCGGCAGCGGATCGGCCGCGCCACCGGCACCCGTCAGGCGTGCCTGACCCGGTCAACACGCCACCGACGCCGCCACACATACACCGCGTTGGTCGACACCCGCAACCGACGCGCGATCCGCGCGACCGGCACGTCCTCGGCGAACCACTCCGCCTGTAACCGCACCGCATCCCGCTTGGCGCTGTCCTGCTCGGAAAAGCCACCACCATCGGCATACCTATCTGCCCCTGCGTAGATCATCAACGGGCACGATCAAGTAGGACACGCCGGCGCAATTGTGATCAACCCTGGCCATTCAAGATCTGTAGCGCATCTGCCCGGACTGCCACATCCGCATCAACTCGTCCGGCCACCGCAGCAACATGTGACGCACGTTGAAATAGAGCACCGAGCCGAAGGCGGCCGTTAGCAGCGATGGTGCGAACTGGAACAAATCGCCAGCTGAAATACGGCCCCCAGTGCCGCTGGACAGCAACCCGATGAACAGCGCGAGCACAACAAGCCCGGCGGATATCAGCGAAACGATCCACCACACCCGAATACTCGCGACCAGCCGGCTCACGCCGGACTTGCGCAAGAAGTCACCGTGTAGCGCTCCGGAGATACGCAGTGCATTGATCGCGGTACCAATCATGACCGCGGTCGGCAGCCACCCGATGGCCAGGTTCAACCGCCACAGCGGATCCACCGATCCATGGATGTCCGGGATTCGCTGCCACTGCGCCACCAACAGAGCCATGCCGGCAAGGACAAATCCGACGAGAATCTGAAGCACTGCCCCCGTGACGGTGCGCCGCCGGACTTGTCGACCATATCCTGGCGGCAACGGGACGAATTCGCCGGGCTGCGCAGCGAAATGCGGCTGTGTCACGACACAACCTGCCAGCCACCGTGGTCGTCCGTCATGTTCGATGTGGACACCGGCCAGTTGCCGTTCGGGAAATTGGTGTTGTCGTTCAGCGTCTGCGCGATGGTCGTGTTCGTAGTGTTGGCGGCGTTCGCGAGGTTGACCAACGCGGTGATCTCCGCGCCGATCGTAGTGACACAGGCACCCCCGAACGTGACCAGCGCGACGATACCCGCCGGCGTCCCCACCACGGTGCAACAGGCGACGATGGCCTCCACCTGGCGGACAAGAGCAGCCATGGTCGCGGCGTTGGCCGCGGCCACTACACCGGGCCCGAGCTCATCCGGACCGATCTAGTCCCGCCACTGGTCGGCGATCCGGACCGTTGTCACCTGGCCGGTCGGGGTCGCCGACACGGTGACCACATCATGCGGATCGGTGCCGGTAACCCCGTCATCCTCGGTGGTTCGGTAATCGTCGCGTTGATTTGGCCGGGACTCCCACTCGTCGTCCTCCTCGAATCCCACGTGAATATCAGGCACGCCTGTCCCCAGAATCTCTGGCGTTCGATCGACCGTGAGGACACACTGTAGCGACACGGTGACAGGTCTGGAGGCGATTCGGCCTATCGCGACCGAAGACTGGCGGAATCGAACTCGGACAGGGCCTGACGGACGCCGCACCCTGCCGGGGCCGCGGGTGTTCGGGTGCCACGGATGAACCTGATCATGGAACGGTTGGTGCAGATGAACTGCTCGACCGGACGTTGATCTGGAACGAACGCCACCTCCGCCACGCGTTGAGGGCGTTCGAGCGGCACCACAACGTGCATCGTTCCCGCCAAGCCCTCAACTAAGCTTCTTGTTTGACCTGTTTGCTTCCGTGCTGATGCGAGATTGGGCTCTCGTTTGACGGTCTTGCCGACGGCGTGGCGTGGTGCGCGATGGCGGTTGAATGAGCCGGGTGGTCGCCCTGGGCCAGGCTTGCCGGGTTTCGGTGCGCTGACCGGCAACGTGGTCGCCGGACGGATGTTCCGAAACCCCCGCCGGACTCGTGCCGGAGTAAGCCTGCGTCCGGGAACCGGCCGTTCTCATGGCTTACGACAGTCCTCAACCACTGGCCGCGCAAATCGAAGCTGGGTATTCGCGACGATGATCAGCCAACTCCAGCGATCCGCCGCCTCCGGGGTCCGGATCTTCGGTCGGGTCCAGCCCAGGGTCTGCTTGAACCGGAAGGTGTGCTCGATATCGAAACGCCGCAGGAACGCCTGCCACCATCGGTCGACCTCGGAATTTGTCAAGGTGAATGAGACCAGTGGGTGTTAGGCGGCTTCGGTTTCGGTCTCCTGGCTGATGGCGTCGGTGGGCTGGTTGATCCAGACGGTGTCGGGTAGATCGAGCATTTTCGGTGCCGTGGTGATGCCACCGAACCGGTGCGGATGTCCAGCGCGGGCCTCAGCGAGCACGGTGCGTCGGTCGACGGCTTTGGCGGCGGCCAGGCCGAAGTGGACATCGGCGGGTGTGTGCAGGCCGATGCCAGTGTGTCGATGCTCGTGGTTGTACCAGTGAGCGAACTCGTCCATGAATTGCCTTGCATCCGCAAGAGATCCGAAGCGTTCAGGGAACTCCGGACTGTATTTCAAGGTCTTGAACAGCGATTCCGAGTACGGGTTGTCGTTGGACACCCGCGGTCTCGAATGCGATCGGATGACGTCGAGGTCGGCCAGCAAGGTCGCGACGGTTTTACTGGTCATTGAGGTACCCCGATCGGCGTGCACCACCTGCGGAACGCCGTGCACCGCGAAGATCTGTTCCATCAGTTCCTTGGCCAGAACACCGGATTCGTGCGCGTGGACATGGACACCGACGATGAACCGGGAGTAGATGTCGATCATGACGTAGGCGTCGAAGTAGGTGCCCTTCACCGATCCGGCGAGCTTGGTGATGTCCCAGCTGTAGACCTGCCGAGGCGCGGTCGCGACCAGTTCCGGGCATACTTTCGCTGGGTGGCGCGCTAACCTGCGACGTTCCCTGACCTGGCTGTTCTCCGCCAGCACCCGATACATCGTGGACACCGAGCCCAGGTAGACGCCTTCGTCGAGCAGGTGGGCGTAGATCTGTAGCGGCGCCATGTCGACGAATCGTTCACCGGTGAGCATCTGGAGAATCCGCCGGCGTTCAGCGACGGTCAGCTTGTTGACCGGATCCGGCGCCGGTCGCGGCAGCATTACCGGTCTGGGCGCGGCGGCGGCCTTGCGGTGGCGGATCGCGGTGGAACGCACCAGTCCGGTCAACAGGGCGGCTTGCCGGGTCGTCACGCCGTCGGCGGTCATCGACGTGTAGGCGCGAGTCAGCGTTTCTTGCGCTTCTCGTCGGAATCCGCTCTCTCGGAAAGATCTTCCAAGAGAGCGTGCGCTTTTCCCATGATGTCCAGCGCGACCTCGGTTGTGTTCAACCGTTTGCTCAAGCGGGCGTTTTCCCGCGTGAGCCGAGCGATCTCGGCCTGCTCGGCGGAGAGCTTGCCGACCTTCTCGCCCGGCTTTTTGCCTGCCAGCACACCAGCGTCGCGTTGTTTACGCCACTCGCTGATCAACGACGAGTACAAGCCCTCCCGTCGCAGGTACCCGCCGCCCTCGCCCTGCTCGCACGCTGCCTCGTAGGCACTCAGATGCGCGAGTTTCTCCGACGCGGTGAACGCGCGCCGCCGCCGTGGCCCGTCGCTGCGCGGGCGTGGGGACTCCATCTGTTCATTGTCGTCCTCGATCAGCGAGGGCATGGTCGTGCGGGTCATCTCAGTCGATCCGTATCTCGCCCTGCGTCAGGTCGGGTTGCTGTGAACCAGTGGACTCAACTCACCCTGACACGCAGGGATGCGACCGAAAGTGGATTCGACTTCATCCGAGCTGATGCCATGGCCGTTGTCCGATACGCGGACTCGGCTGATTGCATCCATCGCGGTTCGCTCTGACTCGACGCTCACGGTCGTCGCTTCGGCGTCGATGGCATTCCACACGAGCTCGATGACAGCGCGCACGGGATCGCTCTCGTGGGCGAGACTGGCGACGTGATCGTCGCTGGCCCGGAGAACGAGCTCTCTCATATCGCCAGCCTACGGTTCGAACGTAGCCATTCCTATCGGTGCGGGCGGCGACAACAAATATCACTCGAATGGAGGTCCCTGACCATGGCAGAGGTTCACACCCGCTTCAGCACGGTGCCCGGCATCGTGGGAACCGTCGCGCCAGCGCATATGCGACCTACGTGTCT
>DASZLQ010000101.1:0-6138 GCA_035552295.1 Mycobacterium sp. | reverse complement strand
GTTCGGTGCCGCGGTGGGCCGACGCGACCGGGTTCACCATCACCTCGTCGACGCCGAACCTTTCGGCAAGTGCCCGCAGCTGTTCGGCGGCCTCCGCGGGGGCGCCCAGCACAGCACGTCGCAGTCCGCTTTCCACGATGCGCTGCTGCTCACGCGTCAGCTCCGCGACTTGTGCCTCCTCGACCAAAGGCACCGGCCCCAGCGGTTGCCCGGTCCGTAGCTTCGCCATCATCTGCAAGTTGGGCAGCATCAACGCCGTTGCCTCGTCGCGTGTTTCGGCCACCGCGGCATTGACCGTCAAAAATGTCACCGGCTCTGCTGCGGTGTCGCTGGGCACGAACCGGGAGCGGTAGAGCTCGAGTGCCTCTTCGGTTCCCTTGCCGGAGAAGTGATGGGCGAACACGTACGGCAGTCCCTTGGCGGCAGCCACATGCGCCGAGTACATCGACGATCCCAGCAGCCACAGGCGCGGTTCGGTGGCCGCGGCCGGGGTGGCCTTGAGGGTGTAGTCCCCGGAACGCAGCGGCACCCGGACGCCGCGCGGGCTCATCAGCGCCGCCACGTCGTCGAGGTATTCGGGGAAGCTCTCGATGTCGCGATCGTCTCGGCCGCCGCGCAGGGCATACGACGTCACGGGGTCGGACCCCGGCGCCCGGCCGATACCCAAGTCAATCCGGCCCGGGGCGGCCGCTTCCAGCAGCGCGAACTGCTCGGCCACCGCCAGCGGCGCGTGGTTGGGCAGCATCACGCCGCCCGACCCGAGCCGCAGCTGCGAGGTCTGCGCGGCGAGGTAGGCAATCAACACCGGCGGGCTGGTGGCCCCCACGGACGGCATGTTGTGGTGTTCGGCGACCCAGTAGCGAGTGAAACCCAGCCGGTCCGCGGTCTGCGCCAGCGCTACGGTGGCCGCCAGCGCATCGGAGGTCGACTGGTCCGTGCGCACCGGAACGAGGTCAAGGACGGAAAGTCGCACGATGGCGTCAACGCGTGCGGGCATGCGAACGTTCCCGAGGCTGCCTGGTCAGTAGTTCTTCACAAGTAGTTCTTCACAAGTAGTTCTTCAGGGTGATCGAACCGACGATGGCGTCGAACTGGTCCTGCGATATGGGCGCACCGCCCGGAATGTTGTCGGTGGCCAGCCATTGGGTCCGTTTGACGTAATTGTTGAACGCCTTGAAGTAGCTGGCGAAGCCAAGCCCGTGGTCGTCACCGGCTGCCGCGAGCTCGCCGGCCAGGATGTAGGCGCCCAGCAGCGCGACACTGGTCCCCTGGCCCGACAACGGCGAGCAGCAATAGGCAGCGTCACCCACCAGCGCCACCCTGCCGATTGACCAGTGATCCATCACGATCTGCGACATTTCGTCGAAGTAGAAATCCTGTGCGGAACGCATGTGCTTCAGCAGTTGCGGGCGCACCCAGCCCTCGTCAGCCATCCGCCGTTCCACTTCGGCGAACTGGGCTTCGGTGTCGCGGTAGTCGATCCGCAGATCGGTGTCCATGAAACCCAACATGGCCCGGGCCTCGGTGTTGGTGCGCGCGCTGTACACCCCGGCCATCGTGGAGTCCCCGTAGTGCCAGATCTGCCAGTAGTCCAAGTCCAGGAAGTTTGGCACCGTGAAGATCGCCGCGAATGTCCCCAGTCTCTTGATGAACCGGTCCTCTGGACCGAAGACCAGCTCGCGCACATTGGAATGCAAGCCGTCGGCGCCGATAACCAGGTCGAAGCTGCGGTCCGGCGTGCGTTCAAAAGTCACATCGACCGACGGGCCCCGGTTGTCCAAATCGATAATGCTGTCATCGAATAGGTACTCGGTCGCCGGTTGGGTTGCCTCGTACAGCAATTCGACCAGGTCGTCACGCAGCATCTCGATGTCGGGGTTATCGATGGGACCACCAGTAGGGGTCGATTCGGTGTCCCGGGACAGCTCGTTGCCGTCGCGGTCGACGACGGACGCGCCCCGAATTCGCGTCTTACGCTCCTCGGCGGCGGCCAGCAGCCCCATGCGGTCCAGTACCGTCAGCGCCGGACCTCGCACATCGATCGCCTGACCGCCCGGGCGCAGACCGGGGTGGCGCTCCACGACGGTGACCGAATAGCCATGGTGCGCAAGCCAATACGCTAACGTTGTACCGGCGACGCTGGCTCCGGAAATCAGTACCTCAGACATGGGGAATCACTCAATCCCTGCCAGCTTCTTGGCGTCAATGAAGATGTCGTCGAGCATTGAAGGAGTCAGCCTACCGGTGAACATGTTTTGCTGGCTCGGGTGGTAGCAGCCGAGCAGACGCACACCCGATGGCAGTTCCGCGACGGCGCCATGGCCGAACCGCGGTTTGCGCATTCCGGCCACACCCGGTAGCCGCAGCGAGATCTGCCAGGCGAACCCGCCCAGGGCGACGATGGCGCGAACATGTTCGGACACCAACCGCCATTCGGCATCCAGCCAGGGCCAGCAGGCGTCCCGTTCCGCCGGGGTCGGCGCGTTGGCCGGCGGCGCGCATCGCACCGGTGCGGCGATCCGAATCTGGTTGGCCCGCAAGCCGTCTGCGGCGTCGACGCTGCTCGGTGAGTTCACCAGCCCGGCGCGGTACAGTGCCGCGTAAAGCTGATCCCCGGACCGGTCGCCGGTGAACATGCGGCCGGTCCGGTTGGCGCCGTGCGCGGCGGGCGCTAGCCCGATGATCAGCAGCCGCGGGCGCTCCGATCCCCATCCCGGCACCGGCCGCCCCCAATACGGCTGGTCGGCGAAGGCCCGGCGCTTGGTGACGGCGACATCTTCACGCCAGGTGACCAGCCGCGGGCATGCGCGGCACACGCTGATCACGGCATCGAGCTCCGGTATCGAGCCGGCCTGGGCAGCCAGCGCGCGGACCTGCGCGGCATCGGCGGCCACCGGGGTCTGCCGGGTCGCCGGATCGCCCGGCCAGCCGCTGCCTGGCACAACGGGAGAGCCGAACGCCTGGCCGGTATTCGGATGGACGAGCACATCAACATCTTGCATTCACGCGATGCCGGTCAAGAAATTCGGTCGCCGCGGATATCGCTTTGGCATAAGTTCAGGCGCGATATCCCATGAAAAGCAGCAGCCGGGGCCCAGCATTCTTGATCCTATTCGCCACGCTGGTGGCGACTGCGGGTACCGGCATCTCGATAGTCGCGTTCCCCTGGCTGGCGTTGCAGCACGACTACAGCGCGCGGGACGCGTCCGTCGTGGCCGCTGCGATGACGCTGCCACTGGTGCTGTCCACGCTGGTCGCCGGCACGGCAGTCGACTCTTTTGGGCGTCGCCGGGTTTCGCTCGTCTCCGATTCGCTGTCCGGCACGGCGGTGGCCGCCGTCCCGCTGATCGCCTGGTTCTTCGGTCCAAGAGCGATCAACGTCGCCGACCTGGCCGTGCTGGCGTTCTTCGCGGCCGCTTTCGACCCGGCCGGGACAACGGCGCGTCAGTCGATGCTGCCCGAGGCCGCCGCCCGCGCGGGCTGGTCGCTCGACCGGACCAACAGCTTCTACGAGGCGGTTCTCAACCTGGGCTTCATGGTGGGCCCGGGCATCGGCGGTTTGATGATCGCCACGGTCGGCGGCATCAACACGATGTGGGTCACGGCGGGGTGTTTCGGGTTGTCGATCTTCGCAATTGGGGCGCTGCGGCTTGAGGGCGCCGGCAGGCCACAGCACGCGACCCGACCCGGAGGGTTGGTGTCCGGCATCGCCGAAGGAATGCGATTTGTCTGGAACCTGCGGGTGCTACGGACGCTCGCGTTGATCGACTTGGCCGTCACCGCACTGTACCTGCCGATGGAAAGCGTGCTGTTTCCAAAGTATTTCGCCGACCGCCACCAACCCGCGCAGTTGGGTTGGGCATTGATGGCGCTGGCGATCGGTGGCGTGGCCGGCGCGCTGGGCTATGCCGCGCTGTCGAGATACACGCGGCGACGCACGGCTGTGCTGACCGCGACCCTCACCTTTGGTGCGGCGACGGCCGGTATCGCGTTCCTGCCGCCGTTGCCGGTGATCCTGGCGCTGTGCGGGGTGACCGGCGTGGTCTACGGGCCGATCCAGCCGATTTACAACTACATGATGCAGACGCGGGCTCCTCATCATCTACGCGGTCGGGTGGTCGGGGTGATGACGGGGCTGACCTACGCCGCGGGCCCGTTGGGCTTGCTGGTGGCCGGTCCCCTGGCCGACGCCGCCGGACTGAAGGTCACGTTCCTGACGTTGGCGGTGCCCATCCTGTTGATCGGGCTCGTCGCCTGCGGGCTGCCGTCGCTGCGCGAATTGGACCGCGCGCCGGAGTTCGCTGTCGAACCCGGGCCTTCGGAAAGGCCTAGGATCGGGCCGTGAACTCGGATGCGCTGGCCGGCCTGATCGCGGGGCTGCCCGACGGGACCGTCGTCACCGACCCGGCCATTACCGAGGGCTACCGCCAAGACCGTGCCTTCCACCCGTCGGCGGGCAAGCCGCTGGCCGTCGTCCGGCCGCGGACCACCGAAGAGGTCCAGACGGTGCTGCGCTGGGCCACGGCCAATCGCGTGCCGGTGGTGCCCCGGGGAGCCGGCAGCGGCCTGTCGGGCGGAGCGACCGCGCTGGACAACGGGATCGTGCTGTCGACGGAGAAAATGCGCGGCATCACCGTCGACCCGGTCACCCGCACCGCGGTCTGTCAGCCCGGGCTGTTCAACGCCGAAGTGAAGAAGGCCGCCGCCGACCACGGGCTGTGGTACCCGCCCGATCCATCGTCGTTCGAAATCTGCAGCATCGGAGGCAACATCGCCACCAACGCGGGCGGGCTGTGCTGCGTGAAGTACGGCGTCACCACCGACTATGTGCTGGGCATGCAGGTGGTGCTGGCCGACGGCACCGCGGTCCGGCTGGGCGGCCCGCGCCTGAAGGATGTGGCGGGGCTCAGCCTGACCAAGTTGTTCGTGGGCAGCGAAGGCACGCTGGGCGTCATCACGGAAGTGACGCTGCGGCTGCTGCCCGCACAAAACACCTCAAGCGTTGTGGTGGCCACTTTCGCCTCAGTGGAATCGGCTGTCGACGCGGTGCTGGGGGTCGCCGCGCGGTTGCGACCGGCGATGCTCGAATTCATAGATTCGGTGGCGATCAACGCCGTCGAGGACACCTTGCGCATGGATCTGGACCGCGGGGCGGCCGCCATGCTGGTGGCCGGTTCGGACGAGCGTGGCCGGGCCGGGTCCGAGGACGCCGAACTCATGGCCGCAATATTCGCCGAAAATCATGCGACAGAAGTTTTTTCGACCAATGATCCCGACGAGGGCGAAGCATTCGTCGCCGCCCGCCGGTTCTGCATCCCGGCAGTGGAAGCCAAGGGGTCACTGTTGCTCGAAGATGTCGGGGTGCCGCTTCCGGCGCTGGGCAAGCTGGTCACCGGAATCGCGCGCATCGCCGAGCAGCGCGACCTGATGATCTCGGTCATCGCCCACGCCGGCGACGGCAACACCCACCCCCTGATCGTCTACGACCCCGCAGATACCGCGATAACTGAGCGCGCGCATGTCGCGTTCGGGGAAATCATGGACCTGGCCGTTGGCCTCGGCGGCACCATCACCGGTGAGCACGGCGTCGGGCGGTTGAAACGACCCTGGCTGGACGGCTACCTCGGACCCGAAGCTATGGACCTGAACCGGCGCATCAAGCAGGCGCTGGACCCGCTGGGCATCCTCAACCCCGGCGCGGCGATCTAGTTCGTGACCGCGGAGTGTGCATTGGCGGCTTTGCGTGTGCGCTGGGGGCGCGATTTCGGGCCGGTTTGCGCCCTACAAGCACACTGAAGGCCCTCAATGCACAGTCGATGGCGATCGCGCGGCGCGGTCGAAATGATGGCTCAGAACGCGAAGCGGTTCAGCACGTCGTAATTCCGCATCGGCGTGGCGTTGACCAGCCGCCACAGCAGCCGCACCGGCGCCGAGGGGATGCGTTCGCAGAGCGCCCCTACGGAGGATCGCTCCAGGAAGCGCAGCCGCGGGTTCCACTGCTCGATTTCGCGGGCATCACGGATGCCCCACTTGGTGATGCCCTTGGTGAGCACCTTGGACAGCCGCGGCCCCATCGGCGACACGGTGTCGAAGACGAACTCGCCGCTGCCGAACCGATCCGTGAGGCTCTGCAGCAGC
>DASZLQ010000100.1:0-4654 GCA_035552295.1 Mycobacterium sp. | reverse complement strand
CCCTGCTGCGGGAAGTCGGCGCCGTCCCGGTGACCTATGGGCCTGGCCTGCTCGACCGGGTCAAGCAAGCAGCCCCCTCCGGGGTCAACGCCGCGATCGACGCGGTGGGCACCGACGAGGCGATCGATGTGTCGCTGGCCTTGGTACCCGAGCCGAGCAGAATCGTCTCGATCGCCGCCTTCCACCGTGCCGACACCGGCATCATGTTGATCGGCAACGGCCCAGGGGCCGACCCCGGCACCGAAATCCGCGCGAACGCTTGGCGCCAACTTCTCCCGCTGGCCGCCAGCGGCAAGCTGACCCTGCTCCCCGCCAAGACCTACCCCCTCACCGAAGCCGCACAAGCCCACACCGTCCTCAGCCAAGGCCACCCCAACGGCAAGCTCGCACTCGTCCCTGCACAGTGAGGAGGCGCGGGCGCAGTGCGAGCGAATGTGGATCGCGACTCCTCCAGGGCGGCAAGAGAAGAGGACTTGTCAACTCTTCGACGACGCCAGGCGATCTCCCTTATCCGGTGTTGGCTCGGCAATCCGCCCGTCGAAATTGTGGTGTCGCTGGTAACGGTTGCCGGCCCACCGTGGTGCCCGACGACCCCTGCTGGCGGGTATGCACATTGGATGCTTGCTGTGAAGACGCGAGCGTGCCTGGGAGTGATGATGGGCACCGTGGGCGTAGCTCACCGGGCGCGTCACGGCTAGAAACCAACATCGGGAAGGAACGCCAAACCTGGCCAGCTGCAACCGCTGAAGCCACACTGCAGTTGTCGGGCCGGTCGGCTGGGCAAAGACGCTGGACCATCGCGGTTGCGGCGGTCGCCGAGACGCAGATCAAAGGAGTCATGATCCATGTCAGAGTGGAAACCCGGGCACGCCGGAATGGCCGGCACGATCGATGTGGGCGGCGACTTGACGGTCAACCGCCTCGGCTTCGGCGCCATGCGTATCACCGGTGACGGCATCTGGGGCGAGCCCGCCGACCGCGACGAGGCCAAGGCGGTGTTGCGCCGCGCGATCGAGCTCGGCGTCAACTTCATCGACACCGCCGACTCCTACGGTCCGCACGTCAGCGAGGAGCTCATCAGCGAGACGCTCTACCCGTACCCAGATGATCTGGTGATCGCGACCAAAGGCGGCCTTGAGCGCACTGGTCCGGGACAGTGGCGGGCCAACGGCCGGCCTGAGCACCTGGTCGAGGCCTGCGAGGGGAGCCTGCGGCGGCTCAAGCTCGACCAGATCCCGCTCTACCAGTTCCACCGGCCTGACCCCGCGGTGCCGTTGGAGGACTCGATCGGTGCCCTTGTCACTCTTAAGGAGCAGGGCAAGATCCGACACATCGGGGTGTCGAACGTGACCGAGGATCAGCTGCGTCGCGCACAGCGACTCACCCCCATCGTGTCGATCCAGAACCGCTACAACGTCGAGGACCGCCAATCTGAGTCGCTGATCGATCTCTGCGAGCAGGAGCAGATCGTCTTCCTGCCGTGGGCACCGATCCAGAATGTTGACCGCAACCGGGTCGTGCGGGAGATAGCGCAGCGCTACGACGCGACACCGCGGCAGATAGTGCTCGCCTGGCTGCTGGCCCGATCGCCGTCGATCCTGCCAATCCCGGGCACCGGATCGGTGTCACACGTAGACGACAACGTCGCCGCCGCGGCGATCAAGCTGGCCCCGGCCGATGTCGCCTCACTAACCGACAACGCCGGCTAAGACACGGCGACCCGGACCGCCCCACGCAAAGACCGCACGTATTGCGGGAGGCAGCGTTAAGCCTGCTCGATCTCTCACGTTGGCAGTTCGCCATCACGGTGTTATTCCATATGACGTTCCCGTCGATCACCGTCGGATTGTCGATCTTCTTGTGCGTCCTGTACGGGCTGTACTGGAAGACAGGGAATCCCGCGGCTACGCCGCGGAAACTGGGCCGATCATCGGGATGGAGGTCGTCATGGCATTCGCCGTGGAGGCGGGCTTCATCGGCGTCGTGCTCTACGGTGACAGCCGGGTCACGCGGGGCGCCACCCAAACCCGAGGGGCTGCTCATCGACGAACCGACGACGGGTCTGGACGCCAGGACCGGCACCCACGTACTCATGGCTATCCGCCGTCGAGTACCACTGGCGGTACTCGTGCTGGCAATGCACGAATTGCCAGCGGTCCCAGACGTCCTAGGCCTCGCATGGTCCACACTGTCGTTGGACTAAGCGCTGTCCCATATGCGCGTGGGAACTCCCGTTTCGGGCTGATTTGGGCGTCTTCCCGCGCACCGCTACTGTATTTCGGAAGCCGCGGCCCATTACACCGCCTCGTCATTGAGGCTTCATCCGGGTCTGCGCCAGAACTGGGCCGCGACTGGGTGAATGTGGTCGCTCGTCTCCGGATTCGGTCCGCTTTCGTCACATGTTGGAGATCACCATCGAAGGCGTGCCAATCAAGTGCGGGTGGACTGACGCAGAAACTCCGTTGAGCAGGTGGTGGGCTAAAGCCGCAGCTGGGTAGCGCAGCGTGCTATTGGTATCTGAGGGCTTGAATGGGAAGCAGTCTGGCGGCGCGGTAGGCCGGGTAGCCGCCGGAGATAAGTCCGATTGCGAGACTGATCCCGAATGCCACCACCACGGGCAGAGCGGACAAAACGGGAGTGAACCCGGCCAGGGCACCAGAGGAGGGGTCGAACGTCGGTGCGATCGCACCGATGAGGAGGGACAGCCCGATTCCGGCTCCGGCCCCGATGAGGCCACCGAGGCCGGCCAGGACGATGGACTCGATGAGGAACTGTTCGAGGATGGCGCGGTTGGTTGCGCCGATCGCCTTGCGGATGCCGATCTCCCGGGTACGTTCGGTGACCGAGACCAGCATGATGTTCAGGACGCCGATGCCGCCGACGACCAGCGAGAGCGCGGCGACGGCCGGGGTGAACAGGACGAGGATGCGCACGATCTGATTGAAGGTTTGAAGCCGGGATCCCAGGGATTGAATTTGGAAGTCCCGTAGCTGGGGATTGGTGATGTGGTGCCGGGCGTCGAGGATGCGGGTTATCTCGGCGATGGCGGCCGGAACGTCGGCTTGCTGGGGCGCTTGCACGACGATTTGGTCGAGTTGGTTGCTGGTGCTGCCGGTGCCGTAGCCGAAGACGTAGCGGCGAGCGGTACTCAGTGGCATGACCGCGGTGTTGTCCAGCTGCTGACCATAGCTCGCCATCACACCGGTGACCCGGAAAGTTTCATGGCCGATCTGGACCGTCTGGTTCAGCGCCGCCGCGGGATCACCGAAAAGGGTGCGCGCGACGGTGGGACCCAGGACCACCACTCTGGCCGCGGAACGGGCCTGGGCCGCGTCGAAAAACGATCCCACCGTGAGGTTCCGGTTGTTCGTCGTGGCCCAGATGTCCGTGGTACCGATGATGTTCGCCGAGAGGAACTGGACGGTGTTGGTTTCGATGAGTGTTCCTGCGCCGGGCACCGAGCCGGTGGCAGGGGCGGTTGCGCTGGTGACAACTGGGGTCACCGTGGCGATGTCGGGTGCCCCCTGTAGCGCGGCGGCGTCGGCGTCGGTCAAATTCTGCGCGGGCGGGCCCCCAGGAACGGCCTCGGCCTGGGACACGATGGTGATGTTGTTGGCCACCGGTTCAATGCGCGCATCGACCGAGTTCTTCACCCCTTGTCCGCAGGCCGACAGTAGGACCACCGCCGAGACTCCGATGATAAGGCCCAACATGGTGAGCGTGGAGCGCAGCCGATGTGCCCGCAACGCGCGTAGCGCGACGAGTAACGCCTCCCGCAGGTTCATTGCTGACCTCCCCCCGATTCCGGAGCACTACTGGTACGGCGGCGAACGGGCCGAAGCGAGTTCGATACTTCTCGATCAGGCCCACATATTCCTGTTCCACGATCGCGCCTAGGGCCGCTCACGTCTTCACCACCAGCGCCAAAGTTCAGTACCGGTCAGCGGGAGCCCAAGGACTGCCGCCAGCGCCAGAGCACGACGGGCGCTGCCGGTGATGTTGCGCCACAGAATCAACACCATGCTGTCTTTGCGAAGAAGCGGTCGACCGGCAGGAGCCCATGACGGGCGAGTGGCCTTTCCAACGACGGTTGCCGAAACTGGATGGACAACGGGAGCACGCCTGCGCCGGCAACCAGCGATGTCGAGATGAGGAGTTGAATGATCAAGCTCGAGGGTGTCACCAAGGCCTACCAGCTAGGTAAGGTCGAGGTGCCGGTACTCCATGGCGTCGACTTGACCATCGACGACGGCGAAATGGTCGCCATCATGGGCCCGTCCGGATCCGGCAAGAGCACTATGATGAATATCTTGGGCTGTCTTGATACTCCGACTAGCGGGCGTTATCTGCTCGATGGCACCGACGTGAGCCGGCTTTCCAGCAACCAACTAGCTAAAATCCGTAGCCGCAAGATCGGTTTTGTGTTCCAGTCGTTCAACCTGATCCCGCGCACCAGCGCGATCCGCAACGTTGAGTTGCCCCTGATCTACGCTGGGGCACCGGACCGTCGCTCCCGGGCCCGGCTGGCCCTAGAACAGGTCGGGCTAAGCGATCGCGCGAAGCACATGCCCAATGAACTCTCCGGTGGTCAGCAGCAGCGGGTGGCGATCGCCCGGGCGCTGATCAACGATCCCTCGGTCCTGCTTGCCGATGA
>DASZLQ010000099.1:0-2859 GCA_035552295.1 Mycobacterium sp. | reverse complement strand
AGGCTGCCCCGGGCGCGCAGAGCGTCGTGGGCGAGCAGGAGATCGCCGGCGGGTGGACGTTCGCTGCCGCGGACGCTGACGGCCTGACCGGCCCGATCCTGTCGAGTGCCGCGAAGGTCTCCGGCCTGCAGCCCGCGGTGGTGCCCGGCACCCCGCTCACCAGCATGATCGCCAACGGGATGTTTCCCGATCCGCTTTACCGGCACATCCTTACCGATACCGTCCCGGACACCCTCAAGGACACCAACTACTGGTACCGGACGAGATTCCACGTCCCACAGCTGGTCGACGGGCAGCGGTTCTGGCTCCACTTCGATGGGGTCAACTACCTCGCCGACATCTGGCTCAACGGCTCGCAGGTCGGGTCGATGGAGGGTGCGTTCATCCGCGGCGTCTTCGACGTGACCGATGTCGTGGCGCAGGCTAATGGTTTGGCCCATCTCGCGGTGCTCGTGCATAAGCTGGACTTCTCCGAGGGTCCGTCGCTCCCGAGCTTCGCCAGCGGCGTGACCCGCGGGGGGCGCAACGGCGGCCCGACCGGGATCACGCTGGAGAACGGCCCCACGTTCTTCTGCACAGCCGGCTGGGACTGGCTGCCCACCATCCCCGACCGGGACCTTGGCATCTGGCAGCCGGTGCGCTGGTCGACGACCGGGCCGATCCGGCTCACCGACGTACATGTCGACCCGACCCTGTCCGACGACCTGAGTACCGCCGACGTCGCGCTCGGCCTCACGTTCGACAGTGCGGCCAGCGTCGACCAAGCTGTCACGGTCACGGGAGACATCGGGGGAACCCCCTTCCAGCATCCGATCACGGTGCCGGCCGGCAGCTCGTCGGTCACGCTCACGCCAGCTGATGTTCCTCAACTCCGGCTGAACAAACCTCACTTGTGGTGGCCCAACGGATACGGCACCCCGCACCTGTACCAGCTCACGGTGCAAGTCGAGACGGGCCAGATGGTGTCCGACGAGCGCTCCGTGCGCTTCGGTGTGCGGCGTATCGAGTACAGCGTCCCGCGCACCGATCCGTCCGGTACGTTGATCGACAGCCTCGCGCTCACCGTCAACGGTCAGCCGGTCCTCGCGATGGGTGGCAACTGGGGCCTGGATGAGGCGCTCAAGCGCATCCCGCGCGAGAGGCTCTTCGAGCAGGTGCGCATGCACCGCGACGCCAACCTCAACCTCATCCGCAACTGGAACGGGCAGAGCAGCACCCAGGACCTCTACGACGCCTGCGACGAGTTCGGCATCCTCGTCTGGCAAGAGTTCTTCAAGTCCACCGAGGGCCCGCCCCCGGCGAACGACCCGCGCGATATCGCCAACATTCGCGACTGCATCATCCGCTTCCGCAATCACCCGTCACTCCTGCTGTATTGCGGCGGGAACGAGGGCCCACCGCCGCAGGTTCTGATTGACGCCCTCGACTCGATGGTCGCCGAACTGGACCCAAAGCGCCTGAGCCTGACCTCGTCGGCCGGCGACACCGGGCAGAACGCGGTCAATGGCTACACGTCGGGCGGCCCGTACCAGTGGGTTACGCCCGCAACCCACTTCGGGATCAACGACGGCACACACTGGCCGCCGTTCCACAACGAGGTCGGCTCGTACTCGATCCCAACCCTCGAGTTCATCGAGAAGATGATCCCGCCGGAGTCGTGGGAGACCCCGAACGACTTCTGGGCCGACCGGGACGTCAATGGCAACGGCGGCAACGGCGGTGGGGCCGGGTACATCGCGCTCACCGGGCAGCGGTACGGCGTGCCCAAGAATCTTCCCGACTTCGCACGCAAGTCGCAGATGATGAATTACGAGTGCATCAGGTCCATCTACGAGTCGCGCGTCGCGCGGATGACCGGCGTTGACCCCGGTCGGCCGTGGCCGCCCACCGGCGTGTTCATGTGGATGACCAACCCGGCCCAGCCCAGCTTTGTCTGGAATATGTACTCCCACGATCTGGAGGCGCACTCGTCGTTCTACGCGGTGCAGCGCGCCTGCCGGCGGATCAATGTCGTCGTCGACGCCGGGACGTACGACGTCATGGTCGCCAACCACACGCGCGCGCCACTGGACGGCGCGGTGCAGATCACCGCCTACGACCTGCAGGGCGAACAGTTCGTGAGCTCGAGCCTTCCGGTCTCGGCGGCCGCGTCAAACCACACCGTCGTCGGCAACATCGCATCACAACTCGGGGCAAGTCCGAGCGAGACCGTCTTCGTCCGGGTGTCGATCGCCGACAGTGGTGGCCACGAATTGGTCCGCAATTTCTACTGGCTCGAGAAGCCTGGCACGAGCGACGGGTTCGCCGCGCTGAGTTCCATGACGCCAGCGAAGATCTCGGTTGCGGCCGACGCTGAGCACCCGCCCGGCGGCGAAATCGAGCTGACCGCGCAGGTGACGAACATCGGGTCGACGGTCGCGCTGATGGTGCACCTGCAGGTGTACGACACCAGCACCGGCAAGCGAATCCTGCCCGCGACGTTTAGCGAGAACTACCTGAACCTGGTGCCGGGCGAATCGTCCCAGACGCACGTGCGGCTCACCAAAGCCGCCTCGCAGGGCGCGGGCGCAATCGGTATCCGGGTCGACGGCTGGGCGATCGACCAGTCCGCGTCGCGCTTGAGCGGCCACGCGGTGAAAGTCTCATTCAACGAGCGGGCCCTGGACACGAACCCGCCGAACATCACCTTCAACCCCGGTCCCACCGGTCCGTTGAACACCCTTTTCAACAACATCGGCATCTCCAGCGACTCAAATCCGGGTGGCGCCAACTTCGACAACGCGAGCGACAGCTACTCCGAGGAGGGGCTAACCGCGGCCGGCGCGGCGCCGGGCGCGACGGTGACGGTTGCCGGCATCC